>JAUIDW010000151.1 GCA_030428395.1 bacterium | reverse complement strand
CTCGAGCGCACGGTGGCGCTGCTCGCCTGCGACGCCGTCGGCGCGGCCTGGCTGCCCCTCGACCCCGGGCTCCCGGCCGCCCGCCGGCGCCTGCTCGCCGGGGACGCCGACGCCCGCCTCGTCGTCGCGCCGACCGCGCTCGCCCAGGACGACCCGCGCGCCGACGTCGTGCTCGACGAGCGCGACCCGGTCGGCGACGTCGCGCCCCTCGCCGCCTGCGACGCGCCGCCGGAGGCCGCGGCGTACGTGATGCACACGTCGGGCTCCTCGGGCGCCCCCAAGGGCGTCGTCGTGCCGCGCCGCGCGCTCCTCGCCCACGCGCTGTCGGCGGTGCGCTTCCTCGACCTCGGCCCCGAGGACGTCGTGCTGCACGACGCTTCGGTGGGGTTCGACCTCTGCGTCGAGGAGCTCTTCCCGCCGCTCGTGGCCGGCGCGGCGGTCGTGGTCCGCACGGACCCCGAGGCGCCGTCGGTGGACGAGCTCGAGGCGCTCGTCGCGCGCGAGGGCGTCACCGTGCTCGACCTGCCGACGGCCTACTGGCACGTGTGGACGGCGAGCCTCGCCGCCCGCGGGGCCGCGCCGCCCGACAGCCTCCGCCTGGTCGTCGTCGGCGGCGAGCGCGCCTCCGCGGCCAGCCTCTCCGCCTGGCGCGCCGTCGCCGGCGAGGGGCTGCGCTGGGTCAACACCTACGGGCCCACCGAGACCACGGTCACCGCGACCCTGTTCGACCCCGCCGGCGGATTCGACCCCGCCGAGGAGATCCCCATCGGAAGGCCCGTGCCGGGCTGGCGCGCGGGCGTGGTCGAGCGCGCGGGCCAGCGCGCCGCCACCGGCGTCCCGGGCGAGCTGCTCCTGGGCGGGAGCGGGGTCGCGCGCGGCTACCTCGGCGACCCGCGCCTGACGGCCTCGCGCTTCGTGCCCGACCCCGACGCGCCGGCGCCCGGCACCCGCGTCTACCGGACCGGCGACCGCGCGCGGTGGCGGCCGGCGCGCGACGGCGGCGGCGAGCTCGAGTTCCTCGGCAGGAGCGACGCGCAGGTGAAGATCTCCGGCTTCCGCGTCGAGCTCGCCGAGGTCGAGGCGCAGCTCGCCGCCCTGCCGGGCGTCGCCGAGGCCGTCGTGGCCGCGCGCCCCGCGCCGGACGGCGGGGCGCAGCTGTTCGCGTGGGCCGCCAGCGCGAGCGAGCCCGAGGCGCTGCGCCACCAGCTGTCCGAGCGCCTGCCGCGCCACCTCGTCCCCGCGCGCCTCGTGTGCCTCGACGCCCTGCCGCGCACGCCCGCGGGGAAGGTCGACCGGCGCGCGCTGCCCACCCCCGCGGCGCGGACGGGCGAGGGCTCGGCCCCACGCGGCGACGCCGAGGCGACGCTCGCGAGGCTCTTCGAGGAGCTGCTCGACGTCGAGGGCGTCGGCGCCGGCGACGGCTTCTTCGAGCTCGGCGGCGATTCGATCCGCAGCATCCAGCTCTGCGCCCGCGCCGCGCGCGCGGGCCTGCACCTGACGCCCCGCGACGTGTTCCGGCACCCGCGCCTGGCCGACCTCGCGCGCGCCGCGACCGCGGCCGCCGCGCCCGCCGAGGCGGCGGAGGACCTCCGCGGGGCCCCCGTCCCGCTGGCGCCGATCCAGCGCTGGCTGCTCGAGCAGGACCTGGGGCGGCCCGACCACTGGAACCAGCACCTGCTCCTCGCCGTGGACGGCGGCTGCGAGGCGTCGACGGTGCACGCCGCCCTGGTCGCGCTCGCCAACCGCCACGACGCGCTGCGCCTGCGCTTCCTCCGCGAGGGCGACGCATGGCGCGCGCTCGGCGGGGACGCCGCGAGCGCCGTCGCCGTGGACGCGGTCGACCTGCGCGCCCTCGACGACGCGCGCGAGCGCGACGCGGCCCGCGCGCAGGCCACCGGGCGGGCGCAGGCCGGCCTCGACCTCGCGCGCGGGCCGCTGCTGCGCGCCGTGGTGTTCCGCGACGACGGGGACACGAGCCTGCTCCTCGTCGCGCACCACCTCGTCGTCGACGCGGTGTCCTGGCGGCTGCTCGTCGACGAGCTCGAGGAGCACCTCGCCGCGCAGGCCGCCGGCGAGCCCGCCCCGGCCGCGCCCGCGTCGACGCCGTGGCGCGAGTGGGCGCAGTGGACCGCCGCGCGCGCGCGCGCGCTGCGCCCCGACGAGCTGGCGCTCGAGGACCTGGCCGGCGCGCCCGAGCCCCTGGGGCTCCCGGGGCCCGGCCGCGAGCGCGACGAGGTGCGCACGCGGGTCGCGCTCGACCGCGACGGCACGGCGCGACTCGAGCATGCCGCCCGCCGGGAGCACGCGACCGTGGAGGAGCTGCTCGTCACCGCGCTCGCCGCCGCGTGGGTCGACGTGGGCGGGCGCGCGGAGACCTGGATCGAGCTCGAGGGCCACGGCCGCGAGCCCGCCGGCGGTCCGAACGTCGCCCGCACGGTCGGCTGGTTCACCGAGCTGCACCCGGCGCGCCTCGACCTGACGGGCGCGACCACGCCGCCGGCCCGCCTGCGCGCCGTGCGCCGCGACCTGGCGCGCGCCCGCCGCCTCGGCCCGGCGCGCTGGCTCGCGCGCACCGCGGGCGACGCCCTCGGCCTCGGTCCGGACGCGTTCCCCGCGGCGGAGGTCTCGTTCAACTACCTGGGCCGGCTCGACGGCGCCCCGGGGGGAGGGCGGCTGCGCCTGCTCGACGCGGGCCGCGACCGCGCGCCCGCCGCGCGCCGCTCCCACGCGCTCGAGATCGACGCGCGCGTCCAGGGCGGGGCCCTGACCGTGGACTGGTTCTCCGTCGAGGCCGCCCGCCCGCAGGTCGAGCGCCTCGCCGCCGCGTTCCGCGACCACCTGCGGCAGCTCGCCGAGCCCCGCCACGCGAGCGGCGGACCGGCGCTCGACCTGGTCGGGCTCGACGACGGACAGCTCGCCGACGTGCTGCGCCAGGTCGGCTCCTCGGGGACGCCCCCGGGAGGCGCGTCGTGAACGACGTGCGCATGGAGGACCTGTACCCGCTGACGCCACTGCAGCGCGGGATGCTGTTCCACACCGAGCTCGCGCCCGAGGCGGGCGACTACCTCGGGCAACTCGGCTTCACGCTGGAGGGCGCGCTCGACCCCGCGGCGTTCGAGCAGGCCTGGCGCGTCGTCGTCGCGCGCCGCCCCGCGCTGCGCACCGCCTTCGTGTGGAAGGGCGTCCAGGAACCCGTGCAGGTCGTGCTGCGCCAGGTCGACCTGCCGTTCGAGGTCGAGGACTGGCGCGCGCTCGACGAGGTGGAGCAGCGCGCGCGGCTCGCGCGGCACCTCGCCGCCGACCGCCGCCGCGGCTTCGACCCCACGCGCGCGCCGCTGCTGCGCGTGCACGTGGCGCGGCTCGCCGACGAGCGCTGGCGCGTCACCTGGACGAGCCACCACCTCCTGCTGGACGGCTGGTCGCTGCCGCTCGTGCTCGAGGAGGTCTTCGAGGTCACCGCGGCGCTCGCCCGCGGCGAGGTTCCGGCCGACCGGCCGGTGCGCCCCTACCGGGACTACGTCGCCTGGCTCGCCGCGCGCGACACGGGTGCGGCGCAGGCCTTCTGGCGGGAACGCCTGGCGGGCGCGCGCCCCACGCCGATCGCCGGGCTGCGGCCCGCCGGCCGGCGGGCGGACGACGCGGACCCGCGGAACGGGGCCGGGCACGCCGACGCCTGGGGCGACGCGTGGGCGAGCCTCTCGCGCGAGGACACCGAGCGCCTCGAGCAGGCGGCGCGAGGCCACGGCGTGACGCTCGCGACGCTCGTGCAGGGCGCCTGGGCGCTCGTGCTCGCGCGCCTGTCGGGCCGCCGCGACGTCGTCTTCGGGGTCGCCCGCGCCGGGCGGCCGGCGGAGCTCGACGGCGTCGAGGCCATGGTCGGGATGTTCGTGAACACGCTGCCCGCGCGCGTCGCGCTGCCCCCGGACGCGACGGCGCTCGCGTGGCTGCGCGACGTGCAGGCCGCGGCCGCGGAGGTCTCGCCGCACGAGTGGTGCGCGCTGCCCGACGTCGGCGCCTGGGCCGGCCTCGAGGCGGGCGCGCCGCTGTTCGAGAGCCTCGTCGTGTTCGAGAACTACCCGCTGTCCCGGGCCCAGGGCCGCGGCCTCGCCGGGGACCTCGAGCTGCGCGACGTGCACGGGCTCGAGCGCACGAGCTTCCCGGTCAACCTGGTCGCGACGCCGGGCGCGGAGCTGTCGCTGCGGCTCTCGTACGACCCCGCGCGCGTCGACGCGACGCTCGCGGAGCACGTGCTCGCCGACGTCCGGCGGCTGTGCCTGCGCCTCGTGGACGAGCCCGACGCGACGCTCGCCGCGCTCGTGGGGCCGGACGAGCGCGAGCGGCGGCTCGTCCTCGAGGACTGGGCGCGGGGCGCGGAGCCCGCGGCGCCGCCGGCCTGCGTCGCGGAGCTCTTCGAGGCGCAGGTCGAGCGCACGCCCGACGCCGTCGCCGTCGAGGACGCGGGGACGACGTGGACGTACGCGGAGCTCGACCGCGAGGCCGACCGGCTCGCCCGGACGCTCGCCGCGCGCGGCCTCGGCGGCGAGGCCCTCGTCGGGCTGGGCCTGCAGCGCACGGCCGAGCTGGCCGTCGGCATCCTGGGCGTCGCCAAGGCCGGCGCCGCGTGGCTGCCGCTCGACCCGTCCCACCCTCCCGCGCGCCTCGCCCAGGTGGCCCGCGAGGCCCGGCCGGACGCGGTCGTCACGTCGCGCGGCGCCCTGGCGCGCCGGCCGGAGCTCGCGGACGTCCACGGCGACACGCTCGTGCTCGACGACGACCTCGCCCCCGCCGGGCCCGCCGCGCGCCCCGGGCCGCGCGCGTGCCCCGAGTCGCTCGCCTACGTGATCTACACGTCGGGCTCGACGGGCACGCCCAAGGGCGTCGAGGTCCCCCACCGCGGGCTCGGCAACGTGGCGCGCGAGACGGCGCGCGCCGCCGGCCTCGGCCCCGGGCGCCGCGTGCTGCAGCTGTCGTCGATCGCCTTCGACGTGTCCGTTCTCGAGGTGCTGGGCGCGCTGCTCTCCGGCGCCACGCTGAGCCTGCTCGGCGAGGACCGGCCGGCACCGGGCCCCGGGCTCACGGAACGCGTGCGGGCGCTGGGCGCGAACGTGCTGTTCGCCCCGCCGTCGGTGCTGCGCGAGCTCGACCCGGCCGACCTGCCGTCGGTCGAGACGGCCTTCAGCGGCGGCGAGCCCTGTCCCGCGGAGCTCGCGGCGGCCTGGAACGGGACGCGGCGGCTGGTGAACGCGTACGGCCCCGCCGAGGCGACCGTGACCGCCGTGCAAAACCTCGCCGCGGGCGCCGGCGACGGCGCGCCGAGCATCGGCCGGCCCCTGGCGGGGGTGCGCGCCTACGTGCTCGACCGCGACCTCGCGCCCGTGCCGTCGGGCGCCGTGGGCGAGCTGTACCTCGGCGGCGTGGGCGTCGCCCGCGGCTACCGGGGGCGGCCGGCGTTCACGGCCGAGCGCTTCGTGCCCGACCCGTTCGCGGCCGAGCCCGGCGCGCGGCTGTACCGCACGGGCGACCTCGCGCGCTGGCGGCCGGGGCGCGACGGCGGCGCCGAGCTCGAGTTCCAGGGGCGCGCGGACCGCCAGGTGAAGGTCGGGGGCGTGCGCACCGAACCCGGCGAGGTCGAGGCGCAGCTCGTCGCCCACGCCGACGTGCGGCGCGCCGTGGTCGACGCGGTCGACGTCGCCGGCGAGCTGCGACTCGCGGCCTGGTACGTGCCCCGCCCGGGCGCCGACCCCGGCGCCGGCGCGCTGCGCGCGCACCTGGCCGAGCGCCTGCCCGCGGCCCTCGTGCCCTCGTTCTTCGTCCCGCTCGACGCCCTGCCGCTGTCCCCCAGCGGCAAGCTCGACCGCGCGGCCCTGCCCGCGCCCGGCGGGCCCGACTCGCCTCGAAGCCGCGGCGGCGCGCGCGCGGCCGCGCCGCACGAAGAGCTCGTCTGCCAGCTCGCCGCCGAGGTCCTCGGCGTGGACCGCGCGGACCCGGCGGACGACTTCTTCGCCCTGGGCGGGCACTCCCTGCGCGCGATGCAGCTCGCCTCGCGCCTGCGCGGCGCGCTCGGCGTCGACGTCCCGCTGCGCGACCTGTTCGCCGCCGCGACGCTCGGGGACCTGGCGCGCCGCGTCGCCGAGCTCCGCGCGCGCGACCTCCCGGCGCGCGACGAGCTGCCCGCGCCCGCGGACCTGGCCGGCGCGCGCGGCCCCCGCCCGCTGTCGTTCGCGCAGCAGCGCCTGTGGTTCCTCGACCGGTTCGAGCCCGACAGCCCGCTCTACGTCGTGCCGGCCGCCGTGCGCCTGGAGGGCGCGCTGGACGGGGACGCGCTCGAGCGCGCGCTGCAGCGCCTGGTCGACCGCCACGCCGCGCTGCGCACGCGCTTCGAGGACGGGTCGGACGGACCGCGGCAGGTCGTCGAGGAGCGCGCCCGGCTGCCCCTCGAGCGCGTCGACCTGCGCGCCGCCGCAGACGCCGACCCCGACGAGCGCGCCCGCGAGCGCGCGCACGCCGAGGCCCTGCGCCCCTTCGACCTGTCCCGCGCGCCGCTGGTGCGGGCGGTGCTGCTGCGCACCGCCGACGAGCGCCACCTGCTCGTGCTCGCGCTGCACCACGTCGTGGTGGACGGCTGGTCGATCGGCATCCTCGTGCGCGAGCTCGGCGCTCTCTACGGCGAGGAGCGCGGCGGCCCGCCCGCGGCGCTGCCGGCCCTGCGGCTGGAGTACGCCGACCACGCGGCGTGGCAGCGCGAGCCGCGCGTCGCCGCGGCGCTCGAGGCCCACGTCGACCACTGGGAGCGCGAGCTCGAGGGCGCGCCCTTCGCCCTGGACCTGCCCACCGACCGCCCGCGCCCGTCCGTGCAGACGTTCGCGGGGCGCAGCGCGCGGCTCGCGCTCGAGCCCGCGCTCGTGCAGCGGCTGGTCCGCCTCGCGCGCCGGCGCGACGCCACGCCCTTCATGCTGCTGCTCGCGGCCTTCCAGGCCTGGCTCGCGCGCCTCGCCGAGCAGGACGACGTCGTGGTCGGCGTCCCCATCGCCGGCCGCGACCGCGCCGACGTCGAGCCGCTCGTCGGGCTCTTCGTGAACACGCTGGCGCTGCGCGGACGGCTGGCGGGCGACCCGGCGTTCGTCGACCACCTCGCGGCGACGCGCGAGCGCGTGCTGGAGGGGTGGCAGCACCAGGACGCGCCCTTCGAGCGTCTCGTGGAGCGGCTGACGGCCTCGCGCGACCTCTCGCGCGCGCCGCTCGCCCAGGTGCTGTTCGTCATGCAGAACCTGTCCGTGCCGGACCTCGCGCTGCCCGGCCTGCGGGCGGAGATCGAGGACCTCGACACGGGCACGGCCAAGTTCGACCTGTCGCTGCTCGTCGACGAGCGCGACGGCGGGCGCGCGCTGGACCTGACGCTCGAGTACAACACCGACCTCTTCGACGACGCCACGGCGACGGCCTGGCTGGAGTCGTTCCGCGAGCTGCTGCGCTCGATCGCGGCCGACCCGGGGCGGCGCGTGTCGGAGCTCGAGTGGGTCGGCGACGCGGAGCGGGAGCGCCTGCTCGCCCTCGGCCGCGCGCCGTCCACGCACCCGCGCGACGCGACGGTCCCCTCGCTCTTCGCCGCGCAGGTGGCGCGCACGCCCGGCGCCGTCGCGGCCGCGTTCGGGGACGACACGCTGACCTACGCCGAGCTGGACGCGCGCTCGAACCGCCTCGCGCGGCGCCTGCGCGAGCTGGGCGCGGGCCCCGAGACCGTCGTCGCGCTGGGGTGCGAGCGCTCGCTCGAGATGGTCACGGGGATGCTCGCGATCCTCAAGACGGGCGCCGCGTACCTGCCGCTCGACCCGCTGTACCCGCCCGAGCGACGGCGCTGGATGCTGAGCGCGTGCGGCGCGCCGGTGCTCCTGGTCCAGCCCCGGCTCGAGCGCGACTTCCCCGCGCCGCCGGGCGTGCACGTCGTCGCCCTGGAGGGCGACGGCGAGGGCGACCCGGCCCCCCTGCCGCCGCTCGCGCGGGCCGACAACCTCGCCTACCTCATGTACACGTCGGGCTCGACGGGCACGCCCAAGGGCGTCGGCGTGCCGCACCGCGCCGTCGCGCGGCTGCTCGCCGGGGAGCCCTTCGTCGAGCTCGGTCCGGCCGAGGTCGTGCTGCAGTTCGTGTCGATCGCGTTCGACGTGTCGGTGTTCGAGATCTGGGGCGCGCTGCTGTCCGGCGCGCGGCTCGAGATCTTCCCGCCGCAGCTGCCCTCGCTCGCCGAGCTGGGCGCGTTCGTGCGCGACCGCGGCGTCACGACGGCCTGGCTCACGACGGGCCTGTTCGACCAGATGGTCGAGGCCGAGGTGGCCCCGCTCCGCGGCGTCCGCCAGCTGCTCGCGGGCGGCGAGGCCCTCTCCGCGCCGCACGTCGAGCGCGCCCTGCGCGAGCTGCCCGGGTGCCGCGTGGTCAACGGGTACGGCCCGACCGAGGTCACGTGCTTCACGACCACGCACACCTTCCCGCGCAGCGCGCCCGTGCCGACGCCGGTCCCGATCGGCCGCCCGGTGAACGGCACGCGCCTGGTCGTGCTCGACCGCCACCTGCGGCCCGTGCCGCGCGGCGCGCGCGGCGAGCTCTTCGCGGCCGGCGACGGCGTGGCGCGCGGCTACGTGAACGACGCGGCCCTGACGGCCGAGCGCTTCGTGCCCGACCCCTTCGGCGACGAGCCCGGCGGGCGGCTCTACCGGATCGGCGACCGCGTGCGCTGGCGCTCCGACGGCACGCTCGAGTTCGGCGGACGCGTCGACCGCCAGGTGAAGGTGCGCGGCCACCGCATCGAGCTCGGCGAGATCGAGGCCGCCCTGCTCGCCCACCCCGCCGTCCTGCAGTGCGCCGTCGAGCTGCGCGGCCAGGGCGACGCGAAGCGGCCCGTCGCCTGGATCGCCACGGGCGCGGCCGCGGACTCGGCCGAGGCCCCGGACGCGCGCGAGCTGCGCGACTTCCTGCGCGCGAGCCTGCCCGAGCCCGTGCTGCCCGCCTTCTTCGTCGCCCTGGCCGAGCTGCCGCTGACCCCCAACGGGAAGGTCGACCGGCGCGCGCTGCCCGAGCCCCACGCCGCCGGCCGCGCCGGGGAAGCGGCCCGCCCGCTGTCCCCCGACGAGGAGCTGCTCGCGGGCATGTGGCAGGAGCTGCTGGGCTGCGACCGCGTGGGCCCGGACGACGACTTCTTCGAGCTGGGCGGCCACTCCCTGCTCGCCACGCGGCTGGCGGCGCGCCTGCACGACGCGCTCGGCGTGGCGCTGCCCCTGCAGCGGCTGTTCGAGCGCTCGACGCTGGCCGAGCTCGCGCGCGAGGTGGCCGCGCTGCGCCTGGACGAGGCGGCGGGCGACGACGTGCCGCCGATCGCGCCGCGGCCGGCGGACCGGCGCGCCCCGGACGTCCCGCTGCCGCTCTCCTTCGGGCAGGAGCGCCTGTGGTTCCTCGAGCGCTTCGCCCCGGGCAACCCGGCGCACCACACTCCCGTGGCCGTCGAGCTGGTCGGCGAGGTCGACGCGGCCGCGCTGCAGGGCGCGCTGACGGCGCTCGCCCGGCGGCACGAGGCGCTCCGCACGCGCTTCGTCGAGCGCGACGGCCGCCCGGTGCAGGAGGTGCCGGCGCCCGGTTCGGTCGAGGTCCCGCTGGCCGTCGACGACCTCGCGGCCCTCCCCGCCGGGGAGCGCGACGAGCGCCTGGCCGAGCTGCGCGCGGCCGAGGTCCGGCGGCCGTTCGACCTCACGCGCGACGCGCTGCTGCGCGCGCGGCTCGTGCGCCTGGAGCCGCGGCGCGCGGTCCTGACCCTGTGCGTCCACCACATCGCCTGCGACGGGTGGTCGCTGTCGCTGCTGACGCGCGAGCTCTCCGAGCTCTACGCGGCCGCGTGCGAGCGCCGCGCGCCCCTCCTCGCCGGGCCGCGGCTGCAGTACGCGGACTTCGCCTGCTGGCAGCGCGGCGTGCTGGTGGACGCGCGCCTCGACCGCGAGCTCGCCTGGTGGCGCCGCGAGCTCGACGGCTCGACCCGGCGCCTGGAGCTCGGGGCCGGCGCCGAGGCGCGCGCCGCCGACGCGGGACACCGCCGCGCCGGAGGCCTCGACCTCGACCTCGAGCCCGAGCTCGCGCGCGCCCTCGAGCAGCTCGCGCGGGGCGAGGACGCCACGCTGTTCATGGTCCTGCTCGCCGCCTACCAGCTCGTGCTGGGGCACCGCGCCGGCAGCCGGCGCTTCGTCGTCGGGTCCCCCATCGCGGGCCGCGCGCGGCGCGAGACCGAGGACGTCGTCGGCTCCTTCGTCAACCTGCTCGCCCTGCGCGCCGACCTGCGCGGCGACCCCGACTTCCGCGAGCTGCTCGCGCGCGTCCGCGCGACCACGCTGGACGCCTACGCCCACGCCGAGCTGCCCGTCGAGAAGCTCGCCGACCGGCTGCGCCCCGAGGGCGACCCGCGCGGCGGCGAGCTGTTCCAGGTCACGCTGACGCTCCACAACGCGCCGCTCGCGCAGCTCGCGCTCCGCGGGCTCGAGACGCGCCGCCTGGGCGTCGCGACCGACGCGGCCTTCGGCGAGCTCTGGCTGTCGGTCGAGACGGGCGCCGACGGCTCGCTCGAGACCTACTGGCACCACGACGCGTCCGTCCTGTCGCACTCCGACGTGCGGCGCCTCGCGGAGGCCTGGCGCCGCGTGCTCGCGGCCGTCGTGGTCGACCCGACGGCGCGCCTCTCGTCGCTCCCGCTGGTCGACCCCGCCGACCGCGCGGCGCTGCTGTCCCTCGGCACGGCGCCGTCCACCCACCCGCGCGACGCGACCGTGCCGGAGCTGTTCGAGCGGCAGGTGCGCGCCCGGCCCGACGCGGTCGCGCTGCGCTGCGCCGACGACGCGCTGACGTACGGCGAGCTCTCCGCGCGCGCCGACCGGCTCGCGCACGGCCTGCGCACGCTCGGCGTCGGGCCCGAGGTCCCCGTGGCCGTGGTCTGCGAGCGCTCGACCGAGCTCTACGTGGCCCTGCTCGCCGTGCTGAAGGCCGGCGGCTACTACGTACCGCTCGACCCCGCCTGGCCCGAGGCGCGCCTCGCCCGGGGGCTCGAGCTGTGCGCCGCGCCCGTCGTCCTGACGCAGCAGCGCCTGCTCGACCTGCTGCCGCCGGCGGGGCCCGGAGCCGCCTACGCGCTCGCGCTCGACGACGAGGCCGAGCTGGCCGCCCTCGCCCCCCCGGACGCCGGCGCGCCGTTGCCGCCGGGGGGCGCGACCGACCTGGCGTACGCGATGTTCACGTCCGGCTCGACCGGCGAGCCCCGGCCCGTCGGCGTCAGCCACCGCGCCATCGCGCGCCTGCTCGCGGGCGCGCCGGTCGCGGCGCTCGGCCCCGACGACGTCGTGGTGCAGCTCGCGCCGCTCGCCTTCGACGCCTCGACCTTCGAGGTCCTCGGCGCGCTGCTGGCGGGGGCGCGCCTCGAGGTGTTCCCACCCGGCGCGCCGTCGCTCGCCGAGCTCGCCGCCTTCGTGCGCACGCGCGGCGTCACCGCGATGTGGCTCACCGCGGGCCTCTTCCACCAGGTGGTCGACGCCGGCCTCGAGGAGCTGTCCGGCCTGCGCTGGCTGCTCGCCGGCGGCGAGGCCCTGTCCCCGCCGAGCGTGCGCCGCGCCGTGGAGGCGCTGCCGCGGTGCCGCGTCGTCAACGGCTACGGCCCCACCGAGGTCACGACGTTCACGTGCACGCACGCGTTCGACGTCCCGCCGGCGCCGGAGGCGACCTCGGTCCCGATCGGGCGGCCGATCAACGGCACGCGCGCGTACGTCGTGGACGCGGACCTCGGGCTGGCTCCCCCGGGCGCCTGGGGCGAGCTGCTCGCCGCCGGGGACGGCCTCGCGCGCGGCTACCTCGGCGACCCGCGGCAGACGGCCGCGCGCTTCGTGCCCGACCCGTACGCGACCGAGCCCGGCTCGCGCGCGTACCGCACGGGCGACCGGGTGCGCTGGAACGACGACGGCGTGCTCGAGTTCGGCGGGCGCCTCGACCGCCAGGTCAAGCTGCGCGGCTACCGCGTCGAGCCCGGGGAGGTGGAGAACGTGCTGGCCGAGCACCCGGCCGTGCGCACCGCCGTGGTCGACGTGCGCGGGGAGGGAGCCGGCCGGCGCCTGGGCGCCTGGGTCGTCGTCGCGGGGCCGGTCGACGACGAGGTGCTGCGCGAGCACGTGCGCGCGCGTTGCCCCGCCTTCTGCGTGCCGGCGTTCGTGGCGCTCCTGGACGAGCTGCCGCTGACCCCCAACGGGAAGGTCGACCGCCGCGCGCTCGTCGAGCCGCGCGAGGCGGCGGGGAGCGCGGACACCGCGCCGTCGAGCGCGCCCGACGAGGAGCTCCTGGCCGGGGCGTTCGCCGAGCTGCTGGACCGGCGCGGCGTCGGGCGCGACGACGACTTCTTCGACCTGGGCGGGCACTCGCTCCTCGCGACGCAGCTGGCCTCGCGTGCGCGCGACCTGTTCGGCGTCGAGCTGCCCCTGCAC
>JAUIDW010000150.1 GCA_030428395.1 bacterium | reverse complement strand
GGGCGGCCGGTGGGCCCGGCGGTGCGAACGGGATCGTGTCTCAGCGAGCCGCGCGGCGGCCGCGGCTCACGAGCCCGACGCCGAGGAGGATCGCCGCGGCGCCCGCGAGGGTCGTCGGCAGGATCGTCTCGTCGGCGAAGGTCCAGCCCAGGAAGAGGGCGATGGCGGGCGTCACGTACGCGATGACCCCCAGGCGGTGGGCCGCCTCGTACCGCAGCAGCCAGAAGTAGAGCCCGAACGTGACCACGGTGCCGACGATGGCCAGGTAGGCGATGCCGAGCGCCGCGGTTGCGCTCCACTGGACGGTCGCGTCGCGCTCGGTCGCGAGGGCGAGGAGCGTGAGCCACAGGGCGCCGATCCCCAGGGCGTTGCGGTTCAGGAGCACGGAGCTGTGGCCGCCGCCGCGCAGCTTGGTGTACGTGCTCCCGATCGCGGAGACGGCCGGGCTCAGGATCAGGATGGCGGCGACCGGCGCGGCGCGCGGGCCGATCTCGCGCAGGTCGGTGACGAACAGGAGGGCCACGCCCACGAAGCCGAGGACGAAGCCGGCCGCCTGCCGGCGCGAGATCTGCTCGCCGGGGAGGAAGCGGTGTCCGAGGCCCGCCTGCATCATCGGGAACACGGCCCACAGCAGGCTGGTCAGGCCCGAGGGCAGCACGGTCTCCGACCAGTAGACGATGCCGTAGGAGAGCCCGAAGTTGAGCGTGCCGACCGTCAGCGACAGGACCGCGGGCGGCGGGGTCCCGCCCTCGCGCCGACCCAGCGCGGGCGCCAGGGCCAGCATGACCAGGAACGCCAGCGTGAACCGGATGGCCGCGGAGGTGAACGGGGGCAGGTCGGTCAGCCCGTCCTTGATCACGATCCACGTGCTGCCCCAGATCAAGCAGAGCAGTCCCACGAGCGCGCGCAGGATCCAGGCGCTCGGGGCCTGCCGGGGGCGCTCGGGGATGGTCATGGCGGGGCGGGATTGTGCCGGAATGGATTCCCCCGCGGGCGGAGCGGGCGTAAAAGGACACGCCGATCGGGGCTCCCGTGAAGCACGCGAACTCCTCGACGCCCGCGGCGGTCCTCGCCGGCCTGGCCGCGCTGGTTCCCCTGGCCGCGGGACCCGCGGCGTGCGGGCCGCCCGGCTCCGGTGAGCCCACCGACTCCGGGGGATCCGGCCGCACCGCGGCCGACGAGCCCGGAGGCGAGCCGGTGCGCCGCGTCGTCGAGGGGCTGCCGCTGGTGATCGACGAGCCGGGCACCTACGCGCTGGCCCGGGACCTCGACGGGGAGCCGGGCGAGGGCGGCATCGTGATCCGCTGCGGGGACGTGGTGCTCGACCTCGGGGAGTGGACGCTGCGGGGACAGGCCGACTCGGGGACGGGCGTCCTCGTCGAGGCGGGCTGCGAGCGCGTCTCGATCCGCGGGGGGACGCTGAAGACCTGGGGGCACGACGGGCTGGACGCGACCGCGGCGGTCGGGGTCGCGATCACGGGGCTGCGCGCCGAGCTGAACGGGGGAGCCGGGATCCGCGCGGGGGACGGCGCGCGCCTGGAGCGCTGCAACGCGCGGTTCAACTGGGGCGGTCGCGGCATCGAGGCGGGGGCCGACGCGGTCCTGGTCGACTGCGTCGCGGAGAGCAACGTGCTGGGCGGCATCTGGGCCGGCCCGGGGGCCGAGCTACTGCGCTGCACCGCACGCCGCACGACGTACGGCGCCGCCCTGCGCGCGGGGGACGGGAGCTCGCTGGCGGACTGCGCCTCGGAGGCGAACCTCCGCGAGGGGATGCTGGTCGGCGCCGACTGCGAGCTGTCGGGCTGCCGCGCCACGCGCGACGTCGCCGCGGGCATCGCCGCCGGGCCGCGCGCGGTCCTGACGGGCTGCGAGGTCGTCGGGGTGCGCGACGGGGACGGGATCCGCGTGGGCGCGGAGTCGCGCCTGGTCGACTGCAGCTCCGTCGACGGCGCGGGGCGCGGCGTCGTGGCCGGACCCGGGACCACGCGGTCGGGCGTCGAGGCGAGCGGCAACCGCGGCGACGCCTGACGTCGTCCCGCCGGGCGACCCGTCCGTTTGACAGCCCGACGGGGTCCGCCGAGGATGCGGAGGGGGCCCCGACGTGGGGCGCTCCATCCTCCAGAGGCAACGAGCAGGGAGCAGGTCATGGCGCGTGCGCGGAATCGAGGCGAGGTGGGCCGGTCGTACCGGACGGCGGCGGGAGCGGGCCTCCTGGCGGGGCTGATGCTGACGGGACCGGCCGCGGCCCAGTGCCCCGAGGAGCCGCTGTTCGCGAACTACACGAACAGCACGCAGAGCGTGTGCCCGTGCTTCGTCACAGGGGAGGAGGCGGGGGCCATCTTCGACGTGCCGGCGTCCCACTACCCGATCGAGGTGCTGCGCGTGCAGTTCCACTGGGGGTCGCAGTTCGGCGGGGCCCCGCAGAGCCTGGAGAGCGCCATCCACCTGTACGCGGCCGGGCTGCCGAACCCGGGGGTCCCGCAGTTCTCGCTGCCCGGCCCGGTCCTGACCGACGGGTTCGTCAACGAGTTCGACTTCGCGCCGATCCCCGGGAACAAGATCATCAACTCGGGGCCCTTCACGGTGACCCTCGAGTTCCAGAACACCAACGCCGGGATGATCTTCTCCCCGTCGATGGTCCTGGACTCCGGCTGCCAGCCCGGCAAGAACGTCGTCAAGGCCGTCCCCGGCGGCTGGAACGACGCCTGCGCGCTGGGCGTCAGCGGCGACTGGTACGTGGGGCTGATCTACCGGCGCGTGAACTGCACGTCGGTGGCGACGTACTGCACCGGCAAGACGAACTCGCTGGGCTGCGTGCCGTTCCTGACGTCGAACGGCGCGCCCAGCGCGTCCGCCACGACCGCCTTCCAGGTGATCGGCAACGACATGATCCCGGGCGAGGCGGGCTTCCTGCTGTACTCGTTCAAGAAGTCGAACCTGAACTTCCACGGCGGGAAGCTCTGCGTGAAGGCCCCGGTGAGCCGGCTCCTGCCGCCGAAGGTCGCCAGCGGCACGGGCACGCCGCCGTGCAGCGGGTTCCTGAAGCGCAACCTGAACGCGACGATCCAGTCGGGCAGCGATCCACTGCTGACGCCCGGCCAGACGGTCAACGTGCAGTGGCGTCAGCGCGACCCCGCGGACCCGGCCGGCTTCGGGGACAGCCTGACCGACGGGCTGAACTTCACGATCAACCCCTGACCCGGACGGAGCCGGGTGGCTCCCCGACCGGGCGGAGCACGCTGGACGGAACGGGACCGGGCCGCCGCGCGGAGGCGCGGTGGCCCGGCGTGTTTCAGGAGTTGCCCCCGGCGGACGCGGTGGCCGCGGCGGACGCGGCGGACGCGGTGGGTGCGGTGGGTGCCGCGCGACGGCGCGGGCACGGAGGCCCCCCAGGGGCGCCTGGCCCCCCCCGGGGGGTGGACCGGCCGGGAGGGCGCGGGTTGCGGTCTTTCTGCTGGATCGCGGAGGTCCCGCGGTCCGTTCGGGTCAGGGCGAGTCAGGCGGGGCGGGTCGGGGCAGGTCAGGGGAGGATCGTGAACTCGACCCCGTCCGTCAGGCTGTCCCCGAACCCCGCGGGGTCGGCGCCGTCCCGCTGGCGGAGCTGGGCGTGGACGCGCTGGCCCGCGGTCAGGGCGGGGTCGGCGCCGCCCTGGATGCGGTTGTTGAAGTCGCGGCCCAGCACGCCCGCGCAGGGCGGCGCGCCCACGGCCTTGGCCTGCTTGCCGGGGAGCCAGCGCGTCACGGGGGCCTTCACGCAGAGCTTTCCGCCGTGGAAGTTCAGGTTCGAGCGCCCGTTCAGTCCGTAGAGCAGGAAGCCCGTCTCCGTCGGCAGCAGGTCGTGGCCCTCGATCCGGAACGCCCCGCTGTCCGTCGCGCTGGGGAAGCCGGCGGTCGCGAGGAACGGCACGCAGCCCAGCGAGCTGGTCTTGCCCGTGCAGTAGGTCGTCGCCACGTCGCAGCGGATCTCGTGCACGTGGAAGTCGTCGACGGCGGCCTCGACGATCGAGGAGAACCCGCCGTCCGAGGCCACGAAGCGGACCTGGACCTGGTCGGACAGCGGCACGAAGTCGCTGACCTGGAACTCGTGGCGGAGCCAGCCGCCCACCGTGTTGGCGTCCGAGGGGCCGAGGGTCTCCACGTTGACCCAGTCGACGCCGTTGGACGTCACGTCGACGAAGAAGCGGTCGTCGACGAACGCGTTCTCGTCGTTGCGGTACCAGCGCCAGTAGCTGACGGTGGCCTCGGCCGCCGCGCTCAGGTCGAGCACGGGGCTGCGCAGCGTGGTCGCCCCGCCGTCGACGTCTCCGCCGCTCGAGCTGCCGCTCGGGTTCTGGCCGGTCACCCAGCAGACGGTCCCGGGGTCCGGGCTGTGGTCGTCCGCCGGTTGCGAGGCCGTGCCCACCGGGTCGACGCGGGTCCACACGCCGGCCGACGCGGTGTCGCCCGGTGCCCCGACGATCCAGCCCTGGTCGGTCTCCATGTCGTCCTCGAGGGCCGGGACGTCGGTGGTGCCGACGAGCGACTCGTACCGGATCGCGCCGCCGCCGGCCGGGCTGGTCCACGTGACGCCGTCGGTCGAGCGGGCGCTGACGTACCACTCGACCACCGTCCCGCAGGGGCGGGGCGGGAAGTTCATCTCGTAGTGGTTCCCCCCCGGCGTCGTGAACGGCAGGGAGACGAGCCCCGTCCCGTCGTCGAAGTGCAGCGTCGGGCTGCCCGGGTCGAGCACGCCCGCGGACAGCTCGTGCAGGTGGATCGCGAACATGTCGCCGGTGGGGTCGAACAGCGCCGGCACGCCGCCGTGGAAGTCGATCGTGAGCAGCGGCGGCCCCTCGTGCAGGACGAAGAAGCCCGAGTTCAGGTCGCTGCCGAGGATCTTCCCGCTGGGCAGGTAGGGGTAGCAGCTCCACAGGCCGTCGAACGAGACGCCGTCGTTCGCCGGCCACGTGTCGAACCACGCGACCTCGACCGGCGCGAGCGGGTCGGTGGCGTCGAACACGCGCAGCCCGCTCGTGTAGTTCGCGGCGTACACCTTCGAGCCCAGCGTGTAGAGGTTGTGGGTGATCGCGGTGTTGCCGTTGGTGAACGAGCTCACGTGCACCGGGTTGGCCAGATCGCTGACGTCCAGGACGTAGACCGTCGACGGGAAGACCCCGTCCTCGTCGAGCTCGTCGCCCAGGTAGAAGTGCTGCCGGTCGGGCGTGAGCCAGCCCTGGTGCGAGAAGCTGTCCGACCCACCCGGCGAGTAGACCGCGCGGGAGATCGTCTGGATGTTCGCCTTGTCCGTGACGTCGATGATGTCGAGGCCCGCCGGGGCGTTCCCGTCGGTGCACGCGAACGCCACCTGCATCCCCGCGTAGGGCCCGGACGTGTACGTCACGACCTGCGCGTCGTGGACGTAGTGCTCGTGCCACTCGCCGACGAAGGCCGGGCTCGAGGGCACGGCCAGGTCGTACACCCGCAGGCCCACGTTGCTGGCGGTCGGGCCGCCACCGCACCGGTACAGGAACCCGCTGACCTCGTCGATGACGACGTTGTGCGTCGCCGTGACGCCGGGCGTCTGGATCGTGCCGACCTGCGTCACCGTGCCGGCGTCGATGGCGGACAGGTCGAAGATCTGGATCCCGCTGCCGCCCTCGCTGACCGCGTAGGCGTGGTCCTGGTAGACCTTCACGTCGTGCCACAGGCTGGACGGCGAGGGGATCGTCGTCAGGATCGCGACGTCGCCCGGGTCGGTCACCTCGACGAACGAGATGCCGTTGGACAGGCCGACGAGCGCGTACTCGCGCCCGCTCGGCGACGTGTACCCCCAGCAGTCGTTGCCCGTCGAGTGCTGCGGGCCGAAGTCCCCGAGCCGCTTCCACGACAGCAGGTGCACCCCCTGGGAGGGGAAGCTCGTGATCGCGCCGACGCCGCCCCCGGTGCCCCCGCCGTGGTCGGGGTGCTGGGGCGCGGCGGGGAGGGCGAGGACGAGGAGGGCGGCCGTGCGGCCGAGCGGTCTCGCGAGGGTCATGGGGTCCGTCCGGGTGGGGAGGCAGGGTGAGGTCTCGATGCTAGGCGGGTGGCCCGGGCCGGCAACGCCCCGGGTCGCGAGAATCCCCGCCCCCGCGCCGGCGGGGCGCCGCGCGGGGCCGGCGTGCGTTCGCGCTCTGTGTGCGGGCGGCGCCGGGGACCGCGGCGCGCGGGCAACAGTTCTCTTGCCGCGGATTCGGGGTCGGCCGCTCAAGGACCCGCCGCGGAGGTCTCGATCCTTCCCGCGTCTCCGGGGCGGACTCCCGGGGAATGAGGAAGAAGAGAAACCCGAGGACCGGGCGCCTGCGGGCGGGGGGCGCGGACCGTCGCGCTCCGCTCGAGCAGCCCGGGAGGTGACCCAGTGAGAAGCTTGCAACTTCCGGGAAGCGGAGGGGAGCTCCCCCTGCGGGGGCAACTCCGCAAGTCCCGCGGCCCGGCCAACACCACGACCCGTCTCAGCCTCGTCCTGCCCGTCCACGAGGAGGCCGAGCGCCTCGGGCGTCTGCTCGACCGCCTCGCGAGCTACCTCTCGCGCCAGCCGTGGAAGGCCGAGGTCATCGTCGTCGACGACGCGAGCCGCGACGACACCGTCGACATCGTCGCGGCCCGGCAGGGTCGCATCAAGCAGCTCACCGTCCTGCGGCACGGCTCGCGGCGCGGGAAGGGGGCGGCGGCGCGCTCCGGCGTCCTCGTCGCGCGCGGCGACTCGATCGTCGTCAGCGGGGTCGGCCTGACGTGCCCGTTCAGCAACCTGAACGCCCTGCTGGACCGCATCGAGCTCGGCGCGGACGTGTGCGTGGTCTCGCGGCGCGTCCCCGGCGCGAGCACCCCGTACGACGAGCCCCTGCTGGCCCGGCTGACCGACACCGCGTTCCGCACGCTGGCCAACCTGGTGGTGCCCGTGAAGGTCCAGGACCTCCAGGGCGGCTTCAAGGGCTTCCGGCGCCTCGTCGCGCAGAAGATCGCGATGCGCGCGCGCATCGACGGGCCGACCTTCGACGTGGAGTGGCTGAAGCTCGGCGAGACGTTCGGCTTCGAGGTGGTCGAGATCCCGGCCCGGATGGGGGACTACACCTCCGGCGAGTCCGAGCTGCGCGGCGCCTCGCGCGAGTTGCTGCGCGACCTCCTGCAGATCCGCCGCAACCTGGGCACCGACGAGTACGAGCAGCCGCGCGGGCAGGGCTCGACGCTGTTCGACACCTCGTTCGTGCGCCTGGATCGCGAGGCGCTCGTCCAGGAAGCCGGCTGAGCCGCGCCGCGGCCGCCTCGCGCTCCCGCGGGGCGGCTGCGCACGCTTCCACCGCGGCCGGTCGGGCGGGCCGTGCCCTCCCCAGGGGGCACGCCGCGCCTCCGCCGGGCCCCGGACCGGTCCGACCGCCCGCTGAAGGAAACCGCCCCGGGCGTGTATCGTGGGCCCGCCGCTCCACTAGGAGCGCCGGAGGCTGCGATGGGTTGGATGACGACGGCGGCGTTCCTCGCCCTGGTGCTCGGCGCGTCCGCGCCGCTCGAGACGGCGGCGCCGGCGCCCGTCGAGGAGGAGGCCGCGGCGCCCGCGGACGCCGCGTCCGGGTCGTTCGCCGAGGACCGCGCCGCGGCCGTGGCCGCGCTGGTCGCGGACCTCGAGGAGCTCGCGGACTGGTGCAACTCCGAGAAGCTGTTCCTCGAGCGGGACCGCGTGTACGAGCTCGTGCTCGAGTTCGAGCCGGACCACGCCGGCGCCCGCAAGGTGCTGAAGTACCGCCGCGACCGCGACGGGCAGTGGGAGCGCTCGGACAGCTACCGCGAGCCGGTCAACCGCGGCAAGACCGACCTGGCGGAGGTCGCCGCGCGGCGCCGCGAGGTCGGCGCGCGGTTCAGCGAGGCGATCCACGGCCTGCTGTCGGAGCACCGCGACGACGTCGCGCGGACCGACGTCGAGGCGGCCCACGCCGACGTCCTGCGAGTGGACCCCGACGACCCCGCGACGCGCGCCGCGCGGGGGGAGGTGCTCGACGGCGAGGCCTGGGTGCTGGTGGAGACCGCGCGGGGGCGCACGCGGCGCGTCGAGCTGCGCACGCTCGTCCAGGACGCCCTGAACGGCGCGCCCGAGCCGAAGAGCGCCCCGGTCTCGCCCGCGGAGCGCGCGCTCGGCGTGGAATGGTCCCACGTCGTCGAGACCGAGGACGTCCGCGCCCTGACCACGGGCGAGCGCGTCGAGGTCGTGCGCGTGGCGCAGGTGAACCACGCGGCGGGGGAGGTGTTCCGCGGCGTGTTCGGCGCGGAGACGCAGCTCTACGACGACTACACGATCTACCTGCTCGTGCACGGGGGCGAGAAGGAAGCGTTCCTCGAGCGCCACCCCGCCGTCGCGCCCGAGCAGCGCGAGTCCCTGATGGCGCTCGTCGGCTCGGGCATCCCCGGGACGGCGAACGTGGCGCAGTGGCAGGACGACCCCGCCGCGCGCCTGGACGGCATCGTGCGCCACACGCTCGGCGGGCTGCTGCGCGACGAGTACGGGATCTCGATCCAGCACGGCTGGGTGTGGGAGGGCGTCGGGATCTACCTGACGTGGCGCATGCTCGGCACGCGGCTCACGTGGTACGTCCAGCCGGACGACTACCAGCTCGACGACGGCATGTCGCTGCGCCCGCTGCTGCACGTGCCCGGCTCGAACTGGACCAACGAGGCCTACAAGCTGCTGCGCAGCAAGCGGCGGCCCGACCTGCGCGAGGTGCTCGGTCGCACGGTCACCGAGCTGCGCGTCCAGGACATGCTCGTCGCCTACGCGCTCGCGGCGTACCTGCTGGAGGGGCGGCCGGACGAGGCGCCCGAGCTGCTGCGCCGCGTCGGCGAGGGCCAGGAGCCCGACGTCGCGGTGCGGGAGGCGCTGGGCCTCTCCCTCGACGACCTGCCCGACCGCCTCGTCCGCTGGCTCAGCGAGCGGCGCTGACGCCACGCCCGTCCCCGAGACCCCGCACCCCGACGCCATGACGGTCCCCACGCTCCTGCTCGCCGCCGCCCTGGCCCTCTCCGCCGCCGCTCCCGACGAGCAGGTCGTGCACTGGCGCGGCCGCACGTTCGACGTCGCGCGCCTGCCCTCGAAGATCCCCGCGCCGGCGCGGGACGCCGTGGCCACGTGGGGGCCCTGGGCGCGCGAGCACGGCTACCGGCTGGACCTGACGCGCGACGGCGTCGTGCTGCTGATCGCCCCCGCGGGCGCCAGCGGCGGCGAGGATCGCCTGGAGGACGTCGAGGAGGTCCTGCGGCTGGTCGACGACCAGCTCCCGACGCCCGATCGCAGCGCCGAGCCGGAGCCGCTGGCCGGCCGGGAGGGCGAGGGCGAGTTGCCCGAGGAGGTCCCCGACGACCCCGAGGGCCCGCTGCCGGAGGACCCCGGCGTCGACCCGGTCCCGACCAGCGTGGCGGAGCCGGCGCCGGGCTCGGCCGGCCCCGAGTCGGTCGAGCTGGACACCGCCACGGCCGTGCTCTTCGTCGTGCGCGACGAGCCCGAGTACGGCCTGCTGGTCGACCAGCTCGCAGAGCGCTGGCCCTACCTGTCGAGCTGGGCCGAGGACACGCGCCAGTACCCCGGCTTCGTGCTCGGGCACCCGCTCGCCGGCGCGTTCGTCCTGCAGGCCAGCGGCCAGGAGGAGTTCGACCCGCGCAACGAGCTGATCAACCGCGCGGCGCGCGTGCTGCTGCTGCGCCGGTTCGGCGAGATGCCCAACTGGCTCGTGCACGGGTGGGCCTGGCACGTGGAGATCGCGCTGCGCGACTCCGTGTACGTCTTCCCGTACCGCGACGAGTTCGTCTTCGTCACCGAGCACACCGACTGGGACAAGGACCTGCGCAACCGCTTCCGCGGCCGCACGAATCCGCTGCGCCCCGACGAGTTCGCCGGCTGGCGCCGCGGCTCCTACAGCGACTCGCACGCCCGCGTGGCGTGGGGCGTGGTCGAGTTCCTGGCCCGCCACCACCCCGAGGCGCTGCCGGCCTTCGTCGAGCGGATGCGCGTCGTGCGCGACCGCGAGAGCCGCGTCGACCAGGGCGACGGCACGTGGAAGCGCGACCGCGACTACGAGGTCCCCGCGCAGGTCCAGGCGGCCGCGCTGGAGGAGCTGGTCGGACCCGAGGTGTTCGCGGAGCTCGTCACCTTCTTCGTCGAGGGCGACGACTACCGCCCGCCGCGGAGCAAGGGCCGCCGCTGAGCGCGCCCCGCCCCCGGACGCCGCCGCGCGCCGCGTGTCAGCGCGCGGGGCCGGGCGCGGAGGGCAGCAGGCCGAACGCCTCGAAGACCAGCGCCAGCGGTTGACCCCCGGTGGCGAACAGGACCGCCGGCCGCGTCGCCGGCGCGCGGCGGAACACGTCGAGCGACGTCGCGAGCCGCGGCAGGGCGAAGAAGCGCGCGGGCCCCAGGGAGCCGCCCGGTCCGGCGCCGACCACGGCCAGGTTCGCGCCGCGCGCGTGGGCGACGACCACCTCCTCGCGCCCGTCCCCGTCCAGGTCGCCCGCCGTCAGCCGCGCGGCACCCTGGCCGACGGGGTGACGCGCAGGCGCGGCCAGGCCGCCGCCCGCGTTCCACCACACCGCCACGCCGTTGCGGCCGGCGACGCTGCCGACCAGCTCGGGCAGGCCGTCGCCCGCGAGGTCGCAGGCGACGAGGTCGGCCAGCGCGGGCGGCGCGGCGACGGAGCGCGGCGGGTCGAAGGCGAGCCCGCCCGCGCCGCGGCGGACCTCCAGGGCCGCGGGGCTCGCGACGGCCAGCACGAGGTCGAGCACCCCGTCGCCGTCGACGTCCGCCGCGCGCGCGAGCTGGGGCGCCGCCGCGACGGGGACCGCGGACAGGTCGGCCAGCGCGGCGCCGGTGAAGCGCTGCACCGCGACCTCGTACCCGCCGCCCGCGACGACGCGGCCCGCCAGCACCTCCGCCCGGCCGTCGCCGTCGAGGTCGCACACCCCGAGGAAGCCCGGCAGGGCGGTCGTCCACGGGGCGGCGAAGGAGGCGTCCGGCAGGCCGTCGAACACGAGCAGCACGCCCCCCTCGAAGACGACGGCGTCGGGGCGGCCGTCCGTGCCGAGGTCGGCGACGAACAGCGCCTGCGGGCCCGCCGCGACGCGCTGCGCGTAGGGCGTCCGGCGCGGCGGCAGGAACCCGCCGGCGCCGTCGCCGCGCTGCACCACGACCGCGTGCGTCGCGAAGGAGGCGGTCCGGCCGGCGGCGACCACGTCGTCGCGGCCGTCGCCGTCGACGTCGGCCGCGCGCGCGACCACGCCCGAGAACGCGCCGGCGCGCACGAGCCGCGCGGAGCGGAACTCGCGAGGACCCGCCTGGGTCACCACGCCGAGGAAGCCGACCGGGCGGGCCCACGCGGCGTCGCCCGGCTGGGCGTACACGAGGTCGCGGCGCCCGTCCCCGTCGAGGTCCGCCCAGTCGGCCCCGCGCGAGTCGGGGCGCAGCGCGACGGTCCGCGCCGGCCCGGGCACCCCGCCGGCGCCGCCGAAGTGGACCACGAACTGCGTCTCCAGCAGGCCCGGGCCGCCGGCGTACTCGGCCGCGACGTCCAGGCGCCCGTCGCCGTCGACGTCCACCAGCGCGTGCGACGGCGCGCCGAGGCCGGTGCTGACCGGGACCGGAGGGCCGAACCCGCCGGCGCCGTCGCCCGCGTAGCTCGCCAGGACGCCGCTCGCGAAGGTCGACGGGACGGACACGACCGTGACGTCGTCCGCGCCGTCGCCGTCGAGGTCGCCGACGGCCACGCTCCGCGGCAGGTCGTCGACCGCGAGGCTGCCCGCCGGCGCGAAGCTGCCGTCGCCCCGCCCGCCGAGCAGGCGCACCGTCGACGCGCCCGGCTGCGGCGCCGCCGCGAACAGGTCGGGGAACGCGTCGCCGTCGAGGTCGCCCAGGTCGACCGCGGAGACCGGCGCGCCCAGGTCGGACGCGACCTCCGGGCCCAGCCCGCCGGCGCCGTCGCCCAGCAGCGCGAGCGCGGTCGCGTCGTCCGGCGCCCCCCCGACGACCAGCGCGTCGACGGCGCCGTCGGCGTCGAGGTCGGCGAGCAGCAGCTCCGCGGGCACGGCGGACAGCGGCACGTGCGCGGGCGGGCCGAACCCGCCCAGCCCGTCCCCGAGGTGCACGGCCAGGCCGCCCGACGCTCCGCCGGTCCAGGCGACGAGCGCGTCGAGCGCTCCGTCGCCGTCGACGTGCGCGAGCCGGACGAGCTCCGGCGCGGGACCCGTCGGGACGACGAGGGGAGCGCCCGGCGCTCCCCCGGCCCCCGCGCGCGTCACGAGCAGCGCGTCGCCGTCGCGGTCGACGGCGACGACCTCGGCGAGCCCGTCGCCGTCGAGGTCGCCCGTACGCGGGGAGCGCACGCCCGGCGGCGCGGCGACCTGCGGACCGGGCAGGGTGAGCGGCTGGCCGCCGGCGGCGAGCAGCAGGACGGTGAGCGCGATCATGGTGGACCTCCCGGTGGCGCCGCGCCGGAGCGCCGGCGCGAACGAGGTCCCTAGCGCTCGGCCCACCCCGCTGCTACACG
>JAUIDW010000149.1 GCA_030428395.1 bacterium | reverse complement strand
CCTTCTCCATCAGCGCCTGCAGGTACGCGGGGCTGACGGGCTGTGCGTCGGCGTCGGTGGCGCCCGGCCCGACGGCCGTGGCGAGGCGCGCCTCGATGCCGGGGTCCAGGGTGACGGCGTAGAGCCGCCCGTCCCCGTCGGCGTGCGTCTCGACCAGCGCGCGGCCGAGCCGCTGGCGCACGGCCTCGGTCATCGCCTCGGGGTCCTTGCCCTGCGGCACGTGGTCGGCGATGGCCTCGAGGATCGCCGGCAGGTTGCGGATGGACACGCCCTCGCGCAGCAGGTTGCGCAGCACGACCTGCAGCTCGCCGATGCCGACGCGCTCGGGCATCAGCTCGTCGACGACGGCCGGGGCGACCTTCTTCGCGTTCTCGACCAGCTCCTTGACGTCGTCGCGGTTCAGCAGGTCGGCCATCGCGCCGCGCAGCACCTCGGAGAGATGCGTGACGAGCACGCTGGTGGGGTCCACGACGGTGTAGCCGAGCAGCTCGGCCTCGTCGCGCTGGCCCTCGGCGATCCACCACGCGGGCAGGCCGAAGGCGGGGTCGGTCGTCTCGCGGCCGGCGAGCGGGCCGGCGGTCGAGCCGCCGTCCATCGCGAGCAGCTCGCCGGGCGCGACCTCGCCGCGGGCGATCTCCTGGCCCCCCATCAGGAGCCGGTAGGCGTTCGGCGCGAGCCGGATGTTGTCCTTGATGCGCACCGGCGGCAGCACGAAGCCCTCGCTGACCGCCAGCCGTCGGCGCAGCTGCGCGACGTGGTCGAGGATGCCCGAGCCCGAGGGGTCCTGCACGAGCGGGATCAGGCGGTAGCCGATCTCGAGGGACACGCGGTCGACGTGCAGCAGCTCGCCGATCTCGGCGTCCTCGTCCCGCGGCGCCTCGGCCTCGGCGGCGGCTCCCGCGGCCCCCCCCGAGCCCGGGGCGCCCGCGGCGGACTCCTCGGCCGCGGCCGCGCCGCGCGTCGCGTTCCAGCCGACCAGCAGGACGCTCGCGAGCACCCAGAAGGGCAGCGGCGGCATGCCGGGCAGCAGGCCGATGACGAACAGCATGCCGGCCGCGATCAGCGTCGCGCGCGGCCGCCCGCCGACCTGCTTCACGAGGTTGTAGCCCAGGCTGCGGTCGCTGGACGCCTTGGTGACGATCATGGCGGCCGCGGTCGACACGAACAGCGCCGGGATCTGGCTGACGAGGCCGTCGCCGATGGTCAGCTTGGAGTAGCGCTCGCCCGCGTCGGCGACCGTGAGCCCCTGCAGCGACCCGATGGTCACGCCGCCGACGAGGTTCAGCAGCGTGATGATCAGCCCGGCGATCGCGTCGCCGCGGACGAACTTCGAGGCGCCGTCCATGGCGCCGTAGAACTCGGCCTCGGTCGCGATGGAGTCGCGCCGCGTGCGGGCCTCCTCCTGGTCAATCAGGCCGCTGTTCAGGTCGGCGTCGATCGCCATCTGCTTGCCGGGCATGGCGTCGAGCACGAACCGCGCGGCGACCTCGCTGATCCGGCCCGAGCCCTTCGTGATGACGACGAACTGGATGATGATCAGGATCAGGAAGACGATGAACCCGACCGTCAGGTCGTCGCCCGCGACGTAGTTGCCGAACGCGGTGATGATCGCCCCGGCCTGGCCGCCCGTCAGGATCAGGCGCGTGCTGGCGACGTTGAGGCCCAGGCGCAGCAGGGTCGCGATCAGCAGGATCGTCGGGAACGTCGTCAGCTCGACCGAGCTGCGCGAGTTCATGGTGACGAGCAGCAGCAGCAGCGACCCGGCGATGTTCAGCGCCAGCAGCAGGTCGAGCACGACCGGCGGCAGCGGCGTGACGAGCGTCAGCACGAGCCCGAGCATCCCCGCGCCGATCACCCAGTCGGCGTGGCTCCGCACGAACCCGCCGAGGCGGTCGGTGAGGCCGGTCGAGGTCCCGGCGGAGGTGCGCGCGTCGGCCATGGCTCAGCTCAGGCGCTCGCCGCCATCCCCTGGATCCGGTAGACGTAGGCCAGCACGCCCGCGACGGCCTCGTACAGCTCGACGGGGATCTCGTCGCCGATCTCGACCTGCGCGTGCAGGGCGCGGGCGAGCGGCGGGTCCTCGTACAGCGGCACGTCGTTCTCCGTCGCCAGCTCGCGGATGCGGCGCGCGACGTGGTCGACGCCCTTGGCGACGACGCGCGGCGCCGGCGGCGACGCGTCCCCGGGGGCGGGGCGCTCGTACTTCAGCGCCACGGCGTAGTGCGTCGGGTTCGTGACGACGACGGTCGCCTTGGGGACCGCCTCCATCATGCGCTGGGTCGCGAGCTCGCGCTGGATGCGCCGGATGCGCGCCTTGACCTTCGGGTCGCCCTCGCTGTTGCGCAACTCGTCCTTGACCTCGCGCTTGCTCATGCGGAGGTCGCGCTCGTGCTGGTAGCGCTGGTAGGCGAAGTCCAGCACGGCCAGGACAAGGATCGTGACCATGCCGGCGAGGATGCAGCGCAGCAGGACGTGTCCGGTGCCGGCCATCAGCGGGCCCAGCTCGGCGCCGCCGAGGGACGTCGTCTCCTCGATCTGCGTCCAGGCCATGGCCGCCATCACCCCGGAGATCGCCAGGATCTTGAGCAGCGCCAGACCCGTGCGGACCGCGCCGCGCAGGCCGAAGACCTTGCCCATCCCGGAGATCGGGTTCAGCTTGCCGGGCTTGGGCTCGAGCGCCTTGGGCGTGAGCTGCAGGCCGACCTGGCCGAACCCCACGACCAGCCCGACGGCGGTCATCAGCAGCAGGATGGGCGCGACCGCGCGCGCGGCCTCGCCGGCGGCGGCGCCGATCAGCGCGTGGGTCGTCTCGGCGTCCAGGCTGCGCGGCCCCAGGAGCGCCACGTCCTCGAAGAAGCGCACGGTCAGCCGGCCGACGGCCTCGGCGATGCCGCCGCCGAACACCAGCAGCCCCGCGAGCGTCGCCAGCAGCATCAGCGCCGCCATCAGCTCCTTGGACTGCGCGACCTGACCCTTCTCGCGCGCCTCCTGCCGCCGGCGGGGCGTCGCGCGTTCGGTCTTGTCGTCGTCGTCGTCGAAGAAGCCCACGGCTCACCCCTGCATGGCGACCAGCGCCTCGTCGAGCGCGCCGGCCAGGAAGGCGAAGAGGTCGTGCAGCGCCGGCCCCGCGAGCGGAGCGAACGCGAACATCGCGAAGAGCCCCAGGCCGATCCGCAGCGTGAAGCTCATCTCGAGGATGTTCAGCTGCGGCACGGCGCGGGCGAGCAGCCCGATCGTGACCGACACGAGCATCAGCAGCACCAGGATCGGCGCCACGAAGGCGATGCCGGCGGCGAGCATGGCGACGACCTGCTCCTGGACGAGCTCGAGCAGCGGCTTCTCGACGCGCATCCCGCCCACCGGCGCGTGCGCGAACGAGCTGGACAGCGAGCGCAGCAGCAGGTGGTGCCCGTCCACGGCCAGCAGCCCCAGCAGGAACATGGTCTCGTAGACGCGCGTCACGGTCGGGACGGTCACCCCCGTGACCGGGTCGGTGAGGGTCGCCATCGAGAAGGCCATCTCGTGCCCCACCAGCCCGCCGGCGACGCGCACGGCGAGCAGCGCCGCCTGCAGCGCCATGGCCATCGCCAGGCCGATCAGCACCTCGCGCGCCGCCATGGCGCCGAACGCGAACGGGGCGACCGGCTCGGCCAGCGGCTCGCCGGTGCCGGCGAACAGCAGCAGCGACAGGATGGCGATCAGCGCGACCTTCACGCCGGCAAAGCCGATGCCCTCGCCCAGGACGGGCGACGCGAGCACCAGCGCGCTCGTCCGCGCGGCGTACAGGCCGAGGGCCTCGATGGTCCCGAGGGCGAACACGGTGCTCAGCTCAGGCCGAAGGCGACGAGCTGTCCGAACACCTCGCGGGTGTAGTCCATGAGGAGCTGCATCGCCGGGGCCATCAGCAGCAGCGTCACGAGCATCACCGCCCCCATCTTGGGGATCAGGCTCAGGGTCTGCTCCTGCACCGACGTCAGCGCCTGGAACAGGCTGACCGCGACGCCGACGATCAGGCCGACGACCAGGATCGGCGCGGCGATCAGGATGACGGTGGCGAGCAGGTCGCGGGCCAGCTCGATGATCTGCAGGTCGAGTTGGTTCATGTCAGGTCACGAAGGAGGTCACGAGCGACTCGCAGAGCAGGTGCCAGCCGTCCACGAGGACGAAGAGCAGCACCTTGAACGGCGTCGAGATCATCACGGGCGGCAGCATGAACATGCCCATCGAGAGCAGGACGCTCGAGATGACCATGTCGATGACGAGGAACGGCAGGAACAGCAGGAAGCCCATCTGGAACGCGGTCTTCAGCTCGCTCAGCACGAAGGCCGGCACCACGACGCGCAGGGGCGGCTCGGCGGCCTCCTGCGGCGCCGCCCCGTCGGCCTCGCCCTTCTCGGCCGCGGCGATCTCGTGGAAGAGCGCCAGCTCGCTCTCGCGGGTGTTCGCCAGCAGGAAACCGCGCAGCTCGCCCCAGGCGACCTCGGTCGCCTGCTCGACGTCCAGCTCGCCGGCGCGGTAGGGCTCCCACGCGCCGGCGTGGACGCGCTCGGCGACCGGCGCCATCACGAAGGCCGTCAGGAACAGCGCCAGCCCGATCAGCACGGGGTTCGGCGGCAGCTCGTTGATCGACAGCGCCCGCCGCACGAACGACAGCACGATGACGATGCGCGTGAAGCTCGTGATCGTGATCAGGATCGCGGGCAGGAGCGACAGGGCCGTCAGCAGGACGGCGATCTCGACGGCCGTCGACAGGCGCCCCTCGGACTCGCCGTCGGGCGACGCCTCCGCCTCGGCGGCGCCGGGCGCCAGCTCGACCTGGTCCACCAGCTCGGCGAAGTCGCGCGCGGCGGCCGCGCCCGCGTCCTGGGCGGCGCCGGCGACGGGCGCGAGGCTCGCGAGCGCCAGCGCGAGCGTGAGCAGCAGCACCTTCACGCCAGCACCCCCGCATCGACGCGCGCCGCGGGCGCGGGCGCCGCCTCGCGCGGCTGCGGTCGCGCCGCCGGCGGCTCGGGCGCGGCGCTCCGCCCGGAGGCGCGCTGCAGGGCGGCGGCGAAGATGCGGCGCTGCTCGGCGCTGAAGCGCTCGGCCGCCGGCTCGGTCGCCTCGAGCTCGGTCAGCAGGCGCACGCCGCCCTCGCCGAAGCCGAGGAGGAACGAGCGCTCGCCGCAGCGCAGGACGCCGACGCGGTGCTTCGCGCCCAGCGGCAGGACGTCCACGACCTGCAGCGAACGCTGGCTCGCGCGCGTGCGCAGCGAGCCGCCGACGAACCGGCGCGCGGCCCAGCCGCAGACCAGCACCAGCGCGATGAGGCCGCCGCAGACGAGCAGGTAGCGGGTCAGGTCGGGCCCGGAGGCCAGCACCCGCTGCGCGGGCGGGAGCTCCTGCGCGGCGAGGAGGAGTGCGGTGGACATGGATCCTCGATTCGGTCGAAAACCGATCCCGCCTGCGTCCGGCGCAAGGCGCGTACCATCCGCGGGACGGCGATTTCCCCGTTCCGGGCCACGGGAGGCCGTTCGCGGGCCGGCCGGCGGCCGCGGGTGTCGAATCCCGCGACGGTTCCCGCTGCCGGGGTGTCGCGGATCTCGTCACTCAAGCCGCGCGCGGTTCCCGCCGACGAGAGGGCCATGCACTCCGGGAGGGATCCCGGGGGCGAGGCCATGACCCGTCGCAGCCGACTGTCCAGCCGCTCCCTGCGGGTCCGCCCGGCCCGGCCGCTCGCGAAGGCCGATCCGGGGGACTCCGCGCCGGCACCCGACCGCACCTTCCTCGAGGCCTGGTGCGGCCGACCGACCGGTGGAGCGGTCACGGGGACCCCGAGGGAGAACCGTTCTGGTCTGCGACTCGTCCGCGAGGACGACCCGCTCCGCGGGCGGGAGGCGCTCGCCCCCGGGCTCCGCCCATCCCGCGGCGCCCCCCACGGCCGGCGCCTGCGCTGACGCGAAGCCCCCCGTGGCGGGGGTGGCGCTCCTGGGGCAACCTGGGGAGCGGTGGAGACGGGGACCGGCAGGGAGGGCGCGCCGCCGCGGCGCGGGATCGCGGCCTGGCCGCTGTCCGCGCGGCTGCCCGCGTACGTGCTGCTGCAGGTGCTGGCGCACGCGCTCGGCTACGCGCTGCGGTTCCCCGACGAGGCCCTGACGACCTTCTGGCCGCCCGCGGGCGTGGCGCTGGCCATCCTGGCGATCGAGCCGCGCCGCCTGTGGAGCCTGCACCTCGCGTGGTTCGTCGTGCTGGACACGGTGATGACGCTCTACGTGCACGGCTCGGGCAAGCCGTCGGCGTGGGCGCTGTACTTCGCCGGCGTGAACGCGGCCGAGACGCTCGCCGCCGCCTGGGTGCTGGCCCGGACCGGGCTGCTCCCGCTGGACTGCTCGCGCGTGTGGAGCTACGCCGGGTTCGCCGCCACCGCCAGCTTCGCCGTGCCGCTCCTCAGCGCGCTCGCCGGCGCCGCGGGCGTCGCGCACCTGACCGACCAGGCCTTCGGCGCGGCCTGGATGCAGTGGTGGCTCGGCGACGCCCTCGGGATCCTGATCCTCGTGCCCGCGGTCCACGGGTTCCTGAAGGGCATGACGCCGCTCTGGCCGCGGGCGAAGCCCGGCCGCGAGGCCGTCTGGTTCGTCGCGCTCCTGGCCCTGGCCGCCGTCCTCACCGGTCGCCTCGTGACCACGTGGACCGGCAGCGTGATCCACCTGCAGCACGTCGCGGTCCCGTTCCTGCTCTGGGCCGCGCTGCGCTTCGACTGGCGCGCCGTCGCGTGGACCCTGGTCGCGGTGGGCGCCCTGCTGGTCGCCGAGGCGCACGTCGAGCGCGGGCCCTGGGGGGACGCGGAGGCCTCGCCCGTGCTGGTCGTGCACTCGGTCCAGCTCTTCCTGGCCGCGGTCGGCGTGCCGTCGATGCTGCTGGCGGCGTTCGTCGTCGGCCTGCGCGACCGGCACGCGGCGCTGGTGGAGGAGATGACCGCCCGCGAGCTCTCCGAGTCCGGCCGCCTGGAGCTCGAGCGCGCGCTGCAGGCCGCCCAGCGCGCCGAGGTCGTGGCCGACCTGTCGGCGGGCGTCGCCCACGACGTGAACAACATGCTGACGGTCCTCTCGGGGCACACCGAGATCCTGCGGCGCCTGAACGCCGGCGAGCCGCGGGCGCAGGAGTCCCTCGAGGCGCTCGAGTCCGCCGCGGGGCACGCGTCCGAGCTGACGACCTCGCTGATGACGCTGGCGCGCCGCGAGCCCACGGCCTGGGAGCGCGTCGACCTGGCGGAGGTCCTGCGCGCGGCCCTGCCGCTGGTCGAGCGGACGGCCCCGCGGGGCGTCCGCGTCTCCCTGCGCGAGCCCGGCGAGCCCGTGCCCGTGCTGGGCGACGCCGCGCAGCTGCGCCAGGTGCTCGTGAACCTGTGCCTCAACGCCGGCGACGCCATGCGCGAGCGCGGCGGCGCGCTGCGCATCTCGCTCGGCCTCCGCGGCACCGACCCGCACCGCACGTGCGTGCTCGAGGTCGCCGACGACGGCGACGGCATGTCCGAGGCGACCCGCCGGCGCGTGTTCGACCCGTTCTTCACGACCAAGGGCGGCGGCACGGGCCTGGGGCTCGCCGTGGTGCGCAGCATCGCCAAGGACCACGGCGGCGACGTCACGGTGCGCTCTGCGCCGGGCCGCGGCTCGACGTTCTCCGTGGTCCTGCCGCTGCTGGACCGCTCCCTGGGGGCCGCGGACGACGTGCCGCGCGGGCGGGGCGAGATCGTCGTCGTGCTGGCCGCCGACGAGGCCTTCGGGGACCGCGCGCGGCGCGCGCTCGCCCGGCACGGCTTCGAGGCCCTCGAGGTGCACGGGCGCTCGCGCTTCCTCGACCTGCTCTCCGAGGACGCCGTGTTCGCCGACGCCTACGTGCTCGAGCTCGCCACCGACGACGAGGTCGAGCGCGCGCTCGAGCCCCTGCGGCGCCTGCGCGCGGCGGGCGACACGGCGCCGGCCGTGCTCGTCGCGGCCGAGCTGCCGGCGATCGTGCGGGCCTCGGTCGAGCTCGACGCGGCCCTCGTCCCGCGGCCCTGCTCCCCCACCGACCTGGCCGCCGCGGTCCGCGACCGCCTGCGAGCCGCGGAGCCCCGCGGGTCGGCGGGGACGACCTCCGGCCACGGCGCGCTGCGGCGCCCCGAGCGCTGAGCCGGGCTCAGCCGGCGACGTCGCAGGACTCGCCCACCGGGCCCCGCCCGGCGCGCTGCGCGTCGAGGAACCCGCGCGCGGAGCGCGTGCGGCCCAGCCGGCGGGCCAGCGCGGTGCGCTCGGTCTCGATCAGCCCGACCGCGACCGACTGCAGCCGGCGGGCGCGCCGCAGGCCGGCGGACACCTCCGGCTCGAGCGCGGCGTCCTCGCCGGCGGCCTCCAGCGCCAGGCGGCAGGACTCGAACGAGGCCCGGCACTCCGCGTGCGCCTGGGCCAGCGGCGCGGGCGAGCCCGCGTCCGCCTGCAGCGCGTCGAGCAGCGCGGCCAGCGACGCCTCGAAGCGCGCCACGGCCCGGGGCAGCTCGGCGTCGCGGCTCACGCGGCCTCCGGGTTCGCCTCGGCCCAGGCCTGGGCCAGCGTCGCCAGGACCTGGCGCGCGTGCACCAGGTGCTCGGGGTCGCGGTCGCCGAGGGCGCGCGCGAGCTCCGTCTCGACGTACAGGTAGAGCTGCTTCAGGTTCTCGGTCAACTCGGGCGCCGCGTCCTCGCGCAGGCTGCAGCGCAGCTCGGCCACGATCGCGTCCGCGCGCTGGACCATCGGCAGGAAGTCCGAGGTGAGGTCGTCGGAGTCGCACTCCAGCGCCCGGTCGAGGAACCGCAGGGCGCCCTGGTAGAGCATGCGCACGATCTTGATCGGAGGCGCGTTGGCGATCGCGTCCTCGCGGTAGCGGGCGGTGGCGGAGTCGGGGTTCATGGGCGTGCCGGCGGCGGGGTCAGCCGAGCTGGGTGTTCAGGTACGCCTGCTGGGCGTTGAGCTGACCCATCAGGGTCTCGAGCGCGGTGAAGCGGTTGATGAGGAACTGCTCGTAGGAGGCGATGCGGTCCTCCTCGATCTCGATGCGGTCGTTGATGCGCCGGATGCTCTCGTTCAGCGCCTCGGTGCGCGCGTTGAACGGGCTGGTGAACCGGGTCGTGCTGGGCCCCGGCTGGTCCTTCAGGACCAGGTCGAGCGCCCGCATCAGGTCGTCGGCGAGCCCCGTGTCCGCGGTGGTGTCGACGAACTGCAGCGGGTCCCCCACGGGCACGCCGCCGTTGTCGAAGCCGTCGACGTCGGCGAACAGGTCGGCGACCGCGTTGACGTCCTGGTCCAGCTTCGCGTTCAGGACGGCGTCGTCGATCTGGAGGGTCCCGTCGGACTGCAGCTCGACGCCGACCAGGTTCAGGGTCTCGAAGCCCGTGTCGGCGGACGTCCCGCTCGGCAGGCCCGTGCTGAACAGCGCTCCGCGGATCGTGCGGCCGACGCTGCTCAGCAGGCTGTCGCCGAACAGCACGCTGTCGGTCTGGCCGTCCTCGTCGACCTGGTTCTGGCCGTTGATGAACCCGATGACGGCGTTGTAGGAGTCCACGAACTCCTGGACGCCGCTGCGGATCGCCTCGCGGTCCGGCGCGACGCTGACGTTCACCACCGGCGAGCCGCCCGCGGGGTCGGCGTCCAGCATGGTGAACGAGACCCCCGGGATCACGTCGCTGAAGTCGTTCGACGTGCGCTCGACCAGGATGCCGTCCACGATCGCGAAGGCGTTGCCGGCGACGGTCAGGTTGTTGGCGCTCTGCGCCACGCCGCCGGCGTCGGGCGGCGTCCCGTCGATCGTCAGCCCCGTGACGGTCGAGGCGATGTTCGTGATGCGGTACGGCTCGCCGCTCTGGCTCCCCGACAGCACGAGCTCGTAGCTGGGCGTCGCCGCCGTGCCCGAGTTGACGACCGTGGCCGTGACGTCGCCGCCCGTGCCGGCGTTGATGGCGGCGGCGATCTCGTCCAGGGACGAGTCCGCCGCGTCGAAGGCGAACGAGTAGGTCGTCCCGTCGTAGTCGAAGGACACGGACTGACCGTCCACGGTGCCGAGGTCGGCGTCCGGGGCCGTCACGGAGTCGAACACCCAGCGGTCCGCGGTGGCCAGCACCTGCGGCTCGAAGGTGTGGTTGCCCGCGATGGCGGTCTCGTCCGCGCTGACGTCCACCCAGCCGGGCAGGTTCGTCTCGGCGGCGAAGCTGAGGAAGCCGCCGGCCGTGCTCAGCGACTCCGCCGCGCTGCGCAGGTTGCCGACCAGCCCCCGGAAGGTGCCGATCAGGTCGATCCGGGTCTGCTCGTCCGCGCGGCGGCTCTCGAGCTGGTTGATGGGGACGCGCTCGGCCTGGATCAGCGCCTCGATGATGGCGCCGGAGTCCAGCCCGCTGGCCAGTCCGCTGAAGCTGATGCCGCCGGTCATGGTGGGATCCTCGGGTGCTCTGGTTATCGGCGCGCCCCGGTCGGCGCGTTAGCGGGCCGCGCGCGGCGCCGGGTGGAAATCTCTTCCACCCCCCGCCGCGGGGTCGCGGACCGCGAAAAGGAACGGGGCGAGGCGCCCCGGAAGGCGCCCCGCCCCTGTGCTCGTCGCGGCTGGACCTAGAGCAGGTTCAGCGCGAGCTGCGGCTGCACGTTGGCCTGGCCGAGGATCGACACGGCGGCCTGCTGCAGGATCGTGTTCCGCGTCAGGTCGGCCGTCTCGAGGGCCACGTCCACGTCGCGGATGCGGCTCTCGGCGGCGGAGATGTTCTCGCGCGCGACCGAGATCGACTGGATCGTCGAGTTCAGCCGGTTCTGGGTCGCGCCCAGGCCACCGCGCGTGTTCGACACGGTGTCGATGGCCGCGTCGATGCTCGCGAGCGCGGCGCTGGCGTTCGCCGTCGTGGTGACGTCGAAGGTGCCGCCGTTCAGGCCGAGGCCCGTGGAGTCGACGTTCGAGAGGCCGATCGCGATCGTCTCGCCGGACTCGATGCCGACCTGGATCGACGCGGTCGTGGTCGAGCCGTCGAGGATGTTGACGCCGTTGAAGGTCGTCTGGGTCGCGACGCGGTCGATCTCGCTCGCCAGGGCCTGGAACTCGATGTCCAGCGTGGCGCGGTCGGCCGAGTTCAGCGTGCCGTTGGCGGCCTGCACGGCCAGCTCACGCATGCGGATCAGGTTGCTGTTGACCTCGTTGAGGGCGCCCTCGGCCGTCTGCACGAGGCTGACGCCGTCCTGGGCGTTGCGGCCGGCCTGAGCGTACGAGCGGATGTCCGCCCGCATGCGCTCGGAGATGCCGAGGCCGGCGGCGTCGTCGGCCGCCTGCGCGATGCGCAGGCCGGAGGAGAGGCGGGCGTAGTTGCCCTGCAGCCGGCCGGTGACCGACGCGAGGTTGCGCTGCGACGTGAGCGCGGCGACGTTGGTGTTGACTCGGAGTCCCATGAGAGTTGCGTTCCTTGGACTTGGGGTTCCTTGCGCATGGGGACCCGGCGGGGCGTGGACAGCTGCGCCCGTGCGTCCGCCTCGCAGGTGTCGTGAGGGGGACGCGACATGGAGCGCCGCAGGCCGAGAAACCGGTTCGGGAATCGGTCGCCCGATCCACGGTGGACACACCGGGCGCAGCCGAACCGCCGATCATCGGCGAGTCTGCGCGCCAGCGGACCGCCCTTGGACGGATGGAACCGCATGCGCCTTCGGTACGAGTTCCCTCCGTGCACCCGGCCTCCGACGAGGCGACCGGGATTCGGGAGGAAGGCGAAAGAGCACCCCTCTCCGCCCCGGGGATTCGGTCTCGGGGACTTGAGGGGGGACTTGCGTCTGGCCCCGTATCGGTCCCTGGTTTCCCGGAAATGAACAGGTCCCGTGCAGAACCGTGACGCACCCCCCGGACCCCCCTCAAACCGTTGCTCCGCAAGCGCTTGAGGCTCGCCGGGCGCATGTGGAAACCCGCTCCCCGGGGCCTGGGGGCGGGTCCCGCGGCTCGAACGAGGAGCGGGGAGGCCGTCTCTCGACGACCTCCCCGCGGGGACCGACACCGGAGGGCTCGGGCGGGCGGCCCTAGCCGAGCAGCGAGAGCGCCAGCTGCGGCTGGACGTTGGCCTGGCCGAGGACCGACACGGCGGCCTGCTGCAGGATCGTGTTCCGCGTCAGGTCGGCCGTCTCGAGGGCCACGTCGACGTCGCGGATGCGGCTCTCGGCGGCCGAGATGTTCTCCCGGGCGATCGAGATCGACTGGATCGTCGAGTTCAGCCGGTTCTGGGTCGCGCCCAGGCCGCCGCGCGTGTTCGACACCGTGTCGATGGCGGCGTCGATGCTCGTCAGCGCCGCGCTGGCGTTCGCCGTGGTCGTGACGTCGAAGGTGGCGCCGTTGAGGCCGAGGGAGGTCGTGTCGACGTTCGACAGGCCGATGGTGATCGTCTCGCCGGACTCGATGCCGACCTGGATCGACGCGGTCGTGGTCGAGCCGTCGAGGATGTGGACGTCGTTGAAGGTCGTCTGGGCCGCCACGCGGTCGATCTCGCTCGCCAGGGCCTGGAACTCGATGTCCAGCGTGGCGCGGTCGGCCGAGTTCAGCGTGCCGTTGGCGGCCTGGATCGCCAGCTCGCGCATGCGGATCAGGTTGCTGTTGA
>JAUIDW010000148.1 GCA_030428395.1 bacterium | reverse complement strand
TCTACGTCGGCGGCGTGTTCACGAGCGCGGGCGGCGCGCCCGCCAGCCGGATCGCCCGCTGGGACGGCGCGGCCTGGTCCCCGCTCGGCAGCGGCATGGACGGCATCGTCCGCGCGCTGTGCGTGTTCGACGACGGCAGCGGAGCGGCCCTCTACGCCGCGGGCAACTTCACGAACGCCGGAGGAGTCGCGGCGAACCGCGTCGCGCGGTGGGACGGCTCGACCTGGACGGCGCTCGGCAGCGGCACCGACGACACGGTGCGCGCGCTGGCGGTGTTCGACGACGGCACCGGGCAGGCCCTGTACGCGGCCGGCAATTTCACGGCCGCGGGAGGCGGCGCGGCGAGCCACCTCGCGAGGTGGGACGGCTCCGCCTGGACGCCGCTCGGCGGCGGCACGGACGACAACGTGTGGGCCCTGACGGCGTTCGACGACGGCAGCGGGGCGGCCCTCTACGCGGCCGGTGCCTTCACCACGGCGGGCGGGCTGGCCGCCAGCCGCGTCGCGCGGTGGGACGGGTCGAACTGGGCGCCCCTCGGCAGCGGCGCGGACGCCCTCGTGCGGACCCTGACGGCGTACGACGACGGCGGCGGCCTCGCCCTGTTCGCCGGCGGCGACTTCGCGAGCGCGGGCGGCGTGGCCGCCAGCCACGCGGCGCGGTGGGACGGCCTGGCCTGGGCGCCCCTCGACGTCGGCACGAGCCACCGCGTCCGGACGCTGAGCACGTTCGACGACGGCACGGGCGACCGGCTCGTCGCCGGGGGCGACTTCCTGTTCGCCGGCGGCGTGCGGCCGAGCTTCGTCGCGACCTGGGACGGCTCGACCTGGGCCGAGGTCGGCGACGGCATCCCGTTCGGCGTCTCGGCGCTGGCCGTGTTCGACGACGGCGGCGGAGACGATCTGTACGTGGGCCGCGGCACCTGGACCCCGGGCGTCGGCGTGACGCACGGGGTCGTCCGCTGGGACGGCTCGACCTGGACGCCGCTCGGCGAGGTCAGCGCGGGCGGGCAGATCGAGGCGCTCGCCACGTACGACGACGGCACCGGAGAGGCCCTGTACGTCGGCGGCTCGTTCACGAGCATCGACGGCGTGAGCGCGGACAACCTCGCGAGGTGGGACGGCACGAGCTGGGCCCCGCTCGCCGGGTCCCCGAACAACGTCGTGACCAGCATGGTCGTGTACGACGACGGGGGCGGTGCCGCGCTGCACGTCGGGGGGCACTTCACGGCCGTCGGCGGGCTCGCCTACAACCACCTCGCGAAGTGGGACGGCGCCGGCTGGAGCTTCGTGGGCACGTTCGCCGGGGTCGACGGGACGGACGGCCCGGTGTACGCGCTCGAGGCGTTCGACGACGGCTCGGGCGAGGCGCTGTACGTGGGGGGCAACTTCCCGTCCGTCGGCAACTTCTCCGGTCCCGCGAACAACGTCGCGAAGTGGGACGGCACCAGCTGGAGCGCCCTCGGCACCGGCGCGGACAGCTGGGTGCTGTCGCTCGGGACCTTCGACGACGGCGGCGGGACCGCCCTGTACGCCGGGGGCTACTTCGGCACCGCCGGCGGGGTCTCCTCGCCCCGCGTCGCGCGCTGGGACGGCTCGAGCTGGGCCGCGGTCGGCGGCGGCGTCACGGCCACCGCCGTCCGGGCCTTCGCCGTGTTCGACGACGGCACGGGCGCGGCGCTCCACGTCGGCGGCGACCTGCAGGCCGCCGGCGGGGTGGCCGCCAACGGCGTCGCGCGGTGGGACGGCTCGACCTGGACGCCGCTCGGCAGCGGCGCGGTCGGCGCCCACGCCAGCCCCGGCTTCGTCCTGGACTTCGCGGCCCTCGACGACGGCGGCGGCCCCGCGCTGTACGTCGGCGGCTCCTTCGGCGCGGCCCCCGACACCGGGGACAGCTACCTCGCGAAGTGGGGCTGCACCGGGCCCGAGCCGCCCGCGGCGTACTGCACGGGCAAGACGAGCTCGCTCGGCTGCGTCCCGTTCGTGTCGTTCGTGGGTGCGCCCAGCGCGACGAGCACCTCCGCGTTCCGCCTGCAGGCGAACGACGTGCTGCCGGGCGAGATCGGCTTCGTGATCTACTCCTTCAAGAAGTCGAACCTCGACTTCCACGGCGGCAAGCTCTGCGTGAAGGCGCCGATCACGCGCCTGCTGCCGCCGAAGACGCCGAGCGCGACCGGCGCGCCGCCGTGCACGGGCGTCGTGAAGCGCGACTTCAACACCGCCATCCAGTCGGGCAACGACCCGCTGCTGACCGCCGGCGCGACCGTCTTCACGCAGTGGCGCCTGCGCGACCCGTCCGACCCGGCGGGCTTCGGCGACTCGCTGACCGACGGGCTGCGCTTCACGGTCGCGCCCTGACGCGCCAGGCGCGCGCTCAGCGGGGCAGGTCCGGCTCGCCCGCGGCGCGCCGGGCCTCGTCACCCCGTCGCTGGAGGAAGCAGCCCCACGGGACGGGCCGGGGTTCGAGGTCGTCCGCCTCGAGCAGGTCGAACTGCTCGGGGGTCAGCAGGTACGTCCGCGGCGCCCACCGGACCACCCGGAGCTGCGAGGCGAGCCCCGGCGGGGCCCGGTCGGCTCCGGGCAGCCCGTCGAGCTCGAGCACCTCGTCGCGCACCGCGAGGGTCCCCGACCGCTCCGCGTAGACGCCCAGGCACCCGCGCCACTCGTAGGCGTACCCCGACGGGGCGACGAGCAGCGTGACGTTCACGCCGAGGCCGTCGCCCGTGTAGTACTCCCCCGCCCACGCGTGGCCGGGCCCCAGCGCGGCGATCTCGCGCCGCAGCTCGTCGAGCCGGGCAGCGAAGCCCCCGGAGTTGGCGTGGGACGGGGGCGGCTGGAGGAGACTCTCCAGCGGCAGCTCCTCCGGCGGGTCCGCGGCGGGCACGCCCGGGCCGCAGCCCAGGAGCAGCAGGATCGGACCGATCGCGGGGGCGGCGGCGCGAGGCATCTCGGCGGGATGGACGGTGGGTCGAGCGCCTTCTTCCCAGCGGCGCGGGGCCCACTCGAATTTGCGCCGGTTCCGGGAAAGTCACCAGGCGGCTTGCTACGAAACGGCCTGCACCGGGGCGCTGCCCGCCGCGGCGCCCCCGGTGAAGATCCTCTTCCTGTCCCAGCGCGTGCCGTACCCGCCGAACCGGGGGGACAAGATCACCACGTGGCGGCTGGTCGAGCGGATGAAGCGCCGCCACGAGGTGCGCTGCGTGGCCTTCGCGCACGACGACGCCGACGTCGCGGCCGCGGAGGAGCTGGGGCGCCTGGGGGTCCCGACGACGCCGGTCCGCCTCGACGCGCGGCGGGCCAAGCTGGCGTCGCTGCCGCTGCTGGCGACGCGCAAGCCGCTGACGCTCGGCTTCTACGGCTCGCGGGAGCTGCAGGCCGAGGTCGACCGCACCGCGCCGGACGTCGACCTGGCGTACGCGTACTCGTCCTCCATGGGCGCCTTCCTGCTGCCCCACGACGGCCTGCGGCGGGTCATGCACTTCGCCGAGCTGGACTCGGACAAGTGGCGCCAGTACGCCGAGCGCACGGGGCTCCCCATGCGCTGGGTGTACGCGCGCGAGCACCGCACCCTGCTCGAGTTCGAGCGCCGCGTCGCCCACGCCTTCGACGAGAACGTCTTCTGCACGCCCCTCGAGCAGCGCATCTTCCAGCAGGCGATCCCCGGCGCCCGCTCGATGGTGCTGCGCAACGGCGTCGACCTCGACTTCTACCGACCGCGCCCCGGCGAGGCCGAGCCCGACCACCTCGTGTTCGTCGGGATGATGGACTACTACCCGAACGTCGACGGCTGCGAGTTCTTCGTGCGCGAGGTCCTGCCCCGCGTGCGCGCGCGCCGGCCCGACGCGCGCTTCACGATCGTCGGCGGCCGCCCGACGCCCGAGGTGCTGCGCCTCGGCGACGCCGCGGGCGTCACCGTCACCGGCTTCGTCGAGGACACGCGCGAGCACCTCGCGCGCGCCGCGGTGTCCGTCGCGCCGCTGCGCATCGCGCGCGGCATCCAGAACAAGGTGCTGGAGGCCATGGCCATGGGCCTGCCCGTCGTCGGCACGGTCTCGGCCACCCAGGGCACCGACGGCGAGCCGGGGCGCGACTTCGTCCTGGCCGATTCCGCCGAGGAGCAGGCCGCGGCGATCCTCGACCTGCTCGAGCACCCCGACCGCGCCGCCGAGCTGGGCCGCCGCGGCCGCGCCTTCGTCGAGCAGCACTACGACTGGGAGCAGGTGTTCGAGCCCCTCGACGAGCTCCTGGACCGCCTCGCGCCCGCGGCGACGGCCGCGGGGTAAGGCCGGACCCAGCCGCGCGACGAACCGGACCCGGGCCCTTGCGCAGGACGCGACGGGGCCCGACGCTCGCTCGCCATGCCCCGCGCCCGCAGCCTGGCCGCCCTGCTGGAGGAGATCCGCGCGTGCGAGATCTGCGCCGAGCACCTGCCCGCGGGACCGCGCCCGGTGCTCGCTGCGCACCGCGACGCGCGCGTGCTGGTGATCGGCCAGGCGCCGGGCGCGCGCGTGCACGCCAGCGGCGTGCCGTGGGACGACCCCAGCGGCGACCGGCTGCGCGAGTGGCTCGGCGTGGACCGCGAGGCGTTCTACGACCCGCGCCGGTTCGCGCTGGTCCCGATGGGCTTCTGCTACCCCGGGAAGGGCCCGTCGGGCGACCTGCCGCCGAGGCCGGAGTGCGCGCCGGAGTGGCACGCGGCCGTGCTCGAGCGCCTGCCGCGCGTGCGGCTCACCCTGCTGCTCAGCCGCTACGCGCAGGTACGCTACCTGGGCGACGACGCCGCGCGCTCGGTGACCGACACCGTGCGCGCCTGGCGCGACCACGGACCGCGCACGATGCCGCTGCCCCACCCCAGCCCCCGCAACAACCTCTGGCTGCGCCGCAACCCGTGGTTCGAGGCCGAGGTCCTGCCCGCCCTGCGGCGCCGGGTGCGCGCCGCGCTGCGCTCGTGACGGGCCCCCGGAACCCCCGCCGCGGCCGGCGCCTGCTGCTCGGCGGGCTGGTCGCCCTCGCGCTGCTCGCGGCGCTGCCCTTCGCCGCCTTCCGCCTGGCGCTGCCGCGCCTCGCCGGCGCCTGGGACCGCGAGCCGCGGCCGCTGGGTCCCGAGGCGGCCGCGCTGGTCTCCGCCGCGCTCGAGGGGATCGACCCCGCGCAGCGCTTCGACACCCACGTCCACGCCGTCGGCATCGGCGCCGGCGGCACGGGCTGCACCGTGCACCCGGACATGCGCTCGTGGCGGCACCCGCTGTCGCGCGGGCGCTTCGAGGTGTACGCGCACGCCGCCGGCATCACCGACCTGGCGCGGGCCGACGCCCAGTACGTCGAGCGCCTGCTGGGCTGGATCGAGGCCTCGCCCGCGTCGGGCCGGTACGGGCTGCTGGCCTTCGCCGCCTTCCACCGCGAGGACGGCACGGTGGAGCCCGCGCACACCGAGTTCCACGTCCCGAACGACTACGTCCTGGAGGTGGCCGCGCGCCACCCCGAGCGCTTCGAGCCGGTGGCGTCGGTGCACCCCTACGCCCCGGGCGCGGTCGCCGAGCTCGAGCGCGTCGCCGCCGCCGGCGCGCGCGTCGTGAAGTGGCTGCCGAGCGCCATGGGCATCGACCCGGCGAGCCCGCGCTGCGACGCGTTCTACTCGTCGATGGCCGCGCTGGACCTGACGCTCCTGACGCACGCCGGCGAGGAGCAGGCGGTCGACCTGGACGAGCTGCAGCGCCTGGGCAACCCGCTGCGCCTGCGGCGCGCCCTGGACGCCGGCGTGCGCGTGGTCGTCGCCCACTGCGCGAGCCTGGGCGAGGACGTCGACCTGGACGACCCGGCGGGCGCGCGGGTGCCGAGCTTCGAGCTGTTCCTGCGCCTGATGGAGGACGAGCGCTACGACGGCCTCGTCTTCGGCGAGATCTCGGCCGTGACGCAGCTCAACCGCTTCGGCGACGTGCTGGCCACGCTGCTCGAGCGGACGGACCTGCACCTGCGCCTCGTGGACGGTTCGGACTGGCCGCTGCCGGCCATCAACGTGCTGTTCAGCACGCGCGCGCTCGAGCGCGCCGGGTTCCTGACCGCGGACGAGCGGGCGGCGCTGAACGAGGTCTACCGCGCCAACCCGCTGCTCTTCGACCTGGTGCTGAAGCGGACCGTGCGCCACCCGGAGACCGGCGCGCGCTTCCCCGCCGCGATCTTCCAGCGCCGCGCCGGCGGGCCCGCTACTCGATGACGTCGGGCAGCGGGTCGCTGCGCAGCCAGGCCTCGGCCTCCTGCACGTACGGCGGCTCGCCGTTGTCGCGGAACCACGAGTCCACCACGTAGCGCGTCCCGTCGGTCTCGTCGCGGATCTGCGCGGTCCAGTGCATGTGCGCCGTCCACACGGTCCGTCGCAGGCGGTCGAGCACGATGTGGTGGTGCAGCAGCCCCTCCTGCTCGAGCAGCTTCAGGTACAGCGTCGTGTTCGTCGACTCGTCCACGCAGTCCTGGTGCCCGTACCAGTCGGGGTTCTTCTCGTTCTTCGCCTTGTCCTCCGCCGCAGGCGTCTGGCCGCCGGCGACGCGCTCGAGCATCGCCACGGCGGCGGCGATGGCGACGCGCTCCTCGTGGGACGTCCCCGCCGGGGGCTCGAACAGGTCCACAAGCTCGGCCCAGTCGTCCGGCGGGATCGTCACGAGCGCGCCGTGCTTGCGCCCGCCGCCGTAGAAGACCGGAACGGCCTCCGGCGTGAGCCGCGTCTCGAGCACGAGCGGGTCGGTCGAGTTGCAGCCGGACGCCAGCGCGGCGGCCGCCAGCAGCGCGATCCCCCCGCGCCTCACGACCCCTCCGGCCGGCGGGCGACCGCGGTCCAGCCCATGCAGAGCGAGCGGTCGTCGGTGAAGCGAGCGGCGAACGCGAACACGCCCTGGACCAGCGCGACCAGCGGGAGGACGAGGGGCGCGCGCCAGCGGCTCATGGTCACGCTGCCGTCGCAGTTCAGGCTGCGCGCGCCGAAGACGCGCAGCAGGTACTGCGTCACCAGCGAGCCCGCGGCCGCGGCCGAGTTGCCGCGCGGGTCGATCGTCTCGACCTCGAGTCCGGCGCGCTCGAACATCGCGCGCAGGCCCTCGTCGGTGTAGCGCCAGTAGTCGTAGGGCAGCTGGTGCAGCGGCGCCATGAACGGCACCGTCACCAGCGCGCGCCCGCCGGGGCGCAGGACGCGGGCGACCTCGGCCAGCATGAGCTGGGGCTCGGGGACGTGCTCGAGCACCTCGGAGAGCAGCACGGTGTCGACGCTGCCCGTCGCGATCGGCAGCCGGTTGCCGTCGCCCCACACGTCCACGATGGCGCGCACGCGCGGCAGCACGTCCCAGATCTCGGGGACGAGGTTGTCGCACATCGGCGGGTACTCGAGGCCGACGTAGCGGTCCACGTGCGGCGCGAACAGGTCCCCGTACGGACGCTCGCCGCCGCCGACGTCGAGCAGGACGCCGCTCGCGCGCGGGGCCAGCGCCTCCGCGGCCCGGCGCAGGTGGACGCGGTCGATCCAGTAGGGGTTCAGCGGCGTGCGCTTGCGCCACGCGTTGACCCGCGCCTTCCAGCCGCGGCGGTGTCGGATCAGCCCCCCGTCGGCGCGCGCGCCGCCGCCCGCTCCGGCGGAGTCGCCGGGGGCCGCGGCATCCGCTGCGGGCGGCGCCGTGCGGGGCATCGTGGAGGGCTCGCTGCGGTCCAAGGCGGGGGCAGGATAACCGCTGGATCGGGGGGTCGCGCCGGGGGCGCCTGTGCAATACTGCCCGGTTGACATGAGCCACGAGAAGATCGCCAGCACGTTCGACGAGTGGGCCCGCGCGGGACGCGACGTGGGCATGGAAGAGGGCCACGGCGACGTCGTGGAGCAGGTCGTCGACCGCCTCGGCCTGCGCCCCGGCGAGCAGGTCCTCGACCTGGGCTGCGGCAACGGCTGGGCCACGCGGCTGCTCGCCAGGGCCGCCGCCGGGACCGGCGCGGTGGGCGTGGACGTGTCCCCCGCCATGATCCAGCGCGCCGAGGAGCTGCACAGCTTCACGATCCGCGCCCGCTACGAGGTCGCCCACTTCGAGGACCTCGGCCTGCCCGACGAGCACTTCAGCCGCGTGTTCTCGATGGAGGCGCTGTACTACGCCGTCGACCTCGAGAAGGCGCTCTCCGAGATCTTCCGCGTGCTGAAGCCCGGCGGCGCCGCCGACGTGGTCATCGACTTCTACGCCGAGCGCACGGGCACCGAGGACTGGCCCGAGAAGACCGGGCTCAGCATGAACCGCCTGTCCGAGGCCGAGTGGCGCGCCGCGTTCGAGCGCGCGGGCTTCGTCGACGTCGGCACCGAGCGCGTGGTCGACCGCCGCGGCATCGGCGACGAGGCCGACTTCGAGCCCAGCGAGCACTACCCCGACTACGCCACGAAGAAGGCCGTGCACGACGCCGGCAGCCTGTGGATCCACGCCGTCAAGCCCGCGTAGGGCGCCGGGCCGGGATCCCGCGCCGGGCGCCGGGAGCGGCGGCGGTCGCCCTGGCGCTGCTGGCCGCCTGCGGAGAGCCGGCGTACGACGGTCCGTACCGCCACGTCGTCCTGATCTCGCTGGACACGTTCCGCGCCGACCACCTGGGCTGCCAGGGCAACCCGACCGTCGCCACGCCGCGCATCGACGCGCTGGCGGCGCAGGGGACGCGCTTCGCCGACGCGACCTCGCCCGCGCCGACGACGCTCGCCGCGCACACGTCGATGATGACGGGGCTCGTGCCGCGCCGGCACGGGGTGGTGCGCAACGGCTTCGTCGTGCACCCGGGCAACACGACGCTGGCGGAGCTGCTCGCCGCCCGCGGCTTCCGCTGCGGCGCCGTGCTGGGCTCCTTCGCGCTGGCCTCGGACTTCGACTTCGACCAGGGCTTCGAGCACTTCGACGAGGACTTCGACCTGCTCGTCGACGCGGCGCACTTCGACCAGAACCAGCGCCGCGCCGAGCGCGTCACCGACGCCGCGCTGGCCTTCGTCGACGGCGTCGGCGCGAGCGAGCGCCTGTTCCTGTTCGCCCACTACTTCGACGCGCACGCCCCCTACGACCCGCCCGCGCCCTGGAACGCGCGCTACGCCGGGCCCGGCGCGCCGGAGGCCGCGTCGCAGGAGGACGTCGAGCGCGCGGTGCAGGTCCACCAGCGCGCGGTGCTCGGCACCGACGACGTGCCGGGCGCGCGCGGTCTGTTCCGCTTCGGGCTGTCGCGCGAGCTGCTCGAGGGCGCGGCGGGCGAGCCGCGCGGCGCCGACCGCGACCTGGCGGCGCTGTACGCCGGCGAGGTCTCGTACCTGGACCACCACGTCGGCCGCCTGCTGGACGGGCTGGCCGAGCGCGGGATCCTGGACGACGCGATCGTCGTCCTGACCGGCGACCACGGCGAGACGTTCTGGGAGCACGGCGACGTGTGGAACCACGGCCTGTGGCTGTACGACACCACCATCCGCGTGCCGCTGATCGTGCGCCTGCCCGGCGCGACCGGAGGCGCGGTCGTCGACACGCCCGTGTCGACCGTCGACGTCGTGCCGACGCTGGCGGAGCTGCTGGGGCTCGACCTGCCGGAGCCCGTCGACGGCCGCAGCCTGGCCCCCGCATTCGCCGGCGGCGCCGCGCCGCTGCGCCCGATCGTGTCGGAGGCGACCCAGCCCGTCGCCCTGCCGCGCCCCGAGGGCTCGTGGCCCCTGGACCCGCTGCCGAAGAGCGTGCGGGACGGCCCGTGGAAGTACGTCGTGGCGCCCTACCTCGGCGTGGAGCAGCTCTTCCACCTCGCGCGCGACCCGGGCGAGCGCACGAACCTGCTCGCGGAGCCCGACGCGCGCGCCGCGGCGAAGCGCGACGAGCTGCGCGCCGTGCTGGAGGGCTGGCTGCGCGAGCGCACGCCGCGCCCGTCGTCCTTCAACCGCGCCCAGGCCGCGGCCGTGGCCGAGCGCCTGTCCGAGCTGGGCTACTTCGAGTCGAGCGAGGACGACGGGGCGGACGAGGGCGAGTAGGCGTCACTCGCGGAAGTCGACCACGATGCGGTTCTGCTCCGGCGGGTAGCGCAGGTCGGGCTTCTCGTGGAAGCGCCGCTCGAGCCGTGCGGCCAGGCGGCGCGCGATGTGCAGGCCGGTCGTCGTGATCTCGAGCCCGTCGCCGGTGGCGCGCACCTCCATCACGCGCTCGAGCGGGTGCTCGGCGCGCTCGACCTCCTCGACGTTCGCGATCATGCCGCGGATCTCGTCCGCGTGCTCGTCGTAGCGCGGGTGCAGGCGAATCGTGCCCGCCGGGTAGCGGTCGCGGATCCGCCGGCACGCGGGACACGCGCCGCGCGCGAGGTCGCCCGCGGGCGCCGGACCCCACGTCCAGCGACCCCCCTGCCAGAACGCGCCGCACCCGTCGCACACGGTCGGCTGCTTCGGCTTGGCGGGGTCGCGGTAGGTGTCGTGCTGGCGGGGCTCGACGCGACGGATCGGTCGGTCCCTGCGCGCACCCGGACCGGTGGTCTTGCTGGTCATGGTTCGAACCTCCTGGTGCACCCCCATGGCACCCCGGCGGGCGCTGCACGACCCTGGGCCGCTCGGCGCACGGCCCCGGGGAAGCTCGGCGTACGCGCGCTCAGCCGCCCGGCGGGGCGTCCTCGGCCGGCGGATCCGCGGGCTCGCGCGGCGCGGAGCGGGGCTCCGTCACGGCGCCCAGCACGCGCGTCTCGGGGAACGAGCGGGCCCAGGCGCGCCAGCGGACGCGGTCGACGCGCTGGCGCGGCAGCCGGCTGAAGCGGATCGTCTCGCCGCTCGCGACGTCCTGGAGGCGCAGCGAGGGCGGGACACCGGGCAGGCGCGCGAGCACCAGGGCGCGGCCCTCGTGGCGCGCCTCCGCCACGAGCACGTTGCCGGTGGCCGCGTCGCGCACGAACACCAGCGGGCGGCCGCCAACCGGGAACGCGCGAATCTCGTCGGCGCCCAGTGCGTCGTCGGGCAGGGCCGCGGCGACGTCGCCGACGCGCAGGCCCCAGACCCGCGCGTCCGCGGGCAGCGCGGCCGCGACCGGCGGCAGCTCGACGTCGTCGCGCCCGGACGGCTCGGCGGAGGCCGCGGGCGCCTCGGCGTCGGGCAGGACGACCAGCGTGTCGGGGTGGACGCGGCACCAGTCCGCCCAGGCCGTGCGCGCCGACGGGACGTGCTCGAGCACGGCCCCCGTCCGCGGTCCGCGGATCGCGCGCCCCTCGAGCAGCGGCCACAGCGAGCCGGTGTCGCGGTCGCGCAGCACGGCGACGCCGTTCCAGCGCCGGCCGGAGTCCGCGAGCCGCAGGGGCTCGTCCTCGTCCGGAAGAACGCGCGCGTACACGATGGCCGCGTCGGCGTCGCGGCACCAGACGACCGCGATGGGCTCGCCGCCGAGCGCGTCGTTCACGACGGCGTGCACGGCCAGCAGCGCCTCGGGGTACGCGCGCGCCTCGCCGTCCGCGGCGACCACGCCGACCACCGGCGCGTCGTCCGCGAGGCGCCCCGCGGCCTCGACCGCGGCGACGGGCGCGGGATCGTCGAGCGCCTCGGCGGCCGGACCCGGCGCGGACAGCGACCGCCCCTCGACGGGGACGCCCTCCGCCGCGGCGGCGGGACCGGGCTCGGCGGGCTCCTGGGCGGGCGCCGGATCCGCGACGGCCGCCGGCGCGGGATCCGGCGGCGGGTCGCCTGCCGGGGGCCGGGGCGGGGGCGCGCCGCGCGTCGCGCAGGCGGTCGCGAGCAGCGGGAGCAGGACGGACGCGAGGGGCTGCCTGGGCATGACGGTGCCGCGGACCCCGGGAGTCGGCGCGCCGCTGCGCCCCACCCCCGAGCGTCCGACGGGACCAGGGTAACCCGGTCCGGCGCCCGGCTCATCCCGCGGCGCGGCGGACCTCGGGTCCCGCGCCGGCCGGCGGTCCCGGCGGCGGGTCCCTCCGGTCCGGCCGCGGCCGGCGCCCTACAGCGCGGGAGCCGGACGGGTCGACTCCCCTTCGGCCGGAACCCCGGGAGGCCCCATGCGCGCCACGCTCACCCACGGTCTGCTCGCCGCCGCGGCCGCCGCGGCCCTGTTGCTGGTCGGCGTCCCCCGCCTGCGAAACCTGGACGAGGCCGGCTCGCGGCCCGCGGTCGGCGCGGCCGACTCCGCGGCCCGCGACGGCGTGGCCGCGAGCGTGCTCGCCCGCGTCGAGCAGGCCCTGGACGAGGGGCTGCTGGTGTCGGTGTTCGTGTCGAAGGGCGCGGCGGTGGTCACCACCACGCCCCGGGCGAGCTACGCCGACCCGGAGGTCTGGCTGCGGGCCCACCGGCGCGAGGTGAACCGCGCGGTCTTCCGCGCCGCGCCGGCGCCGGTCGACTGGCGGCCGGTCCTTCAGGACTGCGCGGCGCGGGTCCACGAGCTCGACCGCGCCGACGCCCTGCCCGGGCTGGTCGCCCTGCGCGGCGACACCGAGGGCGTGCTGCACGTGCTGCCCCACGACGGCGCGTTCCTCGACGCGTGGTGCTGGGTCGAGGACTTCGACGCGCTCGACCGCGGCTTCACCGCCCTGTTCCCCGACGGGAGCGCGGCGGCCCCGCGCCCGCGGCGGCGCGGGCCGGCTCCCCTGGGAGACGCCCGGCGT
>JAUIDW010000147.1 GCA_030428395.1 bacterium | reverse complement strand
CCGCCGCGCGGCCGGCGTCGCGCTGCGCGTCCTGGGCGTCGCGCTCGTCGCCGCCCTCGCGCTCGAGGCCGCCTGGCCGCCGGTGTACCGCTACCCGCCCCCGCGGCCGTTCGCGGGCGAGCGCTGGCACGACCCGTACGCGGGCTTCGACGGACCCTGGCTGCGCGCGAACTTCCACACGCACTCGGGCGCCTGGGGCGGCGTCTCGGACGGCGGCGGGGAGGCGGCCGAGGTCGTGGCCCACTACGAGGAGCTCGGCTACGACGTGCCGGGCCTCTCGAACTACATGACGATCGGGCCGTCGCTGGTGCGCACGGGCGTGCACGTGACGGCGTACGAGCACGGGTTCGGCCTGGGCAAGGTGCACCAGACGGTCGTCGGCGCCGAGCGCGTCTGCTGGCTCGAGTTCCCGCTGGTCACCATGCGCCGCCACAAGCAGCGCCTGATCGACGCGCTGGCGGAGACCGCCCCCGTGGTCGTCCTGAACCACCCGGCCATGCGCGGGTCGTACTCGGAGGCGGACCTCGAGCGCCTGGTCGGCTACCAGGGCCTCGAGATCTCGAGCAAGTACGTGCACGACACCGGCCCGTGGGACGCGGCCCTGTCGGCGGGGCGCCCCGTGTGGGGCTTCGCCAGCGACGACGGCCACCACGTGCTCGAGCGCGACAGCCACAGCGGGATCGGCTGGCTCTGGATCGGCGCCGCGGAGCGCACGCGCGACGCGGTGGTCGCGGCCCTGCGCGCGGGCCGGTTCGCGGCCGTGCGCGACCGCCGCAAGCGCGGGAGCCTGCGGCTCGAGTCGTGCGGGCTGGACGACGACGGGGCCCTCGCGATCGCCCTGGACCGGCCCGCGGACGAGATCTGCTTCGTCGGCCAGGGCGGCGCCGTCCTGGCCACGGCCACGGGCACGCGCACGGCCTCCTACCGCCCGCGGGCGGAGGACACGTACGTCCGCGCGGAGGCGTGCCTCGGCGAGTCGGTGCTGTACACGAATCCGGTGTTCCGGCACGCTGGCGACCCGCTCGCGCACCCGCGCCCCGAGGTGCGGCCGACGGCGACGTGGCTGGTGCGCGTCGGCGTCGCGGTCCTCGCCATCGCCGCGCTGCGGGTGCTGATCGCGGGCGGGAAGAGGAGAGCGGATCCCCTTGCGGGCTCGAGCTGACGCGCGCCCCTGGCGCTGGACGTGCCTGCTGGTCGCGGGCCTCTCGCTGCTGCACCTGGCGGTCGCGGGGCGCATGGAGCTGACCGTCGACGGCGCGCACTACGCGCTGTACGGCCTGAAGCTCGACTGGAGCTACTTCGACCACCCGCCGATGGTCGGCTGGCTGCAGGCGCTCGTCCTGCCGTTCTCGCACAGCGACCTGGCGATGCGCCTGGTCCCGATCGCGCTCATGGCGGGGGTCGCGCTGACGCTGTTCCGCCTGGCGGAGCGCCTCTTCCCCGGCGAGTCCCCGTGGCTGCCCTTCGTCGCCGTCGTGCTGTTCCAGTGCGCCCCGATGGTGCAGATGCTGAGCCTGGGGCTCGTGCCCGAGACGCCGCTTCTGCTGATCGCCCTGACCGCGGCGACCGTGCTGGCGCGCACGACCGACCCCGACGCCGGGGGGCCCCGCACGCGCGACTGGCTGCTGCTCGGCGTCCTGCTCGGCCTGGGGGGGCTCAGCAAGTACACCGCCGTCACGCTGGTCGCGACCACGCTGCTGCTGCTGCCGCGCATGGGCGGCCTGCGAGCGCTCGCCGCGCCGGGCCCGTGGCTGGCCGTGGTCGTGGCGGCGGCGCTGGTCTCGCCCGTGCTGCTGTGGAACCGCGCGCACGACTGGGCGTCGTTCACCTACCAGATCGACCACGGCACCGGCGGGGACGGCTGGGACGTCGGCAACTTCCTGCAGACCCAGGCGGCCCAGCTCGCGGCGTACACGCCGCTCGTGTACGTCGGCGGCTGGATCGCGCTCGTCGCGGCCTGGCGCGACCGCCGCGAGCGCGGCGTCGCCGTCACCTACGCCGTGGCGTTGCCGGTGCTGCTGCTGTTCGGCTGGAACTCCGGCCACGCCCCGGGCCTGCCGCACTGGACGGCGCTCGGCTGGGCGGGCACGGCGCCGCTGCTGGCGCGCTGGCTCCTGCGCGCGTGGGAGCGCCGGCGCTCCGTGCGCGTCCTCGGCTGGATCTCGGCCGGCCTCGCGGGCCTGGCGATCGCGCTCCTGCACGGCCTGCCCTTCCTGCCCGGGAACCCGTTCCCCCCCTACAAGCACCCCCTGGGCGAGATCTACGGCTTCCGGGACGCCGCCGCCGAGCTCGTCCGCCTGCGCGACGAGCTCGCCACCACGCCGGGGCCCGAGCCGCGCCTCTTCGTGCACAACTGGTCGCGCGCCAGCCGCACCGCCTGGTACTCGCGCGAGCCCGTGATCGTCCTGGACGACCGCTACGACCAGTTCGACATGTGGTTCGGAGCCCCGCAGCCCGGCGACCGCGGCGTCCTGCTCGTGTGGAGCCGCGACGACCGTCGCCGCGAGCCCAGCGACCTGCAGCTCTTCGAGCGCACGCGCGCCCTCGAGGAGCGCCCCGTCCTCGTGTTCGACAAGCCCGTGGGGCTGTTCCGCTTCTACGCCTGCGAGGGCTACCGCGACCCGTCCGTGCCGGGCCCGCCCCCGGCAGCCCGTTGAATCGACGCCAGCGGCGCGACGTCCGGCTCTGGACTTCGCCCCGGCATGCTCGGCATCGCCCGCGGACGGGTCGCGCGTGCCTTCGGAAGTCGAGCGCGCTGAGGGCGTCGCGCGAGCAGGGGCCGTCGCGCGAGCAGGGGCCGTCGCGCGCGCAGGGGCCGTCGCACGCGCAGGGGCCGTCGCGCGCGCTCGCCGCCGCGGTCCGCGCGCGCCCCGCGGCTGCTCCGGGATTCCCGATTCGCGGCGGTCCAGCGAGGGACGGGCTGTACGATGCGTCCCTTCCCCCCCGCGGAGCCCCCATGTCCAGCTACGACGTCGAGAGCTACACCGTTCAGCCCGTCGAGGGAGACGACCAGGTCGAGGTCATCATCCACTCCTCGGACGGCAACAAGTGGGAGTACGGCATCCCCTTCAGCCGCTCCACGGGTCGCTACCACTTCGAGGAGATCGACGTCCTCGCCATGGACTTCGGGGACGAGTTCGCCGAGGAGCTCCAGGAGAAGCTCGACGCGGTCGTGAAGAAGCTGCTCGAGGCCTGACCGCCGCGAACCGCCGGGGTTGGTCCCGGGATCCCACGCGCGCGCGCCGCGACTCGTCGGGGGCGGCGCGGGCCAGGCCTCAGCGGAGGGGCTCGGCGGTGTCGCCGCTCGCGGTGGCCAGCAGCTCCTCGAGCTGGCGCCGCTCGCTCTCGCTGTCCACGAGGTCCAGGGCGCGTTCGGCCATCTGCCGCGCGCCGTCGAGCTCACCTCGCCGGGCGTGGAGCCGGGCGAGCTGCGTCAGCGAGGGGACGTGCGTCGGATCGGTCTCGACCGCTCTCCGCAGACGCCGGAGCGCCTCGTCCTCGCGCTCGCAGTCGATCAGGACCAGGCCGAGGTAGTAGTGGGCCTCGGTGTTCTGGGGGTCCCGCGCCGTCGCGTCCCGCAGCCAGCGACGGACCAGCTGGCGAGCCTCGGGACAGTGCCCGCGCACGCGATCGTCGAAGTAGAGGGTCGACGCGGAGACCAGCACGTTGGGGGGCTGCTCGCCGAACTCGAAGGCCCGCTGGTAGGCGCCGAGGGCGGCCACGGGGTCCCCCGATCGGCGGGTCGCCTCCGCCAGCAGCCAGCACGTCTCGGCGTCGGCGTAGCCCAGGGAGATCCGCTGGTTCAGCGGGTCCCTCGCCGACTCCTCGAGGCCCAGCTCGAGGCGCAACCGCCCAAGGGCCAGCAGCGCGGACGCCCGCTCGGGCTCCACCTGGAGCGCGTCGAGGTAGCAGCGCTCCGCGGCCCGACGAAAACCGCGCTCGGCGAGGATCTGCCCGTTGGCCTCGAGCAGCTGAGGGTGGTCGGGGTCGAGCCGCAGCCCGAGGGCCAGCACACCCTGGGCGCTGGCGTGATCGCGAAGGTGGCAGAGGGCGCGAGCCGTCTCGGCGCAGGCGATCTCCCAGTCGGCGCCGTGGCGCACGAACAGCTCGTTCCACCGACCGGCCGCCTCCTCCCAGCGCCCCGCATCCGAGGCTGCACGAGCCAGGGCCCACTCGTCTCCACCGCCCTCGAGTTCGGGCGCGGCGGTGGGCGCGCTGGTCGAGCAAGAAACCAGCACGAACGCCAGGAAGAGGCCCCACGGGGCGGCTGCTCGCGGCTGGCTCCTGTCGATGGGCGTCATGGTGATGGGTCCGCTGCGACCCCGGACGGCCCCCCCTGCCCCGATCCTCGGACAGCCATTCTATAGGATTCCCCGACCGGGGTTTCCGGGAGGAGCTGCCCGAAGGCCCGGGATCCCCCGCTCCCGGCTCCCCGCCGCATGGCGGAGACCGAATTGGGGGGCCGTGGAGCCCGCCTCGGCCCTGGACGCCGTAGCCTCCTGCGATGCTCCCGCAGGCCGTGACGCTGGATGCCGGAGGGACCCTCCTTCGGGAGGAGCCCTCGCGGGCCGAGATCTACGCCCAGGCGGCGCGGCAGCGGGGCCTCGAAGTGACCGAGTCGGCCATGAGCCACTGGATGCATCGGACCCACGAGGAGCTCCCGCTTGAGGTCAACGGCGGGTTTCGATACTCGGACCCATGGTTCCGGGCCTTCATCGAGCGGATCTTCTGCGGGCACCTGGGCTTGCAGCAGGCGCTCCTCGCGGGGGTGCAGCGGGACCTGTTCGAGCGATTCAGCAAGCCCGAGACGTTCCGGCTCTTCCCCGGAGCCCGCGAGCTGATGACGTTCCTCAGAGATCGAGACGTCCGGGTCGGCATCATCTCCAACTGGGGCCCCGCGCTGAGCTCCGTGCTCGCAGGGCTCGGAGTCAGGGACCTCGCGGACGGGATCTGGATCTCCGCCGCCGAGCGGGTGGAGAAGCCCGACGAGGAGATCTTCCACCGAGCCTGCGAGGGATTGAACGCCGAGCCAGCTCGTGCGTTGCACGCCGGGGACCACCCCGAGAAGGACTTCCGGGCAGCCAGGTCGGCAGGCCTTGAGGCAGTCCTGATCGACCGCGCGGACCGCCTGCGGGGGTTCGAGGGCTCGCGGGTCCACAGCCTGGGCGAGCTGCAAGCACTGCTCCAGCGTCGATGCCATGACCGGAACTGAACCCCAGCGAGATCTCGCGGAGGCGATCGCCACCGTCGGACGCCTTCGCACCGCCCTGGAGACGCACTTCGTGGGGCAGCACGAGGTGGTCGAGGAGTTGCTGATCGTCCTGCTCGCCGGCGGGCACGCCCTGCTGGAAGGTGTTCCCGGCGTCGGCAAGACCACGCTGGTCCGCGCGCTCGCCGCGGGCCTGCACGCGTCCTGGGGGCGCATCCAGTTCACGCCCGATCTGATGCCCGCCGACGTCCTCGGCACCCGCGTGCTCGAGGAAGAGGACGGACGTCGCCGGTTCGTCTTCCACCGAGGACCCGTCTTCGCCAATCTCGTGCTGGCCGACGAGATCAACCGCGCGACTCCCAGGACGCAGTCGGCCCTGCTGGAAGCCATGCAGGAGGGAGCCGTGACCGCATTCGGCGAGACCCTCCCCCTGCCGCGTCCCTTCTTCGTGTTCGCGACGGAGAACCCCGTCGAGATGGAGGGGACCTTCCCGCTGCCCGAGGCACAGCTCGATCGCTTCCTCGCGAAGATCCGGATCGGCACACCGGGCGAGGACGAGCTCGTGGAGATCCTGGAGGCGACGGGGCAAGACGTCGACCTGGAGCCCGTGATGGAACTTCGAGAGCTGGCGAGGGCTCAAGCCCTCGTCGACGAGGTGCCCGCGTCCAGGGACCTGGTTCGGCGGCTTGCCAGAACGGTCCTCGCCTCTCACCCGAGATCCGCCGAGGCCACCGACTCCGTCCGGCGCAGCGTCCGACACGGCGTCAGCCCTCGAGGGGGCCAGGCACTGCTTCGCGCGGCACGCTCCCACGCGTTCCTCGCCGGCCGCGTACACGTCGCGGACGCCGACGTCCTCAGGGTCGCGCGTGCCACGCTCCGCCATCGCTTGCTGTTCAACTACGAGGCGGAAGCCGCAGGGATCGATGCGGACGCGGTCGTCGACGACCTGATGTCCCTGCACTTCGGATCGAGTGGCGAGGTTCACGCCCGGTAGACGGGCTGGATCGCCCCCGGTTTCGCTCGCTGTCGGAGGTTTCGGGAACGACGCGCGCAAGTCGCGCGACGTCCCTGACTTGCTCTCCGCGCTTCACGAATCTCGCGCGATCGACGTCAGACGTCTCGCCCGAGGGTCCTCCGTGCTCGTGGGTGGCACTCGCTCGGGTCCACCCCCCTGGTCCCGCGTGGACAGTCCTTGCAACCGGAGAGACTCGCTCGCCATGAACCTCGCACCTTGCCACCTCCCCTCCCTCTTGCGAGCCGCCCGCCCGAGGCAGCTCCAGCCCCCCGCTCGCCCCGCGTCCGCTGCGCGGCGCAGCGCGGGCAGCGAACGCCGCCCGCCCTCCGAGCGTCGCTCGCGCCCCGAGCGCCGGAGCTCCGCGCCCGACCGCAGTGGTCCCGCGCGACGAGCCGCCGCGCCCTTCCTCCTGGCGTTCCTCTGCATCGCGGGCGTGGCCTTCGCCGACCTCCCAATCACGGGGGCGATCCACGGCAACTCCGTCTCGTACACGGTCGGTGTCGGGGCCTCGAACGCCGGTTCCAGCTACCTGGTGACCGGCACCAACACCACGACCAACCAGGCCGTCGCGGCCAGCCACACGGCGACGGACTCGGGTCAGCTGATCGGGAACGTCCACTTCCCCGGCGGCATCCAGGGCGGAGACACGATCGTCCTGACGGTCTACCAGGTGGGCTCGACGGGACTCTGGGAACCGATTGGCTCGGCTTCGTTCACCAAGCCCGTTCCGCCGCTGGTCGTTCGCTGGGCGAAGGCCCTGCAGCGCGCCGTGAAGGAGCTGATCGGCTGAACGACCCTCGGACGTGGCGTCGGCGTCCGTCGACGCCACGTCCGACCCGTGCCATGAAGATGCTCCTCTTCCTCGTTGCGGCCGCTGCCGGTCTCACGGTCCTCGCCTGGCTGGCCCTGCGTCCGACCACACCCTCGCCGACCGTGAAGCCGCCTGTCGTCCCGTCCTCCAATCCGCGCACGCCGACCTCTTCCGATCTCGGACCCGGTCGCGGGCAGAACTCCCGCCAGAGTCTCGCTGAGGAAGACTCGCACAGCGCGGAGCCCGGCCCGGAAGGAACCCCTCCGGTCGATGGCGCGCCGATGCACGGGACGCCGATCCTGGTGGTCGACGGGACCTCGGCGCCCGTGCAGGGCGCCGTGGTGGCCGTCTTCGGTCCTGCTCAGGAGCTTCCCCGGGATCGCGGACAGACAGACCCGCGAGGACTCGTCGCCCTCTCGGTCTCGCCAGGCGATCGCCTCGTCGCGGTCGCCGAGGGCTTCGCGCAGACCACCCACACCCTGGGCGAAGCTCCCTGGGACCTGCCCTTGCGCCTGACGCTGGAACGAGGGCTCGTGGTCCTCCACGCCCGCGTGGTCGACGAGCTCGGGGCGGGAGTGCATGCGGCCGTGGTCCAGCTCGAGGTGGCCGGGCGCGTCCTTCGAGGTCGCACCGATCTCGACGGCTGGTTGACCCTCCGGGACCATCGCAAGGTGCACGGACGCCAGGACGCACTCCTGGACCTGTGGCACCCCGAGTTCTGCTGGCCCCTGAGAGGAATCGGGATCCCGATCGACTTCGACCGTACCGAGCCCCGCACCCTGCACGCCTTCCGCTGGGCCAGGATCCACCTCGAGCTCCGGGGGCCGGGGGGCGAGGTGCTCACGGGCGCGAGGGCCCGGCTCGCGCTGGCCTCGGAGCCACGCGCCGGTTCGGGGCCCGGCTTGGGTCCGGAGCCCGGCTTGGGTTCGAAGCCCCACGCCAGCGCGGGGGGCTCGTTCCCCGCAGCCGGCAGCGCCGACGTCCTCGTCGGCGAGGGCGCCGGAGCCACGGAGCTCAGGGCGCCACCCTTGGTTCCCCTTGTACTCCGTATCGACCACCCCGCTTACCGCGCGCGGCGCTCGAGCGTGCCGCCCCTCGAACCGGGCGAGTCGGTCCGCTGGTCGGAGCACTTCACGCATCGAGAGCTCCGCCCCTCGGTACGGGTCCGGCTCCTCGACGCCGACGGGTGCCCGCTCGCTGGACGCCTGACGGTCTCGACGGTCCGCGAAACTCGCATCCACCCCGTGGCCCCGGCGGGGGTGATCACGCTGCCGCTCCCCGACGAAGACTGGAGCCTCGTCGCCAGCTCACCGGGCAGGCGCCCCGTCTCCCGCTCGTTCCCGGTCGGGACTCCACCGGGGGAGTCGCTCGACCTGCATCTCGTCGAGATGGACCAGCACACCACCGTCACGGTGCGCCGTGCCTCGGGAGAACCCGCTGGCGGAGTCGTGGTCCGTGCGGTCCACCAACTCGAGGACGGGTCGCACGCTCCGACCCCGAGCGCGCAGGCCCGTACGGACGAGCTCGGGATCGCCCGCCTGGAAGGCCTCGCGCCAGGGAGCTACTCGGTCGTGGTGGGTCTGGGATCGCCGGGCCTGTACCAGGTCCCCGGCGGGGAAGTCCCCGCCCCCGCCAGGCGCACGGGCGTCCACCCGGGCCAGGAAGTGGCCATTCGCCTCGTGCAGCCGGCGTCGCTTGGCGGAACGGCTCGCGGGCTGGAGGGACGACCGCTGCTGTGGACCCTGGTGGACCCGGACGAGACCGGTGGTGCGCCGCTGTTCACGGTGTCCGTTTTCCCCGACGCGCCGGGAGGGGACTTCCGACTGCTGGGCCTGCCCCCCGGTCGGTACGCGGCCTGGGCTCCAGGCGGCTCCCACCGTGTTCCCCTCGCCGAGGTCGACCTGGGGCCTGGCGAGGCCCTGTGCGGACTGTCCATCCGTGCCGCGGACTGACGTCCAGGGGAGTCTCCCGGTCCCCGGGTGTCGGGCTCCTGCCTCCAAAAGGGCCGGGGCGGCGCCCCACGCACCGCCCCGGCTGAGGGACTCGGTCTCTCTGTACGTCGTCAGTCGCCCGTCAGGCGTCGGGCGAGCTCGTCCAGGTCGCAGGTCTGGACTTCGCGGGGGTCGATCTTGCCGAGCTGCTGGAACCGGCGGTGCTCCTCCTCCGAGCTCATCTCCGCCCGGACTCCCTTCCGGAGCGCCGAGGTCGGTGAGGAGGCGAACGCCTGCGTGAGGTTCACGGACTTCTCGAGGTCGCTGGAGAGGCTGCTGGGCAGCTCGTCACGGCTCTCCAGTGCGGTGCGCGCCCGCACGCAGACCTGGAGGGTGTCCTGGAGGTTCTTCCGGATCTTGAGCAGTCGCTCGACGTCCGGATCGGGGCCGGCGAGCGACCGGTGGACCTTGCCGATGGCGAGCTCGAGAACCGTGATCAGGTAGTTGAGCTTGCGCTGGAGGCGATCGCGGTACTCCGGCGAGTCGAGGTCGGACTCGGAATAGGGCGGCAGTTCACTCATGGGTCGCTTCTTCTCGGGAACGCCCAAGACTACCCCGAATCCGAGCAGCGGCAGCGATTCGGAGAGAACGGCCGGGAGCCGGAAAAGTTTTCGCGCCGCGGTCAGGGCAACGCCGACTCGAGCATGAGCAGGAGCTCGTGCTCGGCGCGCTTGCCCACGGTGATCACCCGCTGTCCGCCGACCTCTCCCTGGGCGACGGACCAGGGGCCGACTCGCAGGACGCGCACGACGTCCTGATCGAAGTCCTGGAACCGCGCATTGGTGTTGCCCGCCATGCCGCCGCGCTGCAGGGGGCCGCCGTGCAGGAAGAACAGCTGCTCGACCCCGTCGCCGTACGCCAGCTTCACCCAGCGCGACGAGTCGCTGGCGTCGTCCACGACCTCGGTCGTCCGCAGCTGGAAGCCCTCCGGCAGGAACCGGGGGGTGCCGAACTCGAAGTGGATGCCGGCGAGGTCGGGATCCTCGAGGTCGAGGGGCTGATCCGGCGTCGTCGGATGGAACTCGACGTCCGTGAAGTCGGGATCGAGCTGCAGGAGCTCGAACTCGACGAGGCTGATCAGCTGGCCGTTCAGGTCCTCCTCGCGCGAGCGGAGGACCAGGCCGTTCGCCGGGTCCACCGCGAGCAGGTAGCGCCGATCGGCACCTTCCTGGCGCTGGACCTCGAGCTCCACGCAAGAACGTCCGGCGACGTCGACCGCCCCGGGGAACGTGACGACCGCGTAGTTCTGGAGGAACAGCGGGAGGTCGCGAATGCGGAAGTCCCGCTCGAGGTAGAGGAAGCCGGCGCGGGCAGACTGCAGGGCCTGCAACATCTGAAGCTCGGTCGGACCCAGGATCGGCTGGATCGAGTCGAGCAGCCGCACCGAGAACGCGCCCGAGCCATCGGCGCAGACGCCTTCCCGCTGGATCGTGACGGACGGGACCCCGTCGACGTCGAGGTGCTGCTCCACGCGCCGCTCGCCGCAGTACGAGACGGTGAAGGGCGCCTCGGCCATCGCCTGCAGGAGCGGCAGCTGCGTGGTGGACGCGTACGTCCCGCCCTTCGAGACGTCGTTGTTCACCTCGAAGCTCGTCTGCCCGTCCCCGCAGCTCGCGAGACCGAGCGACGCGACGATTGCGACCGCGAGCGTGGAGCGAGAGCGGTTCATCGCGGCTCTCCGTTCCCGCGGTTCAAGAGCAGGGCGCCCCCGGTGACGCCCTCCAGGAGGCGACGAGCCTGGGGATCGAGGTCGCGGATCGAGCCGCCGCGAACCACCCGGAACGAGTACGCATGGGTGGGGGAAGCCGGCTCGCCCCGGTCCCTCCGGAGGACGGGCAGGACGAGGAGCACCAGCAGCGCCGCCGCCGCACCGACGAGCGGGCGCGGCATGCGCTGCCAGCGAGCGAGGGGCCTCAGGAGCCGGGCGATCCGGCGGTCGAGAGCGCCGGGCGCGGCGCGCCGATCCAGCAGCTCCATCGCTCGCCGCGTGCGGGTTCGCGCCGGATCGTCCACCTCCTCGGCGACGAGACGTTCCAGGACGAGGGGGGCGCGCGGACCGTCGGCGATCCACCTGGCCAGCGCAGGCCGCTCGGCGACGGCGCCGGCCTCGAGGCGCGCGGTCAGCTCGCCCGGAACCTCGGGCGGCGTGAGCGCCTGCAGGGCTTCCACGGCGCGGTCCTGTCGATGGCCGGTCTCGAAGACGGCCACGACCCTCCCCTCGAGCTCCGCGGGCGCGGACCGCAGGTCGAGCTTCTCGAGCAGGTCGCGCTGCGCCTCGAGACGACGCGGGAGGGACGAGCAGGCGGGGCATTCCCGGAGGTGCCGCGCCACGGGCTCACCGAGGCCGTCGAGCCCCGTGTGGGCCCGGTCGGTCTCTCCGAGGCCGAAGAAGGCCTCGCGAACCTGTTGGCAGTGGACGGACATCTCCTGAGGGCTTCTAGCGAAGGTAATAGCGGTCGAGCACGGGCGTCAGCTCGCGATCCAGCGCCTCGTGGGCGCGCGCCAGCCTCGACTTGACGGTCCCGATCGAGATCTGGAGGACCTCGCTGATCTCGTCGTAGGAGAGGCTCTGCGTGTAACGGAGCACGGTGATCGCGCGGAGCTTGGGGCTGAGCCGGTCGATGGCTTGCTGGACCTGCTGCTCGAGCTCGTGGCGCGACGCGGTGGCGATGGGAGGCTCGACGCTGTCGTCCTGCAGATCGAAGCGGCCGCCTTCCCCTTGCGGCCCCTCCTGCAGAGCGTCCAGCGAGGCGAGCCAGCGCGAGCTGCTGCGGCGCTTGAAATCGATGCTGGTGTTGACGGCGATGCGATAGACCCAGCTGGAGAACTTCGACTCGAACCGGAACTCGTCGAGCTTTCGGAAGATGATGCCGAACGTCTCCTGGGCCGCGTCCAGCGCATCGGTCGCGTTTCCCGACACCCGGTAGCAGACGTTGTAGACGCGGTCCTTGTACAGCTCGTAGAGCTCGCGGAACGGGCCCTCGAGGCCGCGCTTGGCGCTCTGCTGGCAGGCGACGACGACGTCGGTGTCCGGATCGGATTTCATCGGGATGGCAGACCTGAGGGCGGTGAGACGTGCGAAACGGCTCTACTGTTCCATGTTCTAGGACTCGGCGTCGGGGGAATCTGGGCCAGAAGGCCGCCCGCAGAGGCCCCCTTGGGGGGCACTTGGACCCCCAAGTTTGCCCCCTGGAGAGTTCTCGCGCCTCGCGGGCGCTCCAGGAGCCGCGGAAGCCCCCCGGCGGGCCCCCTGGAGCCGCCGGCGAGGGCCCCCTGGACCCGAACCGCGGCCCCACGGCACGGCTGACCTCCGACGGCCCGTCGCGCCTCCGCACACCGAACCCGGGCGCGCTGGCCCCCCACTCCCGGGCTCGACCCACCCCACGCCACGGCAGGAACGAGCAGGGCAGCCCGCCCACGACGTGCCGATCCTCCGGCGGCCCCCGGTTGGTGGCAGCCCGGACGGCAGGTCGACCCTGCGCGCGAGACGGCCGGGGGCAGGACGGGGCCCGCGCACGGACCGGGGCGCGCCGGACCAACGGCCGCGCGGCTCGCGCGCGAGGGCGCCGAGGGCGCCGAGGGCGGGGC
>JAUIDW010000511.1 GCA_030428395.1 bacterium | reverse complement strand
CACAGCGCCGGCAGGCACTCGGGTCCGAGCAGCGAGCCGTGCACCACGAGCTCGCGGCGCAGCTCGGCGCCGGCCCGGTCGGCCGCGGCGCCCGCCTCGAACAGCTCGGCGCCGACGTCCTCGCCGCGCGCGCGGCGCGCGGCCAGGCTCCAGGCCGTGCGCGCCGCCTCCAGGCCCTCGGCCGCGCGGGCGGCCAGCCCCGCCTCCTCGGACGGCTCGAGCCCCAGGCGCGCGAGCGCCGTGCTCACAGGCCGCCGGCCTCCCCGTCGACGCTGCCGCGCTCGAACGAGCGCTCCTCGTCCTCGCCGCGCTCGACGCGCCGGCTCCAGCCCAGCCGCGAGCGGAGGCGGCGGTACGGGTCCAGCTTGCGCCAGCCGAGCAACGGGTACGGCACGGCGTGGCGCCGCAGCTCGACCCGGTCGCCGATGTCCAGCGGGTAGAAGCCCTGCCCGTCGACCGTCAGCGTCGTGACGCCGGACGCCGAGCGCACGGTCAGCTCGACGTCGCTGTCGGGGTGCAGGACGATCGGCCGGTACGAGAGGCCCAGCGGGCAGATCGGCGTGACGACGAGGCCCAGCATCGACGGCGCCAGCACGGGGCCGCCGGCGGACAGCGAGTGCGCCGTCGAGCCGCTGGGCGTCGCGACGATCAGGCCGTCGGCGCGGTAGTCCGCCACCCACGCCCCGCCGACCGACAGCGACACGACCATCATGCCCTGGTGCAGCCCGCGCGCGACGACCACGTCGTTCAGGGCCGCCGTGACCACCGGCTCGGCGCGCGCCGCGTGGATGTGCGCCTCCAGGCGCATGCGCGGGTCGAGCTCGCCGCGGCCCGCGAGCACGTCGGCGAGCGCCTCCTCCCAGTGGCCGGCGGGCGTGCCGGCGAGGAAGCCCACCCGGCCGAAGTTGATGCCGAGCGTCGGCACCGGGTCGTGGCCGAAGGCGCGCACCACGCCGAGCAGGGTGCCGTCGCCGCCCAGGACGACGACGAGGTCGGGGCGCGCCGCGGCGCCGCCCTCGCGCGCGCGCGCCGCCAGCCGGCGCGGGTCGCGCGCGACCTCGACGTGCTCGACGCGTCCGGCGAGCCACGGCTCCAGGACCTCGAGCAGGTCGCCGACTCCCGGCTTGGCGGGGTTGGCGACGACCAGCACGCGGCGCACGGCGCCGGCCGCGGGCGGCGCGCCGGCCGCGGGGGAGCACGGGTCGGGCGCGCCCACCTCAGTCCTCCCCGTGTCCGGCGTCCGGGTCGCCCGCGTAGGGCTCCAGGCTGGACTCGGCGTCCGCGCCCAGCTCCTCGACCTGGCGTCGGTAGCCGTCGAGCACGCCGCGGCAGGCCTTCAGCAGGCCCACGCCCTCCTGGTAGCGCTCGATCGCGCTCTCGAGCCCCAGCTCGCCCGACTCCATCTCGCGCACGAGCTCCTCGAGCCGCGCCAGCCGCTCGTCGAACGTCGGCTCGGCCTCCTGCGCGCCGGAGCGCGTCCGCTTGCCCTTCGCCGCCATGGGCGCAGTCTAGTCTCCCGCCTGCGCCGAGGGCAGCGCGGGGACCGCCGCCCGCACCCGGGACAGCGCGCGCGCCCGCCGGTAGCCCCGCTCGACCGCCGCCCGCCGCGGGCCGGGGACGTCCCGGAGCCAGGCCTCGGCGCCGGTCGGGTGGACCAGGAAGACCGGCAGCGTCCGCCGGAAGTAGCCCGCCGGCCGCTGGTCGCCCTTGACGTCCAGCAGGCGGTGCCCGAGCCCCTCGAAGTACGCCGCGGGCGCGTCCAGGCGCTCGCCCAGGGCGAGCTCCTCCGCCAGGCCCTCGACGGTCGCGTGCCCGCCCGAGCCGACGCGGCCGAGCGCCTCGCAGAGCAGCGGCGCGAGCTCGCCGTCGGCCTGCCGCGCGACCGCGAGCGCGGCGCCCGCGTCGAAGCCGTGGTGCGCGAGCAGCGACCAGCCGAGCCCGCGCGCGAGCTCCGGCCAGTCCGCGCCGCCGAGCCGCCGGCACGCGGCGAGCGCCTCGGCCGGCGGCAGGTCGCCGAGCGCGTGCGTCGCCAGCGCCGGGTAGTCGGCCGCGGGCACGAGGTCCAGCTCGAGCAGCGTCGCCAGCGCGCGCTCGCCGGCGTGCCCGCCGCCCGGCTCCTCGAAGTGCGCGCGCACCTTGCCGACGTACTGGGCCCAGGCCACGCCGCGGGTCGTGCGCAGGAGCTCCCAGTTCGCGCCCGGCGTCCCGGGCTGGCCCTGCAGCGGCACGG
>JAUIDW010000146.1 GCA_030428395.1 bacterium | reverse complement strand
GTCGCAGCAATCCGGGTCGCAGCAATCCGGGTCGCAGCAATCCGGGTCGCAGCAGTCGCAGTCGCAGCCGTCCGGGTCGCAGGAGCTGGCGGAGGCGCAGGAGGAGCTGGCGCAGGCGGCGCAGGAGCTGGAGGACCAGGTGCCGCAGGCTTCGATGGGCGCCGAGAGCCAGGCCGAGGTCGAGGCGGCCCTCGAGGAGGCGCGCCGGGCCATGGAGGAAGCCTCGGAGCAGATCGCGCGCGGCCAGAGCGCGTCCGCGGCGGGCTCGCAGCGCCAGGCGCTCGACGCCCTGCAGCGCGCGAGCCGCTCCGCCGCCGACGGCGTGCGGCCGACCTCCGAGGAGGACCGCCAGCGGGCCGAGGAGCTGGCCGCGGAGCAACAGGCGATCCAGCGCGAGCTGCTGGACCTCGCCCAGCGGCTCGAGGAGCGCAAGAACGGCCAGCCGAGCCCGTCGATGCAGCGCGCGCAGCAGAGCGCGCAGCAGGCCGCGGAGTCGCTCGAGGGCGGCGACCTGGCCCAGGCCGAGCAGCAGGAGGAGGAGACCGAGCGCAACGTCGAGCAGGCGCTCGACGAGCTGCGCGAGGAGGAGGAGCAGTACCAGCGGCTGCGCCAGGAGGAGCTGCTCTTCCGCATCGCCGAGGAGGTGCGCGCGCTGATCGAGGGCCACGTCGAGGCCATCGCGGCCACGCGCGAGCTCGACTCCGAGCGCGAGCCCGGCGAGCGGCCCACCCGCGCCCAGCGCCTGCGGCTGCGCCGGCTCGCGGCCGACGAGGCGGCCCTCGCCACCCGCAGCGGCGAGCTGGCCCAGGCGATCGCGGCCGAGGAGAGCGTGGTGTTCGCCGAGCTCCTGCGCGAGATGCAGGAGGACCTCGAGCGCATCGCCCGGGACCTCGGCGAGGAGGGCGGCTACCGCACCGGCGAGCGCGTGCAGTCCCTGCAGGAGGACGTGCTGGAGTCGGCCGAGTGGCTGGCCGAGGCCCTCGAGCAGGAGCAGCAGCGCCGCGAGCAGAGCGAGAGCGGCTCCCAGGGACAGCAGCAGGATCAGGAGAGCGAGAACCGCCTCGTCCCCGACGTGGCCGAGCTGAAGCTGCTGCGCCGCATGGAGGTCGAGAACCTCGACCGCCTGAACCGTCTGCTGATCTTCTACCCCGAGCTCGACGAGGCCGACGCCGAGGTCGACCCGCTCGTGCTGCAGGAGATCCAGCGCCTGGCCGAGCGCCACGAGCGCACGACCGGCCTCTTCCGGACCTTCCGCCAGCGCCTCTCGATCCCGCCGCCCGACGCGGTCGAGTCGCTGGAGGGCACCGACAGCGAGGACACGCCATGAACCGACGCAACCCGACCCTCTCCCTCGCGCTGCTCGCCCTGATCGCGGGCGGAGCCGCCGCCCAGGACCCCGCCCCGGAGCCCGACGAGGCCCGCGAGCGCGAGCTGATCCGCCCGATCATGGAGTCCCCCACGGTGGACCCGGCGCAGCAGATGATCGAGCTGTTCCACCGCGTGGAGCGCAACCTCGTCGAGGTCGACGGGCTGCTCTACGACGCCAGCGCCGGCGAGGGCGCCCTGTCGGACGCGCTGAAGGACAGCGGCATGGGCGACCTGCTGCGCGGCGGCATGGAGCGCAGCGAGGGCGCCATCGAGACGATCGACGAGATCCTCGCGCTGGCCCAGGACCAGGGCGGCTCGGTCGGCTCCTGCATGAAGGCCAACGAGCAGGGCGGCGAGGGCTCGCCGCTCGACCAGCAGCAGGGCTCGCCGCAGGACCGCGAGCAGACGCCCGAGCGCCCCCAGGGCGACCAGCAGGACCCGCAGCAGCAGGAGTCCAATCGCCAGCAGAGCAACGACCCGAACGAGGGCGGCGAGGAGCCCGACCAGGAGCCCGAGAACCGCGAGGCGTCGCCGCCGGCCGCGCGCGCGACGGAGCCCGGCGCGACCCCCTTCGGCCAGGACCAGTGGGGCGACCTGCCCGAGCACGTGCGCGAGGTGTTCCGCACCGAGGGCCAGAGCGACATGCCGCCGCAGTACCGCGACTGGATCGAGGCCTACTACCGGCGCCTCAACACGCGCCGCGACCGCTGAGGGACGCGGAGGAGAGGACCGTGCGCGCACCCGCCGTACCCGCCGCTCGCGCCCGAGGCCGGCGCCGTGGCGCGTGCGTGCTCGCCGCGCTGGTCGGGCTCGCGGCCGGGGCCCCCGAGGCGCCGGACGCCGCCTGGACCGCGGCGCCGCTGCGGCTCGAGGAGCCCCCCGACGACGTCGGCGCCCTGCCGCGGACCGACGACGGGCTGCCGCAGGAGAGCAGCGTCGAGGCGGCCGCGACCGAGGCCCTCGAGCGCGGCCTGGCCTTCCTGGTCGCGCAGCAGGCCACGCAGCCCGACGGCTCCTTCCCCACCGGCGCCTCGGACGGCTACGCGCCCGTCGCCGTGACCGCGCTGGCCGGGCTGGCGCTGATGGCCGGGGGCAGCTCGCCGGACCGCGGCCCGCACGGCGAGGCGGTGGCGGACGCGGTCGACTACCTCCTGGCGCGCGTGGACGGGTCGCGCGGCTCGCCGACGCTGGGCTACCTGGCGGCGGAGAGCGACCTGGTCTCGCGCATGCACGGGCACGGCTACGCGACGCTGGCGCTGGCGCAGGCCTACGCGCAGTCGCCGCGCTCGCGCCGCGGGGAGAGCCTCGGCGCCGCGCTGGAGGCCGCCGTGCGCCTGATCGAGGACAGCCAGGGCGCGGAGGGCGGCTGGTACTACTCGCCCGGCGACCGCATCGCGCACGAGGGCTCCGTCACGATCACCCAGGTCCAGGCGCTGCGCGCGGCGCACAACGCGGGCGTGCACGTCGACACGCGCGTGATCGCCAAGGCGGTGCGGTACGTCGAGCGCTCGCAGAACGAGGACGGCATGTTCCGCTACGCGCTGGACCGCGACGAGACCAGCGTGGCGCTGACCGACGCGGCCGTCTCGACGCTGAAGGCCACGGGCGTGTACGACGGCCCCTACCTGAAGCGCGGCATGGACGCCCTGTGGACGCGCGTGCTGGCCCGCAACGAGTCCGAGCGCCCGCGCCTGCCCAAGTGGCCGTTCTACGAGCGCCTCTACGTCGGCCAGGCGCTGTGGCAGCACCGCGACCTGCGCCTGTTCGAGCAGTGGTACCGCGAGGAGGCCCGCGCGCTGATCACGCGCCAGCGCGAGGACGGCAGCTGGGGCGGCTCGGTGTTCGGCGACAGCTACGCGACGGCGATGAACTGCCTCGTGCTGGCGATGCCGCTCGAGCTGCTGCCGATCTTCCAGCGCTGAGCCGGGCTCAGCGCGGCGCGCGCTGCGGCGGCATCAGCTGGTAGATCGCGAAGGACGGGAACCCGCCCGCCGACGTGGTCTGGTACCGCAGACGGAACCCCGGCACCCGGCCGTACACGTTCGGGTCGGGGTGGATCAGGAACGAGGCCGCCGTCCCCGGGCGTGCGCCGCGCTGGAAGAACTCCCGCATCGGGATCCCGCCCAGCGTGCAGTTGTTCGCGAGCCACGGCCGGTCGACAACGAGCCAGCGCGACCGCCACGAGAGCGCCAGCGCGTGCAGGTCGCGCGGCGTGCCCTGGAACAGCGCGCGGAAGAAGGCCTCGATGCGGTCGCGGCTGCGCGCCGTCTCGTACTTCGGCTGCTGCACGACGGGGCGACCCGTGAAGGCGACGATCGCGGCCGAGTTCAGGAAGTCCGCCACGACCGCCTCGCCCGCGGGGACGTTCTGGTCGATCCAGGCGATCATCTGCTGGCGCTCCGCGATCCGCCCGGGTCCGGCCGGCTGGACGTACCAGTCCACGTCCTGGGCGAGCACGAAGCGCTGGACCAGGCCCGCCTGGACGACGAGGGCGACCGCGGCCAGCGCCAGCGCGGTGCGCCGCGAGGCCACGCGGGCGAGGAGCACCGCCGCGAGCACGGGGACGAGCAGCCCCGGCAGGATCTGGACGCGCACCACCATCCAGGTGGCGAGGAACGAGAGCGCCGTCAGCGCGACGAGCACCGGCAGCCCGTCGTCGCGGCGGCCGCGCAGCCACCCGGGTGCCGCGGCCCACAGGCCCCAGGCGAGCACGGGGATGCCGACGGTCAGGCCGTAGGTGAACACCTCCGGCGGGGCCGTCGCGAAGGGGCCCTGCCAGAGCAGCAGGGTGCCGAAGGACAGCTCGGCGGGGTCCTCCGGCATCCGCCCGAGGCGCCCGAGCTTGGCGAGCAGGAACTCGACGACGTGCGAGTAGTCCGCCAGCCCGCCCCCCGACAGGCGGGAGGCCAGCCAGGACCCGCCCGAGAGCAGCGCGAGCCCGCCCGCGAACACCCACCGCGCGCGGCGCGCGTCGCCGGTGCGCCGCCGCCACAGCGCCGCGGCGAGCAGCGCGCCGAGCAGCTGCATCGGTAGCGACAGCGCGAACTGCTTGGCCAGCAGCACGGGCACGAGCAGCGAGCCGCCCGCCAGCAGCGCCGGCGCCAGCCACGCGCGCGGGGCGTCCAGGGGGTTCTCGCCCGAGCGCAGGAACCAGAGCGCCAGGCAGGCGGCCTCCATCAGCGCGAAGAAGCCCATCGCGTGCCACGTGGCCGCGGCGGCGAGCAGCGCCACGGCGGCGAGCGCGATCGAGGCGGCCGAGCGCACCCGCAGCGCGCGCGCGAGCAGCCCCAGGTGCAGCGCGAAGAACGGGAAGGCGAAGTCCTCGCGGATCAGCACGAACCCGAGCGTCCGGTAGTTCGCCGGCAGCAGCGCCCACAGCACCGCCGCGAAGGCGCCCCAGCCGGCGCTGCCCGTCAGCTCGCGCGCGAGCAGGAACGCGCCGAGCGCCGCCAGCGAGGCCCAGGCCCCCATCAGCCACACCGCGCGCACGTGCAGCGGCGCGCCGTCGCCCAGCAGCAGGTGGAACCACGCGACCGCGAACTCCTGCCCCACCGTGAACATGCCGGGCAGGTCGCTCACCTCCGGCCACTCGACGCGCGGGTCGGCGCGGAAGTCGTCGGGCGGCAAACCGCCGGCGTCGACGATGCGCTGCGTGACGTAGTGCAGGAAGGCCGGGTCGGTCTTCAGGATCCCGGCGGGGCTCTCCGCGTCGAAGTGCGGGTCGCCCAGCGTGCCGCCGATGCGGATCGCGGCGGACGCCCCCAGCGCGAGGAGCACGCAGAGCAAGACGACGAGGCGCGTGCGCATCGGGGGTCGCCGCGCGCCGGGGGGGCGCGGGCCGCGGGATTGTACTGCCCGCCCGGAGGGCCGGCGAGCGGGCCCCGGGCTAGCCGACGTCCTCGTCCATGATCGCGTGGGCCTCGGCCTCCTCGCGGGTCGGGATGTGCGAGATGATGTCGGAGAAGAGCCGCAGCTTCGTCCCCAGGCCGACGCAGTTGCGGTCGACCTCGATCACCTTGCCGCCCGCCTGCGCGATCTCGACGTCGTAGGCGCCGAAGCCCAGGATCAGCTCGAACACGTCGCGCACCTTGTTGTCGACGACGCGCCCGATGATCGGCAGCGGCCGGCGCCCCAGGGGAGGCCGCAGCTTCGAGCGGCGCAGGGACGACAGCTCGCGCTTCTTCCAGGTCACCGAGAACACGTACACGACGATCCACACGAAGAGCAGGCCCGTGTTCAGCGCCAGCAGCGTCTTCGGGTCCATCGCGAAGCTGACCCTGCGCAGCGCCTGGACCAGGCCGTCGACGCCGGCCCACGCCAGGTAGCCGCCGTGGAACAGCACCAGGAAGGTGATGAACGACAGCAGCAGGATGACGAAGCCCAGCGGGCTCGTGTCCTCGGCGATCACGAGGTAGGCCACGAACCCGAAGCCGAACATCCACCAGATCACCTGCGTGTCCGGCAGCACGCCCAGCGAGTTCAGGGCGAGCAGCACGAAGCCCGGCAGCCACACCAGGTAGAAGTAGAACGCCTTCGGGAAGCTCGTGTAGACGAGCACCCGCTGCCCGCCGGTCTCCGTCGCGTACACCGGCAGGATCCAGTGCAGGAGCCCGCGCAGGAGGCGGTCGGTGACGCGGGGACCGCCCGGCGGCGGGTCCGCGGGACCGGAGGGTTTCGCGGGTTGGGGCTGCGTGCTCGTCTCGCTCATGGCGGGCCCATCCTACCCCCGGGCGCCGGGGTCCGACGAGGCGCGCCCGGGGGCCGGCGCGCCGCTGATTCCCGCCCCTGTGTTGGGATTCCCCGGCGCGGCCTTGCGCGGGGGGTGCGCTCGCGGCGCTAGACTCGGGCGCCATGACCCTCCCCCAGGATCCCGCGCGGCCGCTGCTGCTGCACAACCCGCGCTGCTCGAAGAGCCGCGCGCTCCACGCCGCCCTCGAGGAGCGCGGCGTCGCCTTCGACACGCGCCTGTACCTCGAGGAGCCCCTCGACCGCGAGGAGCTCGCCGAGCTGCACGCCCGGCTGGGGGCGCCGGCGGCGCGGCTGGTGCGCTCGAAGGAGGCCGAGTACGCCGCCGCCGGGCTCTCCGCCGCGTCGAGCGACGACGAGCTGCTCGACGCCGTCGCCGCGCACCCGCGCCTGATGGAGCGGCCCGTGCTGCTGGTCGGCGCGCGCGCCGCGATCGGCCGGCCGGACCCCGACGCGGCCCTCGCGCTGCTCTAGGGCGCCGCCCGCGCGCCGGCCGGCCCGGTCGTGCCCTCGCCGGTCGCCGGGCCGGGGGACGGGCCGGGCGCCACGATCGGCGCCGCGACGGGGGACCGGTAGGCGTCCAGCTCGAGCGACGCGTACCCCTGCGCGCGCAGCAGGCGCTCGATCGCGGCGCGCTCGGCGCGGGCGCGGTCCAGCTCGTCGGCGCCGACCTCGACGCGGGCCAGCGGGAAGCGGTCGCGGACGCGCACCTGCCGCAGGCCCCGCGCGCGCAGGGCCTCCTCCGCCCGCTCCACCCGCGCCAGGCGCTCGGGCGTGACCCGCGTGCCGACGGGGATGCGCGACGCCAGGCAGGCCATGGCCGGCTTCTCGGCGACGGCGAGCCCGCGCTCGCGCGCGTAGCGGCGCACGTCCTCCTTCGTGAAGCCCGCCTCCCGCAGCGGCGCGCGCACGCCGCGCTCGGCCGCGGCGCGCGCGCCCGGCCGGTCGTCCAGCAGGTCGTCGGCGATCTCGCCGAAGGCCAGGTGCCGCACGCCCTCGCGCGCGGCCCAGGCGGTCATGGTCTCGAACAGCGCGGACTTGCACCAGTAGCAGCGGTCGCCGGCGTTCGCCCGGTAGCGCTCGTCGGCGAGCTCCTCGGTCCGCACGACGACCAGCCGCGCGCCGACCGCGCCCGCGAACGCCCGCGCCTCGTCGAGCTCGCGGCGGATGAGCGACGGCGAGTCCGCGATCACGCCCACCGCGCGCGGCCCCAGCGCCTCGACCGCGGCGTGCAGCAGCACGCCGGAGTCGACGCCGCCCGAGAACGCCACGGCCACGTCCCCGAGCTCGCGCAGCAGCGCGCGCAGGCGCGCGACGCGCTCCACGTGCACGGGGTGCGGGTCGGCCGGGCTCACGGCAGGTACTGGCGGATCTTCCGCACGTAGTCCTCGGCGCTCTCCCGGAAGGCCGCCACGTCGTCGGCGGAGAGCTCGCGCAGGACGCGGCCGGGCACGCCGGCGACCAGCGAGCGCGGCGGGACCTCGAAGCCCTCCTTGACGACCGCGCCGGCGGCGATCAGCGCCTCGTCCCCGATCACCGAGCCGCCCAGCAGGATCGCGCCCATCCCGATCAGGCAACGGTCCCCCACGCGCGCGCCGTGCAGCACGCAGCGGTGGCCGATGGTGACCTCCTCGCCGATGGCGTTCGGCACGTCGGGATCGGCGTGCACCACGGTCCCGTCCTGGACGTTCGTGCGGCGGCCGACGACGAGCGGCGCGTCGTCGCCGCGCAGCACGCAGCCGAACCAGACGCCGACGTCCTCGCCCAGGGTCACGTCGCCGGTGACGACGGCGCCGCGCGCGACGAAGGCGCCGCCCTCGACCGGCTGCATCAGGCCGCGGCGGGGGAACTCGGTCATGGCAGCAGGGCCTCCTGGTCCAGGATCAGGTCCCGCGCCTGCGGGAACGCCATCAAGAGAGCGAGCTGCAGCCCGTTGTGCAACCCGTGCACGAGCAGCGGCGCCGCCAGGCCGCCGGTGCGCCAGCGCAGCCAGCCCAGCACCAGGCTGAGGGCCAGGATCGGACCGAAGGCCGACAGCCCGTGCAGCGCGGAGAAGAGCAGCGAGCTGACCAGGATCCCGCCCGCCGCGCCCAGGTAGCGCGACAGCAGCGGCTGCGCGAAGCCGCGGAAGATCAGCTCCTCGAGCGCCGGCGCGACGACCACCGCCAGCAGGCCGGCGGGGATCCACCAGCTCCCGTCGAGCCCCGCCAGGGCCACGACGACGGCCTGCACCTCGGGATCGTGGCCAAGGGCGTGCAGCCCGACGCGCCACGCGCCGGCGGCGCCGAGGAACAGCGGGACGAAGCACGCGTAGGTCGTGCCCCCCACCAGCACCGCGCGGGGATCGAGCACGTCGCCCAGGCCCAGGCTGTCGAGGGCCGACGCGCCGCGCAGCCGGGCGGCCAGCGCGGGGAGCAGCACGGCGGGCGCGAGCCCGAGGACGCTCGCCGCCAGCTGGTAGACGACGGCCGGCTCGGGCGGCTCGCGGACCGCGAGGGCCAGGGACACGAGCACGGTCCCGGCGACGCCGGCGCCGAAGGCGACGAGCAGGTCGGGCAGGCGCCACGGCCCGCCGGCCGGCGCCGGCGGCTCGTACAGCGCCCGGGCCAGCAGCCGCGGCAGCGTGGCGAGCAGGGCGGCGCCCGCCGCGCCGACCGCCAGCGCCGCCACCAGCAGCGCGGCCGGCGCGTCCTGCGCGGGGTCGGCGAGCACGCGCGCGCCTCAGGAGCCCGACGCGATCACGCCCTCGACGGGCGAGGACGCGTTGGCGTACAGCTTGCGCGGGATGCGCCCGGCCAGGAACGCGTTGCGCCCGGCGCGGCACGCGTCGCGCATGGCCGCCGCCATGCGCAGCGGCTCGCGCGCCGAGGCGATGCCCGTGTTCAGCAGCACGCCGGCGACGCCGAGCTCCATCGCCAGGGCCACGTCGGACGCGGTGCCGACGCCCGCGTCCACGATCACCGGGCACGACACGAGCTCGAGCGTGATGCGGATCGCGTTGGGGTTCAGCACGCCCTGGCCGGAGCCGATCGGCGACCCCGCGGGCATGACGCTGGTCGCGCCGGCCTGCTCGAGCGCCACGGCGAGGCGCGGGTCGTCCGAGCAGTAGACGAGCACGTCGAAGCCGTCCTCGACCAGCACGCGCGTCGCCTCGAGCGTGCCGACGGGGTCGGGCAGCAGCGTCCGCTCGTCGCCCAGCACCTCGAGCTTCACGAGCTTCGTGTCCAGGATCTCGCGCGCCAGGTGCGCGGTGCGCACGGCCGTCGCGACGTCGTAGCAGCCGGCGGTGTTCGGCAGGATCCGGTAGCGCTCGCGGTCGACGAAGTCGAGCAGCGAGGGCCCCTTGGACGCGTCCAGGTTCACGCGGCGCACCGCCACCGTCACGCAGTCGGTCCCGCTGATGGCCAGCGCGTCGCGCGTCTCCTCGAACGACGCGTACTTGCCGGTCCCGACCAGCAGGCGCGAGTGCAGCGTCGTGTCGCCCAGCACCAGGGGCTCGTCGTGGACGTGCGCCCCGACGTCCCGCGGGGCGTCCAGCGCCGGGTCAGCGGCCTTCGTGTTCGTCATGGCTCAACCTCCGCCGACCAGCGTCACGACCTCGATGCGGTCCCCGGGCTCGAGCGGCGTGGCCGCGTGGTCGCGGCGCGGGACCAGCCGCTCGTTGCGCTCGACGGCGACCTGCTCGGGCAGCAGGCCCAGGTCGGCGACCAGGTCCGCCACCGTGGCGCCGGCGGGCACGCGGCGGGGGTCTCCGTTCAGGTGGATCTCGACGTTCTCGGCGCTCATGGGGTGCGTTCCGGGGCGTCCGGGACGCGGGGAAACGCCCGAGCTTAGTCCGGCCCCCCCGGCCCCTCAAGCGCGCCCGCCGACGCGCAGGAAGGCGCACTTCAGGTACGCGCTCTCGGGCAGCGTCAGCAGCGCCGGGTGGTCGACGCCGGCGCCCGCCAGGTGCTCCAGGAACACCCGCCGGCCGGCCTCCGCGGCGGCGCGGCCGAGGATCTCGACGAAGGCCGACGGCGTGACGGCGTGCGAGCAGGAGGCCATCACCAGCAGCCCCCCCTCGTCGACCAGCGCGAGCGCGCGGCGCGCCAGCTCGCGGTAGCCGCGCTCGGCGCCCGGCAGCTCGCGGCGGTTGCGCGCGAAGGCCGGCGGGTCCACGACGGCGACGTCGAAGCGCCGCCCGGCGGTGGCGAGCTCGCGCAGGGCCTTCGTCGCGTTCGCGCGCTCGAAGCGCACGCGGTCCGCGACGCCGTTGCGCTCCGCCGCGGCGGCCAGGCGCTCGCCCGCGTCGCGCGACTGGTCCACGCACAGCACCTCCCGCGCCCCCGCGCGGGCCGCCCGCAGGCCGAACAGCCCGTCGTAGCAGAACGCGTCGAGCACGCTGGCGCCGGCGCACTCCGCCGCGACGCGGGCGCGGTTGTCGCGCTGGTCGAGGTAGGCGCCGGTCTTGTGCCCGCCCAGGACGTCCACCGTCCAGGCCACGTCGCCCTCGACGACCTCGACCCGCTCCGGCAGCTCGCCCGCCAGCACGCCGACGCGCGGCGGCAGGTCCTCGAGGCGCCTCACGGACGCGTCCGAGCGCTCCACCACCGCCGCCACCTCGACGTGGTCGGCCAGCCGGGACGGCAGCCCGGACGCCGCCAGGGGCACGAGCTCCTCCGAGGCCTGCGCGCCGCTCTGCAGCACGAGCACGCCCGCGTAGCGGTCGACGACCAGGCCCGGGAATCCGTCGGCGTCCCCGTGCAGCAGCCGGCAGGCGCCGCGCGGGTCGAGCAGGCCGGCGCAGGCGCGCAGGGCGACGGCCTCGTCCAGGCGGCGCGCCCAGAAGGCCTCGTCGGGCTCGGCCTCCTCGCGCGACACCGCGCGCACGGCGATCTTCGAGTCGGCGCTGTGCAGGCCCCAGCCGAGGCGCTCGCCGTCGGGGCCCTCGAGCGCCACCAGGGCGCCGCGGCCGGGTCGGGGCCCGGTCAGGTCGTCGGCGTAGATCCACGGGTGCCCGGTGCGGAAGCGGCGCCGGCCCCTGCCGGTCAGGCGAACGGTCTCGGTCATGGGGTCAGTTCGAGCGCCGCGCCAGCTCGCGGGCCTCGTCGAAGCTCATGGAGACGAGCGCCTGGAAGCGCGGGACGCTCCGCAGGGACTCGAGGTCGGGGTCGGCCTCCGCCCACTCCTGCTGCTGCGCCAGGGACCCGGCGCTGAAGTGGTTGTCCGTCAGCTCGCGCTGCAGGAAGTCCAGCGCGATCTCCCGGTCCCCGAGCAGCGCGTGCGTGCAGGCGAGGTTGTAGTAGTTGGCGGGCTCGACCGAGATCTGGCGCAGCAGGGCGCGCGCCTCGTCCTCGCGGCCGGCGCGCGCGCGGTAGCAGGCCAGCAGCACGCGCGTGAAGTCGTCGCGGCGCAGGGCGTAGGCGCGCTCGAAGTACGCCAGGGCCTTGTCGGGGTCGAGCAGCCGCACGTTCGCGTTGACCGCCAGGCCGATCAGGATGCGCGAGCGCTCGAACACGACGGTCTGCAGGCCGGCCGCGGTGGCCCCGCGGGTCCGCAGGCCGCGCTCGAGGTCCTCCAGGCGCTCCAGCGCGCCGAGCAGGATGCGCTCGGCCTCGACCGGCTCGCCCTGGTCCATGCGCGCCGAGCCGAGCGCCAGCTCGATGCGCGCCAGCAGCAGCGCGTTGGCGGCCGCCGCCAGCGCGTCCGGCTCGGCCTCCGCGTCGCGCAGCATGCGCTCGGCGACGCGCCGCGCCTCGTCGTTGCGGCCCTCGGCGTTCAGCAGCTGGACCACCTCGAGCGCGCGCTCGGACGCGTACCGCAGCCGCCGCAGGCCGGCGAGCTCGCGGTCGCGGCCCTCGCGCTTCTCCGCGTTGAGGCGGAAGTAGAGGCGCTGCAGGACCTCGCGCTGGGGATCGCCCGACTCGAGCTCCGAGTACTCGCGCGCGACGCGCAGCAGGTAGAACTCGCGCACCGACCGCAGGAGCTGCAGCCGGACGGGGTCGTCGAGCGGCTCCGTGCGGTCGGTGTCCGGCGGCTCGAACCCGGGCATCTCGCGCGCCGCGACGCCGGCGAGCGCGCGGTAGAACGCGCTGCGGACCTCGATCGAGCGGGGCCGCGGCCAGGCCGGCAGGCGCGGGTTGCCGAGCACCAGCTCGAGCGGCGACAGCACGTGGCCCAGCAGGCTGTCGAAGCCGCCCACCGGCGGCGCGGAGCGGAACGGGGAGTCGGGCGCCAGCGCCGCGAGCGCCTGCGTCCGCAGCGAGGCAGTGTGCACGCCCAGCGCCTCCGCGACCACGGCGGGGTCGCCCGGGTCCGCACCGGCGACGAGCTGCTCGAGCAGGCGGCCGACGTGCACCAGGCCGCGCCACTCGACGAAGGTCGCCTGCGCCAGGACGCGCGCCGGCGAGCGCGTGTCGAGGCGCTCGCGCTGCAGCCCCTCGGCGAGGCGCTCGGCGCGGTCCAGCGGGGCGCGCGCGGCCTCCGGCTCGCCCGCGGCGAGCCGCGCGCAGGCCTCGAGCAGCGCCCCGCGGAACGCCCAGGCGCGGTCGTACAGGTCCGCGGCCGCCG
>JAUIDW010000145.1 GCA_030428395.1 bacterium | reverse complement strand
CGGTCGGGTGCGCCCGGTGGCGCGGCGCGACGGCCGTCTCCGGGCCCGGCGCGCGGCGACGCCGACGCGTCCCGGGTCGCCGGGAGCGGCGTCCCGCCGGCGAGGTGCGCCACGACCTGCGCGACGTGCGCGGCGCCGTGGGCGGTGACCTGCGGCAGGCAGCCGGCCTCGGCCGCGGTCGCGACGGGCGCGACCAGCGTCGTCACGCCGGCCTCCCGCGCGGCGAGCGCGGCCGGCAGGCCGCCGGGCACGGCGTGCAGCGTGCCGTCGATGCCGACCTCGCCCAGGAAGAGCACCCCGCGGACCGCCCGCGGCTCGAGGTGGCCGGTGGCGGCGATGGCCCCGAGCAGCAGCGGGAGGTCGAGGCTCTCGCCCGACTTCCGCCGGGCCGCGGGGACGAGGTTCAGGTACAGGCGGCCGGGGGCGACCCGGAAGCCGCAGGCCGCCAGGGCGCCGACGAGCTTGCCGCGGCTCTCGCGCAGGACCGAGTCCGGCAGCCCGGTCAGGACGACGTCGGTCTTCTCCCGGTCGCGGGCGTCGAAGCGGGCCTCGACGGTCACCAGCTCGGCCGACGTCCCCGCGAGGGAGGCGCCCAGGACGCGTACGGTACGCACGCCCGGTAGACTCGTCCGGGCCGCCCCGGTGGCAAATCGCCGGCAAAAAACGAGCGCGCGCCCGCTGCGCGGCTCGATTCCGCTACCCCCAGATGCTACGCAGACCCGCTCGCCGCCATGGACGCCTACTACGACCCCTCCGACCTGCCGCGCTTCCCCGAGATCGGGGAGCACGCGCCCGAGCTGGCGCAGAAGTTCTTCGACTGGTACGGCGCCGTGTTCCAGGACGGCGCGCTCACCGCGCGCGAGAAGTCGCTGATCGCCCTCGGCGTGGCCCACGCGGTCCAGTGCCCCTACTGCATCGAGGCGTACACGAAGGACGGGCTGGAGAAGGGCTGCGACGCCGAGCAGCTCACCGAGGTCGTGCACGTCGCCTCGGCCATCCGCGGCGGCGCGTGCCTGATCCACGGGATGCAGATGAAGCGGGTGGCCGACTCGCTGGGGATGTAGCCGCGTTGTCCGAGGCCCTGCGCAACGCCTCCACGGCCCTGAAGGTCGCCCCGACGCTGCACCGCCGCGGCGCGGAGCTGGCGGACCCCGTGCAGCAGCTGGCCGTCCTGGACGACCTGCCCCTGGGCCCCGACGGCGACTTCGACGCGCGCCTGCGGACCGCCGGCCTGGGGCCGCTGACCGCCACGGGCGTCGAGGTCTTCCAGATCAACGTCGGCCGCGTCTGCAACCAGACCTGCGCCCACTGCCACGTGGACGCCGGGCCGGACCGCAAGGAGCTGATGGACCGCGCCACGGCCGAGCTCTGCATGCGCGTGCTGGCCGCGACCGACATCCCGACCGTCGACATCACCGGCGGCGCCCCCGAGCTGTGCCCGGAGTTCCGCTACCTGGTGGAGGAGTCGCGCCGGCTCGGACGCCACGTGATGGACCGCTGCAACCTGACCATCCTCACGGCGCCGCGTTACGCCTGGCTGCCGGAATTCCTGGCGGAGCACGGGGTCGAGGTCGTCTGCTCGCTGCCGCACTACCGGCGCCTGGGCACCGACCGACAGCGCGGCGACGGCGTCTTCGAGCTCTCGATCGACGGCCTGCGCCGGCTGAACGCCGTCGGCTACGGCCGCGAGCCCGGCAAGCGGCTGGTGCTCGTCACCAACCCCGTCGGCGCCTTCCTGCCGGGCGGGCAGGCCTCGCTGCGCGACGAGTGGAAGCGCGAGCTGAGGCGCTTGCACGGCATCGAGTTCGACGAGCTCCACACGATCACGAACATGCCGATCAGCCGCTACCTCGAGTGGTTGGGCGACTCGGGCAACCTCGCGGGCTACCTGCGCCGGCTGGTGGACGCCTTCAACCCGGCCGCGGCGGCCGGCGTGATGTGCCGCACGACCCTCAGCGTGGGCTGGGACGGGCGGCTCTTCGACTGCGACTTCAACCAGATGCTCGACCTCCAGGTCGGCTTCGGTGCGCCGCGGCACCTGCGCGACTTCGACCTCGCCGCCCTGGCCTCGCGCCGCATCCGGACCGCGCGCCACTGCTTCGGCTGCACGGCCGGCGCCGGCTCCTCCTGCGGCGGCTCGCTCACCTGACGCGCGGCACGCCGCCCGCGGTGGACGGCCGGCCCGCGGGGCGCTATCCCGGGGCCATGCGGAACCACCGGGCGAGCGAGCGGAGCGGGGAGCGTCGGCCGGAACCTGCGCGTCGGGTCGAGCGAACCGGTCGTACGGAGCCGGCGATCCGGCCCGCGCCGGCTGGACGCGCGGGGCGCGGCGGCGGACCGGCGACCGCGCTCGCCTGGGCCGCGGCGTCGATCCTGCTGCTGCCGGCCTGCATCGCGCCCGGCCGGCGCGAGACGCGCGTCGAGCCGCCGCCGCGCGCGCCGCGTCCCGCCGCGGAGGCCACGGACGCCGCGGCGCGCGCGCCGTCCCGCGGCGGCGACGCCATCGTGGTCGCGGGCCGTCGCGTCCCGATCGGCACGCGCGTCGTGCTGTGGACGGACCCCGGCGGCTACGACGCGACGTCCACCGCGCCGCGCTTCGGCCCCGTCGGGCCGGACGGGCCGCAGGGGCTGCGCTACCGCCCGGGGCGCGGGGGCGACCCGCGCGAGGTCGTCGACCTCTTCGTCGTCCACTACGACGTCTGCGGCACGAGCGAGAAGTGCTTCGAGGTCCTGCACGACCGCCGCGGCCTGTCGGTGCACTTCCTGCTCGACGTGGACGGCACGATCTACCAGACCCTCGACGTGGCCGAGACGGCCTGGCACGCGTCCGAGCAGAACGGCCGCTCGGTGGGGGTGGAGGTCGCGCACATCGGCGCCTACCCGCCGGGCGCGCCCTCGCCGCTCGACACCTGGTACGTCCGCGACGCGGAGGGCGTGCGCATGCGCTTCCCCGCCAGCTACGGCGACGGCGGCGTGCGCACGCCCGGCTTCGTCCCGCGCCCGCGCCGGCCCGAGCCCGTGCGCGGCGTCGTGCAGGGACAGCGGCTCGAGCAGTACGACTTCACCGTCCAGCAGTACGACGCCCTCGCGCGCCTGGCGGCCGGGCTCTCGGTCGCCCTGCCCCGGATCGAGCTGCGCGTGCCCCTCGGCCCCGACGGCCAGGTCCGCGACGCCGCGCTGCCCGCGGACGAGCTGTCGAGCTTCTCGGGCGTGGTCGGCCACTGGCACACGAGCACCGCCAAGACCGACCCGGGCCCCGCCTTCGACTGGGACCGCTTCCTGGTCCGGGCCCGGGCCAGCCGCGCCGCCCTCGCCGCGCCGCGACCCTGACGGGTCGGCGCCGCCGCGCCGCGACCCTGATCTGCCGACCCCGCCGCGCCCGCCCTGGACGGCTGGTTCCCCCGCGCCCGCGGCCCCGACCGGGCCTCGGGAGGCGAAATCCCGGGGAAAGCTATTGAGAGTCGTTCTCAATGATGCATGCTTCCCGCGTCCCGTGGCGAAGCTCAAGAAGAAGCACAAGCGCACGACCAAGAAGGCGTGCTGCAACAAGCCCCCGCGGAAGCGCTGCAAGCGCTGCCCGCTGCGGTTCGCCTAGGGCGTCACGGCGCGCGCGCCGGGTGGCGCAGGTCCCACCAGGACGGCAGGCCCGAGACGCCCCAGGGGCGGTACGGGGCGCGCTCGTTCAGGACGACCCAGGCGTCGCGGCCGAGCACCGGGTCGTCGGTCCAGGCGCGCAGCGCGCCGGCCGCTCCGGGCGCCTCCAGGGCGGCCAGCAGGGTCAGCAGGCAGGGCCCGTCGCCGCGCCGGCCCGCCGCCGCGAGGGCGAGCCGCGCCTGCAGGGCGGGCAGGGCGTCCCCCGTGCGGGTGGCGACGAGCACCGCCAGGGGGACGCCGTCCCCGGGCTCGTCGGGCGGCCCCAGCTCGGCGCGGGCCCAGGCCGCGGCCCCGGGGAGCGCGGCCAGGGCCTCGAGCGCCCAGGCCGCGTGGGGTCCGTCCCGCCGCGCGGCGCGGGCGAGCGCGGCCGCGTCCCCGGCGGCGCGCGCCTCGAGCAGCCGGAGGAAGCGCGCCAGGTCCTCGTCCGCGTCCGCCTCCGTCAACACCTCGAGGGCCTCCGCTCCGCGACCCTCCGCGAACGCGACCTCCACCCACGCGCGGCGCGCGGCGCGGGACGTCCCGAGCCACGGGCGCAGCTCCTCGCGCGCCTCGTCCGCCCGCCCCAGCTCGCGCAGCAGCGCCGCGCGACGGGACGCGTCCCCGGCCAGCGGGTCGTCGGCGGGCGCGAGGCAGCCGCCTCCCCGGGCCGGGGCCCACTCGCCGCGCAGCACCTCGAGGGCCGCGGCGGTCCTCCCCGCGGCGCGCAGCGCCTGCACGAGACCGTCGCGCACGGTCACCGAGCGCGACGATCGCGCGGCCCGCTCCCAGGCCGCCACCGCCGCGTGCGGCCGCGAGCGCCGCAGCTCGAGGCACGCCACCCGGCTCGCCACGCCCGGGCGCTCGCACCCGATGGCGCGGTAGGCCGCGAGCGCCGGCTCGATCGTCCCCGCCCGCGCGAGGCGGTCGGCCAGCTTGATCCGCGCGGACGCGACGTCGCGCGCGTCGCTCGCGTGGGCCGCGACGTGCGCGTACAGCTCGGCCGCTCGCTCCTCGGCCCCGCAGCGGTCCAGCCGGTACCCCAGCGCCAGCAGGTCGAACGTCCGCACCTCGCACGCCGCGCGCCATTCCCCGATCCGCTCCCACGCCTCGTCCACCCGGCCGCTCTCGAGCTCCCGCTGGATCTCCCGCAGCGCGCCGAAGCACGTCTCCCCCTCGCGCACGCCCGCCCCCGCGCGCCCCGCGAGCGCGAGGACCCCGACGAGGAACCACGCGCCCCTCACCGCGTCCCCTCCACCAGGCAGAGCATCGGCTCGGCGCGCAGGTACGGCGGGAACGCGCGCAGCACGAGGCGGGCGTCGGCGCCCGACACCCCGTCCTTGGTCCAGCGGCGCAGCACGGCGTGGGCCTCGGGCGAGCCCTCGAAGGCCAGCAGGGCGAGGTGCGCCGGACGCTCGCCGGTGGGAGCGCGATCGAGCCCGTCCGCGAGCAGGGCGACGACCTCGGCTCCGCCCAGGCGCGCCAGCAGCAGGCGCGCGAGCCGTGGCTGCGGTCCCAGCAGCTCGTCCCGGGCGAAGGCCCGCGCGCCGGGCAGGGTCGCCAGCGCGTCGAGCGCGCCCAGGCGCACCTCGCGCGGCCGGTCGCGGTCGGCCAGCACGTTCCACAGGCCTGCGGAGTCACCGTCGTCTCGCAGCCGTGCGACCTCCCGCGCGCCCTCCGCGACGGCGGCGGTTCCGGACTCGACGCCGGCCGCGAGGCGCGTGATCGCGCTCGCGAAGCTGCGGTCGCTCAGCGTCCGCGCCGTGCGCTGCGCCTCGTCGGTCCGACCCAGCACCACGAGCGCGCGCACGTGGGCGCGGATCGCGCGGTCGCGGGCAGGCGGCGGGCGCATGCAGGAGCCGGCGCGCGAGCGCTGCGCCGGCAGCCCGCCGAGCTCGGCGACCTCCGCGTGCCGGCCGAGGCGCTCGAGCTGCTCCATCAGCTCCGCGCACGTGTCCACGGTCCAGGCCACCTCCTGCTTGGCCCGTAGCACGGCGGCGGCCTCCTCGGTGCGGCCGACGTGGTCGAGCAGCCGGGCGAGCCGCTGGGCCGGCAACGCATGCCCCGGCCAGGTCCGCTGCAGCTCGCGGTAGACGACCAGGGCGCCCTCCACGTCCCCCGCGCGCGCCCGCTGGTCCGCCAGGCGCAGGGCCGCCACCGGGAACCCGTCGCGCTCGTCCGTGCGCGCGAGCACGTCGAGCCACAGGCGGCGCGCCGCGTCCTCGGCATCGCAGCGTTCGAGCTGCGCGCCCAGCTCGGTCCACGTGTCCGGGTCCGGGCGCGAGCCCTCGGCGTCCAGGCGGGCCAGCTCGGCGCGCAGGTGCGGGAGGGCCTGCTCCACCTCGCAGCGGTCGAGGTGCTCGCGCACGGTCTGCAGCGGCGCGCGCGCCTGGGGCGTCGCCGACGCGAGCGCGAGCGCGAGCAGGGCCGCCGGGATCACGGCACGTCCTCGAGGAAGTCGGTGCGCCAGGTGGGCGAGGACCACGGTGGGTGGTCCCAGAGGGTGGCGCGGATCTCGCGGGCGACGTCGGGGGCGGCCTCGGCGGCGAGGCTGCGGATAGACGCGTAGGACTCAGGGGTGCCGTGGAGCGTGAGGGTGCGGACGAGCGACTCGCGGCGCGCGGGGTCGACGTCGAGCAGGGTGCCGCGGGCGCGTTCCTCGAGCAGCGGGAGGATTCCGTCGGCGCGTTGCAGCGCGAGCAGCGTCAGTGCGCAGCGATCGTCGGGACCGCCGAGGTGGCTCCTGGCCAGCTCGGTCGCTCCCTCGACGTCGAGCAAGCGCGCCAGCGCGGTAAGACGCAGGCCGTCGGACGGCGGCCAGCCCGGTACGCGGCCGAGGCGGCCGGCGAACGTCTCCCAAGCGACGAACGCGTCGGCGACCGCGACGCGGGCGAGCGCCTCTCCCTCGTTGGGATAGAGGGTCGGGAGGCCGTCGGGATCGAGCTGCAGCAGACGGCGGATCACGGCGAGCTTCGCCGACCGGTCGCGCGGCGCCGCGACGAGGTCGAACCATGCCCCGTCGACCCACGAGGGGTCGACAGCCCGCGCCTCGGCCAACCGTCCGGCTGCGAGCAGGACGCTGGCCAGTTGCGTCGCGCGCCGCGACTGCTCGGCCTGCATCCCCAGCGCGCAGTTCCCGCCGCCGGAGGACTCGCGCACCCCTTCGGGAGGCTCCGCCAGCGCGACGGCGCTGTCGGCGTGGCCCCGGGCCAGGGCGAGCTCCATCCGCGCATGTCGGTGCTGGGTCGCTGGCCAGCGCTCGTACAACGCCTCCAGCGTCCGGACCGCGTCGGCGTCGCGTCCAAGGTGGACGAGCAGCCCGGCGGAGTGCTCGGCAGCAATCGGGTCCCCGGCCGCGTCGTACGCGGCGAGCGCGTCCTCGTGCTCACCGGCCAGCGCGTGGAGGTCGCCCCGGACGGCTTGGACGTACGGCTTCCGCCAGCGTTCGAGATCCTGTCGCAGGGCCCGGTCGAGGAACTCGGCCGCCTCGTCGAGGAACCCGCGCGCGGCGAACATCCTCTGCCCGTCCATCTCGGCGCGCAGGCGGACCCCCTCGCCTTCGAGGCGGAGGTACTCCTCGAAGGCGGCCGCGTTCTGGCCGTCGTCGAGGAGGGACTCCAGGCGCAGGAGGGCACGTGTGTGGCTGCCTTCGCCCGGCAGCAGCGGCGCGGCGAACAGCAGCAGGCCGACCAGCAGCTTCATGCCGCGGCCTCGAACAAGATCCGTACCGGGCGCCCCGCGGGCGCGTGCGGGCGGCCGGCGTCGCGGCCGCGTCCTCCCCGCGGAAGGGTGCGTTCCGCGCGCGTAACGCGGGGGGCGCGAGTTGCTAGGATCCGCGCCTCGAACCCTGCCCGCGACCACGCGGCCCATCTCCCGACCGGAGGAGCGCACGATGCGCCGACTCGACCGTCCGACCTCGCCGAACGCCCGCTGGACCCTGGCCCTCGCGACGCTGCTGCCGCTCGCGGCTCCCGCGGCCGGGCAGCTAGGGGCGGAGCTGGGGTACGAGGAGGAATCCGATCCCAGGAAGGCCGTCGAGGGCGCGCTCGCCGAGGAGGGCGACGACGAGGAAGAGGACGAGGGCCCGCTCTCGAAGAAGAACCTCGCCGGCCTGAAGCTGCGCGGCATCGGCCCGGCGGTGGCCTCGGGGCGCGTCGGCGATCTCGCGGTCGACCCCGAGGATCCCAGCACCTACTACGTCGCCGTCTGCTCGGGCAACGTGTGGAAGACGACCAACGCCGGCACGACCTTCGCGCCCGTGTTCGACGGCGAGGGCTCGTACTCGATCGGCTGCGTCGCGCTGGACCCGAACGACGCGAACGTCGTGTGGGTCGGCACGGGCGAGAACAACAGCCAGCGCTCGGTGGGGTGGGGCGACGGCGTGTATCGGTCGGCGAACGGCGGCCAGAGCTGGGAGAACGTCGGCCTCGAGGAGTCCGAGCACGTCGGCATGATCGCGATCGACCCGCGCGACTCCGACCGCGTCTTCGTGGCCGCCCAGGGCCCGCTGTGGCGCGACGGGGGCGACCGCGGGCTGTACCGCACGACCGACGGGGGCGCGACGTGGGAGCTCGTGCTCGAGGTCGACGAGCACACCGGCTGCAACGAGGTCCACCTGGACCCGCGCGACCCCGACGTGATGTACGCCAGCACCTACCAGCGCCGCCGCCACGTCTGGACGCTGATCGACGGCGGGCCGGGGTCGGGGATCTGGAAGTCCACCGACGGCGGCGACACGTGGCGCGAGCTGGAGAAGGGCCTGCCCGAGGTCGACCTGGGGCGCATCGGCATGGACGTGTCGCCCGCCGACCCCGACGTGCTGTACGCCGTGGTCGAGGCGGCGCGGGACGAGGGCGGCTTCTTCCGCTCGACCGACCGCGGCGAGACCTGGGAGAAGATGTCCGACCGCGGCACGTCCAGCCCGCAGTACTACAACGAGATCTTCTGCGACCCCGCGGAGGTGGACCGCGTCTACCTGATCGACACCTTCCTGTCGGTGACCGAGGACGGGGGCAAGACCTTCCGGCGCCTGTCGGTCGAGGACAAGCACGTCGACGACCACGTCGTGTGGATCGACCCCGCCGACACCGAGCACCTGCGCGTGGGCTGCGACGGCGGCGTCTACGAGACCTGGGACCGCGGCGCGACGTGGGACTGGAAGCAGAACCTGCCGGTCACGCAGTTCTACAAGGTGGCCGTCGATCAGGCGGAGCCGTTCTACAACGTCTACGGCGGGACGCAGGACAACAACACGCTGGGCGGCCCGGTGCGCACGATCAGCCCGGCGGGCATCGTGAACGAGGACTGGTTCGTCACCGTCGGCGGCGACGGCTTCGAGCCCGCCGTCGATCCGACCGACCCGAACACCGTCTACAGCCAGTGGCAGAACGGCGGCCTGATCCGCCACGACCGCCCCAGCCGCGAGGTCGTCGACATCCGCCCGATGGAGGGCCCCGGCGAGCCCGGCCTGCGCTGGAACTGGGACGCGCCGCTGATCGTCAGCCCGCACTCGCCGACGCGGCTGTACTACGCCGCCAACGTGCTGTTCCGGTCCGAGGACCGCGGGAACACGTGGGAGCGCGTCAGCGGCGAGCTGTCGCGCGACCTGGACCGCAACCAGCTCGAGGTCATGGGCCGGATCTGGAGCGTGGACACCGTCGCCAAGAACCGCTCGACGTCCTACTACGGCAACGCCGTGGCGCTGTGCGAGTCGCCCCTGGCCGAGGGCCTGCTGTACGTCGGCACCGACGACGGGCGCGTGCACGTGACCGAGGACGGCGGCGCCACCTGGCGCGCGATCGACTCGTTCGAGGGCGTGGCCGAGCTGGCCTACGTCAGCGACCTCGAGCCCTCGCCGCACGACGCCGACACCGTCTACGCCACGTTCTCCGACCACAAGCACGGCGTCTTCGACCCCTACGTGTTCGTCAGCCGCGACCGCGGCCGCACGTGGTCGCCGATCGCCTCGAACCTGCCCGAGGACCACGTCGTCTGGGCGGTCGTCGAGGACCACGTCCGCCCCGGCCTGCTGTTCGCCGGCACCGAGTTCGGCCTGTTCACCAGCCTCGACGGCGGCGAGCGGTGGATCGAGCTGTCCGGCGGCCTGCCGACCATCGGCGTGCGCGACGTCGAGCTGCAGCGCCGCGAGGGCGACGTCGTCCTGGCGACCTTCGGGCGCGGCTTCTACGTCCTGGACGACTACGCGCCGCTGCGCGAGATGTCGGCCGAGCTGCTCGAGCGCGACGCGCACCTGTTCGCCGCGCGCGACGCCTGGCAGTACGTCGAGGGCAGCCGGCTGCGCGGCCGCAGCGGGCGGGGGTCCCAGGGCAGCTCGTACTACTCCGCCCCGAACCCGCCCTACGGCGCGGTGTTCACGTACTGGCTGAAGGACAAGCTGCGCTCGCGCGCCGAGCGCCGCCACGAGGCCGAGAAGGAGCTCGCCGAGGAGGGCGCCGACACGCCCTACCCGTCGTGGGACGAGCTGCGCGCCGAGGACCTCGAGCCCGACCCGCGCGTCGTGCTGACCATCCGCGACGAGGACGGCGCGATCGTGCGCACCGTCGAGGCGAGCCGCGACGCCGGCCTGCACCGCGTCGCCTGGGACCTGCGCCTGCCCGCGCGCACGCCGGTCGAGCTGGACGCGGGCGGCGAGCTGGCGCCCTGGGAGGAGCCCGACGTCGGCCCGATGGCGCTGCCCGGCCGGTACACGGCGACGCTCGACGCCTACGTCGACGACGAGCTGCGCAACCTGGGCGGCCCCGTGTCGTTCGGCGTGAAGTCCCTGGGCCTGGCGGGCCACGCCGCGCCGAACCGCGCCGAGGTGCTGGCCTTCCAGCGCAAGGTCGCCGACCTCGAGCGCGCCGCGTACGGCGCCGCCCGGGTGCTGGGCGAGGCCGAGGACCGCGTCGCGCACCTCAAGCGCGCCGCCCTGGCCGCGCCCGCGGCCGACCCCGCCTGGCTGGCGGAGGCGCGCCGCATCGAGCTGGCGCTGGCCGAGCTGCGCACGCGCCTCTCGGGCGACCGCACGGTGTCCTCGCGCAGCGAGCCGACGCCGCCCAGCATCCTCTCCCGCGTCGGCCGCATCGTCGGCAACCAGTGGCGCACGACCGCCGCGCCGACGCAGACGGAGCGCGACGGGTACCGCATCGCCGGCGAGGAGTTCCGCACGGTGCTCGACGACCTGCGCGGCCTGGTCGAGGGCGAGCTGGCCTTCCTCGAGGAGACGCTCGAGAGCGCCGGCGCGCCGTGGACGCCCAGCCGCCTGCCGCGCTGGACGATGGAGTAGGCACCCGGCCGTGCGCCGCCCGGCCCTCGCCCTCGCCGCCGCCCTGGCGCTGACGCCGCCGGCGCCGGCCGCGACCCCCCCGGCCGGGCGGGTCGCGCCGCGCGGACCGCTCCCGACGGGCGCGGCGGAGGCGGACGACGGGGCGCTCGACGAGGGCGCGCTCGCGGGCGCCGGGCGCTGGACGACGTTCGGCGGCTGCGCGGCGCGCACGCGGGCGACGCGGACGCCGGCGGTGCGCGGGCCGCTGGCGGTCGCGTGGCGGCACGCGCCGGAGCGCGGCGCGCTCGAGGGCGAGCCCGTGCTGTGGGGCGGGCGCGTGGTCGTCGCGGAGCGCCGCGGGCCCCGGCGGCGCGCGCTGGTCGCCCTGGACCTGGTGGACGGCGAGCGGCTCGCGACGCGCGAGCTGGCCACCGACCTGCCGCTCGAGCCGGGCCTGTGGGGCGACGTCGTGCTCGTGCGCGCCGCGCCGCGGGAGCTGCGCGCCCTGCGCCTGCCGGCGGGCGGGGCGGGGCCGGCGCACGCGCGCGGGGGCGGCTTCGAGACGCTGTGGAGCGCCGAGCCCGGCGGCGAGATCGGCCCGCCGCTGCTCGTCGGCAACGAGGTGTACGCCTGCGCCGGCGGCGCGCTCGTGCGCCTCGAGGTCGGCGTGGAGGGCCCCGCGTGGACCGCGCCGGGCGACTTCCGCGGCCGCCCGTCGCTGCGCGGCGAGGTCGTCTTCGCCCTGGACCTGGACCGCGCCGGCAACGCCTTCCTCGCGCGCCTCGACCGCCGCACGGGCCGCCTGCTGACGCGCTCGCCCGTCGGCCACCACGGCGGGCGCCGCCCCGGGCGCGACGCGGGCGGGTACGCGGCGGTCATGGACGACGTGGTGCTGCTGTACCCGGACCTGCCGCTGGCGGTCGGCTCGCGCAGCACGCCGAGCCTGGGCCTGCCGCGTCCCCCCGGCGACGCGCGCACGCTCACGCTCGAGTCGTCGACGCTGGACCACCGCACGCCCGCCGCACGCTGGGGCGCGGCCTGGCTGACGCTGTACGCGCACCCCGAGCGCGGCCCGGCCTGGATCCGCTCGGACACCGACGGCCTGCCGGGTCCGCACGAGCCGGCGCCGGGCGCGGCGCTCGCCGGCGGGATCGGGGTGGGCGCGGTGGCCGTGCTGGCGCAGGCGGACGCCCACGGCGAACTGTGCGAGCGCGCCACGCCCCCCGCGGTCGGGCGCGACGCCGGCTACCTCGGCGGCGTCGTGTTCGACCTCGAGGACCTCGCCATCCGCGCGCGCGTGCCGGGCGCCGAGGCGGGCCTGCTGATCCCGGCGCGCGAGGCGCTGCTGACCGTGACCCCGGGCGAGCTCGTCGCCTGGCGCGCCGCCGACGCGGGGGCGGACCCGGCCGTCGCGGGCCTCGCGGCGCCCGCGCCCGGCGAGCGCTGCGCGGGCGCGACGCTCGTGCTGCGCGACGGCTCCGTCCGCACGGGCGACGTGCGCTGGGGGCGGGGGGGAGCGCGGATCGGCGACGAGGCGCTCGACCTGGCGCGCGTGGACCTCGTGCTCGACGCGGACGGGGCCGCCCGCCTCGCCGCGGGCGAGCGCGCGCTGCTGCGCGGCTGCGACGCCCTGGTCGAGCGCGCGCTGGCGCAGGGCTACGCCGGCCTGGCCGACGGCGCGCGCGCCTGCGGCGACGCCGCGCTGGTGCGCCGCCTGGCGCGCCGGGCGCTGGACCACGGCGCGGACGCCGCGGCGCTCGAGCGCGTGGCGCGCGCCCTG
>JAUIDW010000510.1 GCA_030428395.1 bacterium | reverse complement strand
AGGTCGCCGTCGCGCAGCACGTCGTCGTTCTCGACGTAGTGCAGCACGCAGGCGTTGGCGCCGCCGGCCACGATGGGCGTGTAGGCCGCGCCCGAGCCGCCGCGGCGCCGGAAGGTGTACTCGAGCAGCGCGTCGAGCTCGTACTCGTGCGCGCCGGGCCGCGCCGCGGCCAGGACGGCCGCGTGGGCCTCGGCGGTGATCGCGGCCGCGCGGCGCATGCGCTCGAGCTCGCCCTCGTCCTTGAAGAGCCGCAGCTCGTGCAGCACCGGCGCGGGGTCGAGCAGCTCGCGCGGCACGCTCCGCCCCGAGCGCGCGCGGCCGTCCAGCGAGCGCACGAGGTCCAGCACCTGGCGGTCGCGGCGCTCGTCGCGCCCCAGGTCGACCATCAGGCGCGTCGTGCCGACCAGCAGCTCGCCCAGCAGGTCCGGCAGCGCCTCGATGGGGTGCGCCGCGTCGACTCCGAGCACCTCGGGCGCCGCGTCCACCCCGATGCGCCGGCCGGTCCAGAGCTCCTCGTCGGGGTCCCGATCGCGCAGGAACACGTGCGCCTCCGCGGGCTCGTCGTCGCTCGCGGGCAGAAGCAGCAGCGCCGCGTGGGGCTCGCCCAGTCCGGTCAGGTACCAGAAGTCGCTGTCCTGCCGGTAGCGGTGCTCCGCGTCGTGGTTGCGGATGCGCGGACGCGCGGCGAAGACGAGCGCGGCGCTCTCCTCGGCGGCCAGCGCGTCGAGGAAGCGCGCGCGATGGCGGCCGAAGAACTCGCGATCCATCCGCGCAGGCTAGCCCCTGCCGCCCCCCGGCTCACCCCCCGACCGCCGCGGACCGGCACACGCCCGGGCCCCGGCGCCGCCGGACGTGCGCGCTCGCGCGAACCGGCGCCGCGCCGCGGCTCGACGGGGGCGTTCAGCGCCCCTCGCCCGGGCCCGGCGGGCGGAGCACGAAGCGCTCGGTCGCGGAGACGATCGCGTTCCGCTCCTGCCGCCACGAGTCCGGCTCGAGCCGCAGGCGCACGCCCGCGAAGGGCTCGCCCGCCCGGGACTCGACGACCTCGACGGGCACGTCCAGGAGCGCGGCCAGGGCCGCGTCGAGGCCCTGCAGCTCGGCGCGCGCCGGGGCGTCCAGGCCGGCGACGTCGAGCCGCATCCCCGCGCGGCGGATGCCCTCCGGCAGCAGCGCCGGCAGCTCGCGGGTCCACGGGGTGTCCCGCGGCGCGGTGCGCCCGAACACGACGCGCGGCTCGTCGCCGGCCCGCAGCTCCAGGGGGAACGGCCCGCTCGTCTCGTCCTGGCGCAGCCAGTCGACGTAGACGACGCGCACCGCGCGGTCGTCCGGCTCGGGCAGCGCGACCGCCAGGCGCACCGGCCCGCCGCCCGCGTGGGCGACCTCGACCTGGACGCCGTCGGGGTCCTCGCGCACCTCCAGGTGCACGCGCCCCGCGCCGACCGCCAGCCCGGCGACGTTCATCGCGCGCGGCCCCCAGGCGTCCGCGCCGTCGCGCGGCGGCAGCGCCGGCGCCAGCACCGCGCCGTCGGCCAGCGGTTCCAGCCCGCCGTTCCCGGCGGGCTCGACGCCGGGCAGCAGCAGCAGCGCCAGGCCGAGCAGCACGCCCGGCTCCGCCAGGCAGGCCGCCGCGTGGCGCCAGGCGTCCTCTTCGGGATCGATCGTGTCGAGGGCCGCGGTCAGCGCACCGCGGATGGCCGCGGTGCCGCGCACGGCGCCGCACTCGGACAGCGCGCGCCGCCACTGACTCGCGCCCCGGACCGCGTCGGCGAGACCTACCGCGTCGCGTACAACCCCGCGCACCGCTGGTCCTACTTCCCGGCGATGCGGCCCGAGGAGCTGCTGCTCATCAAGTCCTACGACTCGGCGACGGACGGGCGCGCGCGCTTCACCCCGCACACCGCCTTCGTCGACGCCGAGGCGCCGCCCGACGCGGCGCCCCGGCAGAGCCTCGAGTCGCGCGCGTTCGTCTTCTTCGCCGGCTGAGCGCGGCTAGCGGCGCGTGATCTTCAGAAGGGAGAGGAGCTCGCGGAGCAGCCCTTGACCGGGAGGTCCAAAGAGCAGCGTCCAGACCGAGAGCAGGAGCGCGAGGGTGAGCTGCCAGCTTAGCGGCTGCGCGCCCGTCCACTCGAGGATCATCCAGGTGACGGTCAACGCGACCCCGGCGACCTCGCGGGGGCCGAGCGGCGGACGGGAGTGGAGGGTGAGCGAGCGGGGCGTGGGGTCTTTCAGGTTATACCC
>JAUIDW010000144.1 GCA_030428395.1 bacterium | reverse complement strand
ATCGAGGTCAAGCTCGCCCCCCTGCGCTGGCACGGCGAGGCGGTGCTGTCCGCGCGCCTGGCCGCCGTGCACGACGGGCGCTCGATCGCCCTGCGCGTGCGGTGGAAGGACGGCACGCGCGAGTCCCAGCTGCTCGGCGACCTGCTGGCCGCCGACGCCGTCGCGCTGCAGCTGTCGGTCAGCCCGCGACCGCCGCTGTTCGGCATGGGCTCGGAGTCGAACCCGACGAACCTGTGGTACTGGAAGTCCGCGCGCCTCGAGGACGTCGCCGGCTCCCTCGACCTGCTCGAGGGCGGCCCGCACCGCGCCGTCGACCCGCGCTTCGGCGAGGTCCGCCTCGACGGCCCGGTGTACCACCCGTTCGAGGGCGTGCCCCCCGTGGCGGTGCGCGGCGACGAGATGACCGCGACCGGCGTCGAGGGCGCGCGCGCCGCGGAGCGCCGCCGGGACGACGTGCAGGTGTTCCCCACCTCGAACGAGGACGGCTGGGACGTCGTGTTCGTGCGCACGCTCGCCGCTCCCACCGACCGCGACCTGGCCTTCCGCGCCCCCGAGCCCGTGCAGGTCGCCGTGGCCGTCTGGAACGGCTCGGCGGGCGACCGCGGCGCGCAGAAGTCGATCAGCATCTGGCAGGAGCTGCGGCTGCTGCCCTGAGCCGTTCCGGCGCGCCCGCTCAGGGGTCGATGCGCGTCCCCGCGCGGCCGTCGAGGGCGTCCTCGAGGCTCGCCGTGTCGGTGATCAGCGCGGGGCGGCGCACCTCGAAGGCGAAGCGCGCGGCGGCCTCGACCTTGGGGCCCATGCTGCCGGCGGGGAACACGCCCTCGTCGACCAGGCGCTGCGCCTCGCCGGACGACAGGCGCTCGACCCGGCGCTCGTCGGGCGTCGCGTAGTCGAGCGACACGTGCGGGACGCCGGTCAGCACGACGAAGCGGTGCGCGCGCAGCGCGATCGCCAGCATCGAGGCGGTGCGGTCCTTGTCGATCACGGCCTCGACGCCGACGAGCTCGCCCGCGGCGTCGCGGCGCACCGGGATCCCGCCGCCGCCGCCCGCCACGACCACGTGGCCGGCGCGCGCGGCCTCGTAGATCGAGCCCAGCTCGACGACGCTGCGGGGCTCGGGCGAGGGCACCACGCGCCGCCAGCCGCGGCCGTCCTCGTGCACCATGCGCCAGCCCCGCTGGTCGCGCAGGGTCGCGGCCACGTCGTCGGAGTAGGCGGGGCCGATCGGCTTGGTGGGGGTGGCGAAGGCGGGGTCGGCGGGGTCCACGACGACCTGCGTCAGCACGCAGGCGACCTCGATCGGCGGCGCGTGCTCCACCAGCGCGTTGCGCAGCGTGCGGGTCAGCAGGTAGCCGATGCTGCCCTGCGTCTCGGAGACCAGCACGTCGAGCGGCTCGCTCGGCAGGCGCCCGCGCGCGGCCTCGACGCGCAGCAGGATCATCCCGACCTGCGGTCCGTTGCCGTGGACGAGCACGAGCCCCGGGGAGCGGTCGAGCAGGACGCGCACGATGCGCGCGAGCTCGTGGGCGCGCGGCTCCTGCTCCTCCGGGTGGAACGCGTCGGGCAGCAGCGCGTTGCCGCCGAAGGCCAGCACCGCGGGCCCGGACGCGCCGAGGGGATCGCCGGGCGGGGGAGGCATGGCGGACACGGTAGCGGGGGGGCGCGCGGCGCGCACCGTCCGCTCGCGTCGAGTCAGGCGAGCCCCTGGAGCGCGCGGGCGCAGGCGACGGCGACGTCGAGGGTCGTGGCGATGCCCTTCAGCTCGTCGCCCTCCACGATCGGGAGCGCGCTGATGCGCTCGTCGCGCAGCACGGCGGCCACCGAGGACAGGCTGCGGTCGGGCGGCGCGGTCCGCGGGTCGGGCGACATGAGCTCGCGCACGAGGCTCAGCTCGAGCCGGCCGCGGCCGGTGGCGCGGCGCACGTCGCGGTCCGACAGGATGCCGACGAGCGCGCCGTCCTCCACGACGGGCAGGTGCCGCACGCCCAGCTCGCGCAGCAGCTCCTGCGCCTCGTCGCCGCTCGCGTCCGGCGCGATGGAGCGCGGGGCGGGCGTCATGTGGTCGGAGATCGGGGTGTCCTCCTCCGGCGGGATGCGCCCGCCGCGGCAGGCCTGCGCGTAGGCGCCCAGGACGTCCGCGTCGGTCATGACGCCGACGAGCTCCTCGCCGCGGACGATCGGCAGGCAGCCGATGCGCTGCTCGACGATGCACGCGAGCGCCGTCGAGAGGTCGGCGTCCTCGGGCGCGCTCACCGGGTCGTGCATGCACTCCGCCACGGTGCCGACCTGGACCTCGAGCACCTCGCGCTGGCGCGGCGCCAGCCAGCCCGTGGCCTCGAGCAGGTCGCGGTCCGACAGGACCCCCGCGAGCCGCCCGCCGTGCACGACGGGCAGGTGGCGCACGTCGTGCTCGTCCATGAGCTCCATGGCTTGGTCGACGGACGCCTCGGGGCGGACCGTCACGAGGTTGCGGGTCATCAGCTCGGCGATGTTCATCGGGGCTCCCGGGTCTCCACCCATGCTAGGGATCGGGCTCGCCGGGGATCCTACGCAGCAGCGCGTAGGCGGGCGGGGTCCGAGGGCGGAGCGCCGAATCATCCGACGCCCACTACGATGGAGTCACCGGGCGCGCGTCGCGCCCGCGGAGAACCGCCATGAAAGTCGCCGACGTCATGACCACCCCCGTGCGCTCGCTGGCGCCGGGCGCCACCCTCGAGGCGGCGCTGGCGCTGCTCGGCTCGGAGCGCATCCGCCACGTTCCCGTCGTCGACTCCGGCCGCGTGGTCGGCGTCGTGTCGGACCGCGACCTGCTGGCCGCGACCGGCGGAGAGGCCGCGGGCGCCCGCGGGCGCGCCGTGGCCGACGTGATGCACTCGCCGGTCGTCACGTCGGCTCCGGAGGACACGCTGGTCACCGCCTCGGTCCAGATGAACGTCCGCAAGCTCGGGTGCCTCCCGGTGCTCGGCGACGGCGGGCTGGTCGGCATCCTGACCGAGACCGACCTCGTGCGCGCGTTCCTGCGCGCCAGCCGGGCCGGCCGGCTGTCGGGCGACCACGACCCGCGCGTGGAGACGCTGCAGTCGCCCTCGCCGCGGACGATCGGGCCCGACACGCTGCTGCAGACCGCCCTGACGGTCGCGCGCAGCGAGGGCTTCCGGCACCTGCCCGTGGTCGCCAAGGACGGCAAGCTCGTGGGCATGCTGTCGGACCGCGACCTGTGCCGCGAGCTGGGCGCGCGCGCGTCCCTCGACCGGCCGGTGGCGGACGCCATGAGCCGCGACGTGGTGACGGTCGAGGTCGGCGAGCGCGTGACCCGCGCGGCCGAGCTGCTGCTGGAGCACCACATCAGCGGGCTCCCGGTGTTGCGCGCGGGCGTGCTGGAGGGGATCGTGTCGACGAACGACCTCGTCGAGCACTGCCTCCGGACGCTCTGGGAGGACTAGCTCGGCGGGTGGCCGCCGCGGCGGCCGCGACCCCCGACCCCCCAGGACGCACCGGAGCGCCCCTTGATCCGACCCCTCTCCGCCGTCGTCGCGCTGCTCCTCGCCACCGCCTGCTTCGCCACCTGGCCCGTGCTCGAGCCGTCCGCCCTGGGCGAGCTCGAGCGCGTCCACCGCTTCGGGGACCTGACCTTCGCGGGGCAGCCGAGCCCGGCCGACCTCGAGGCGGCCCGCGACGCCGGGTTCCGCTCCGTCGTGAACCTGCGCGGGCCGGCCGAGATGACCGAGCTCGACGAGGAGCGCGTCGTGGCCGACCTGGGGCTCGTCTACCTCTCGCCCGGTTTCAGCGGGCCCGACGACCTGGACGACGAGGTGTTCGCCGCCGCCCTGGACGCGCTGCGCACGGCGCCGCGGCCGGCGCTGGTGCACTGCTCGTCGGCCAACCGCGTCGGGGCGATCTGGATCGCCTACCGCGCCCTCGACGACGGGCTGCTGCTCGAGGCGGCGGTCGCCGAGGGGAAGACGATCGGGCTGCGCTCGCGCGAGCTCGAGGCCATGGCCCGCGACTACGTGCTGCGCCACACGCCCTGAGGGCGCGCCTCAGCGCATCTTGAACCCGGCCACGAGCCCGACCGACGCCGAGCCGGCCTGCGGCAGGCTGCCGGTCACGAAGCCGCGGAAGTCCGACAGCTCCTCGCCCAGCCGGCGGGCGAGCCCGCCCCCGACGTCGCCGATCGTCGACCAGTCCACGGTGATCACGTCGAAGTAGGAGAGGGCGAACACGGCGAGCAGGATCGTGCCGAGCACGGTGAACGTGATGCCGAGCCACACGCGCGCCGCGTAGCCGACGCAGAACGCGGCGAGGAAGCTGAAGCCGTTCTTCAGGAAGAACGGCGACCAGCCGGACGCGCCCGACTCCCCGGCGGCCGGCTCCGCGGCGGAGGACGAGCCCGCGGCCAGCCCCGACGCCGGCGCGCCGGAGTCCACCAGCGAGCTCCCGGCGGGCCCGGCGTCGCCCGCCCCGCTCCGGGTCGCGCCGGCGCCCGGCTCCGCGCCGCGGCCGGCGGCGACGCGCAGGCCGATGCCCAGGGCCACGAACACGATCGCGCCGAGCAGCAGCCAGCGCTTCCAGCGCGTGATCTCGGGCTTCTTGCGGGGGTCCTTGCGCCGCTTCTTCCCGCGGCTCGCCATGTCGTCGACCATGCCGCCAGTATGGGGCGTCCCTCCGGCGCGGCGCCACCCCGGGGGCCGCGAGATGGCGGGCGGGCCGGCCGGGGTCTAGGCTCGTGCCATGCGGAGGCGACGGAGGCCGCGGCTGCAGGCCCTGACGGTCTGCGCGCTCGGGGCGGGCGCGCTGGGGCTCGTCGGCATGCTCCTGTCGGAGTACCCCGTGGACGTCGCGATGTTCTTCGCGCTGTTCGCCACCGGCGCGGGGCTCGGCGTCGCGGACGCGGCCGTGCGCCGCCTGCGCCGGCGCGTCGAGCGGATCGAGGCCGAGCTCGAGCGGCAGCGCGAGCGCGCCGGCTGACCGCGCGGCCCCGGTCCGGGCCGGCTCAGGGGCGGCGGGTCAGGTCGTCGAGGCGGCCGCGGATGGACTCCAGCTCGCGGACGACCAGCGCCAGCTTGCTGCCGGTCCACGCGAGGGCGACGAAGATCAGGTAGAGCGCGATCGTGGATCCCATGGCGGCCTCCGTTGGGGGAGCGGGTCAGCCCGCGGCGGGGAGCGGGTCAGCTCGCGGGCTGGTCGACGACGAGGATCGCCGACGCGTTGAACTCGTAGCCCTCCTTGGGGATCTCCACGTCCTCGCCGGCCTCGGCGCGCAGGTGCTCGAGATCCTCGTCGGAGAGGGTGATCGGGTACACGGAGCCCTGCACGACCACGCGGCGGCCGGCGACGTCGGCGGGGAAGGCGTACTTGCCGCCGCAGCCGGTCTCCCAGCGCACCATGGCGGTGCGGCCCTCGTCCTCGATCTGCATCCAGCAGCCGGCGGCCTGGCACACCGCGGTGGCGGTGGCCTCGACCAGCAGGGTGCGCTCGAAGAACGGCTCGGGGTCGGCGTCGACCTCGGCGAACGAGACGATCCGCTGCGGGACGAGCTCCTCGCCGACCGCCTCGCCGTGGGGCAGGGTCGGCGCGGTGGCGCAGGCGGCGAGCAGCAGGGCGGGAACGACGAGCAGAGCGCGGAAGGGCGGCATGGGAGGTCTCCGGAGGCGATGCGTGGGGACGGGGGGACCGCTCAGGATAGAGCCTGCGCCCGCCGGCGTCGCGGTCGCGGGGGGATCCCGAACCAGGCCGCGACCACCAGCGCCCCGAAGGCGACGTAGGCCACCGCGAAGGCCCACGGGGGGGCCTCGTAGAAGAGCACGTCGCGGACCAGCCGGCCCACGAAGGACAGCTCGTCGGGGGTCTGGCCCGCCCGGCGCCGCAGCTCGGCCTCCCACGTGGTCAGGGGGCACAGCACGCCGGCCAGGGCCTCGACGGGCACGATCACGGTGCACACGAGGTGCGCGACGCGGAACCCGCGCCGCCGGATCCAGGCCCAGCCGAGGCGCGCGCCGGCCAGCACCGCGACGAACCCGAGCACCACGAAGCCGACGTAGGCCAGGTGGACGACGACGATCAGGTCGGCGAGCTGCGCGGGGTCCACGGGGCGAGTGTACGGACCCGCGCGTCGCCCGCGCCCTCAGGAGCCGGCGAGATCCGCGAGGGCCGCGACCAGCTGCAGGTACGCGGCCTCCCGCGGCGAGCCCGGGACGAGCCCCGGGAACAGGTCGTTCGTCTCGAGCGGGTCGAGCCGCAGGTCGTACAGCTCGTCGGGCTGCCCGGTGCGCCGGATCAGCTTGTAGCGCCGGTCGCGCACCGCGCGGCGGTGCTGGTTCGGCGGCCCGACCGGGTTGTTGGGCGTGAACCACTCCGCGTAGGCGTGCGCGCGCAAGGACGGCCGCCGCGGGTCGGTCAGGTAGGGGACGAGCGACACAGAGTCCTCCGCCACCGGGGAGCCGCCGGCCAGCTCGACCACCGTCGCGAACACGTCGGTCGCGGTCACCAGCGCCTCGCACTCGCCGGCGGCGACGCCCGCGCCGGACACGATCAGCGGCACGCGGATCCCGGCCTGGTACAGGGTGCCCTTCGCACGCGCCGGGTCGTAGGGCGGCTCGACCGCGTCGCCGTCGGTGCCGTTGTCGCCCAGGAACACGACCAGCGTGTCCATGTCCAGCGCGCCGAGCAGCCGGCCGAGCTGGCCGTCGAGCACCTCCATCATCGCGCGGACCCGCTCCGGGGTCGGGCGGTCCGGCGAGGGGTTGTCGCACGCCGTCGTGCCGCAGGGCGCGGGGGCGGGGCACAGGTGCGGCGGGGGGTCGTGCACCGGGGTGTGGCAGGCGTTGAACGAGACCACGAGCAGCCACGGCTCGGGCAGCGCCGCGACGGCCGCCAGGGCGTCGTCGATCGTGTCCTCGGTCGCGTAGGTCGTCGCCTGGACCTGCACGCCGTCCACCGTCTTGACCCAGGACGAGTAGCTCCCGCCCCCGCCGGCCTGCAGGTTCGAGAGCGAGCCGGCGAAGCTGCCGAAGCCGCTCGCGTTGGGGTGCAGCGTGCCCTGCGCGGGGTCGCCGAGGTGCCACTTGCCCACCAGCGCGCTCGCGTAGCCCGGCAGCGCCTCGGGCAGTGTGCGCTCGGCCTCCGCCAGGCCCGTGCCGTTCACGACGTTGCCCACGGTGCGGCCGATGCCCGTCCGGAACCCGTGGCGTCCGGTCAGCACCTGCGCGCGCGTCGGCGAGCAGACCGGGTTCGACCACGCGTTGCGGAACAGCACGCCGGTCGACGCCAGCCGGTCGACGTTCGGCGTGCACGCGGGGACCGACGCCGCGCCGTACGCCCCGACCAGGTCGACGCCGACGTCGTCGGCGATCACCAGGACGACGTTCGGGCGGAGGAAGGGCAGGTCGGGGGTCGACGTGTCCTGCGGGACGACCGCGGCCAGCGCGCCGAGCAGCGCCGCCGCGAGCGCGGGGGTCATGGGAGCTCCGGGGGGGAGGGGGGAGAGCGGGGGGACGGTCGGCGCGTGCGGCGGTCGGTCGCGGCCGGCGCGACATCATCCCCGGCGGGCGGGGATCGCGCCAGCGCGAGGGGGCGCGGTGCCTTGCCCCTCCCGGCGGGCTCCCGTACGGTCCGCCCGACCGCGCGCCGCGCCCGCCGTCGGCGCCTGAAATCCCCGCAGGAGCGCACCCATGAAGATCGCGATGGTCGGGCTGGGCAAGATGGGCGCCAACATGGCGCGGCGGCTGCTCGAGGGCGGCCACGAGGTCCTGGGCTTCGACCCCCGGCCGGAGGCCGTGGCGGCGCTCCGCGACCGCGGCGGGGAGGGCGCGAGCTCCCTGGCCGACGTCCCGGCGGCGCTGGCCCCGCGCCGCGCCGTGTGGCTGATGATCCCCGCCGGGGCGCCCGTCGACGAGGCGCTCGACGAGGTCGTGCCGCGGCTCGCCCCGGGCGACGTCGTCGTCGACGGCGGCAACTCCAACTACAAGGACACGCTGCGCCGCGCGGAGCGCCTGGCGGAGGCGGGCCTGCACCTGGTGGACGCCGGGACGAGCGGCGGCGTCTGGGGGCTGGCCGAGGGCTACTCGCTGATGGTCGGCGGCGACGAGGAGGCGGTCGCCTTCCTCGCGCCGGCCCTCGCGACCCTCGCGCCCGCCGCCGACCGCGGCTGGGGGCGCGTCGGCCCCGCCGGGGCGGGCCACTTCACCAAGATGGTCCACAACGGCATCGAGTACGGGATGATGCAGGCCTTCGCCGAGGGCTTCGCCGTGATGCGCGCGAAGGAGGCCTTCGGGCTGGACCTCGCGCAGGTCGCGCGCATCTGGCAGCACGGCAGCGTCGTGCGCTCCTGGCTGCTGGACCTGACGACGAGGGCGCTGGACGCGGACGCCGACCTCGCGGACGTCGCGCCGTACGTGCCCGACTCCGGCGAGGGGCGCTGGACGGTCGCCGAGGCGGTCGACCTGGACGTGCCGGCGCCCGTGCTGACGCTGTCCCTGATCGAGCGCCTCGCCTCGCGCGAGGACGACTCGTACGCGCACAAGCTCCTGGCCGCCATGCGGCGCGAGTTCGGCGGACACGCCGTGCGGTCCGCGGGAGGCGCGTCGTGAAGGACGCGCCGCCCCCGCACCTGTTCGTCGTGTTCGGCGCCACGGGCGACCTGGCCCGCCGCAAGCTGCTCCCGGCGGTGTACCGCCTGACGCGCGAGGGTTTCCTGGACGGCGCGCAGCGCGTGCTCGGCGTCGCGCGCAGCACCGACACGGACGACGCGTCCTTCCGCGCCCTGGCGCGCGAGGCCCTGCTGGACGCCGGGGTGCCGGCGGACGAGCTCGCCCGGTGGTGCGACGAGTGCCTGTACTACCAGCCGCTGCCCGGCGCCCCCGAGGACCATGCCGCCCTCGCGCGGCGCATCGAGGCGCTCGAGCGCGAGCACGGCCTGCCCGGCAACCGCGTCTTCTACCTGGCCGTGCCGCCGAAGGCCTTCCCCGCGACGATCGACGGCCTCGGCGAGGCCGGCCTGAACGCGAGCCCCGGCTGGACGCGCATCGTGGTCGAGAAGCCGTTCGGCGAGGACCTCGCGACCGCGCGCGAGCTGAACGACCGCATGCACCGCTGGTTCGACGAGGAGCAGATCTACCGGATCGACCACTACCTCGGGAAGGAGACCGTCCAGAACCTGCTCGTCTTCCGCTTCGCCAACATGATCTTCGAGTCGCTGTGGAACCGCGACCGCATCGACAACGTGCAGATCACGTTCGCCGAGCAGCTCGGGGTCGAGGGCCGCGCCGGCTACTACGACGGCGTCGGCGCGCTGCGCGACATGATCCAGAACCACCTGACGCAGGTGCTGACGCTCGTGGCGATGGAGGTCCCGGTCGCCTACGAGGCCAGCGCGGTGCGCCACGAGAAGATCAAGGTGCTGCGCGCGATCCGGCCGATCCGCCGCTCGGACGTCGTGTTCGGCCAGTACACGCGCGGGCGCGTCCAGGACCAGGAGGTCGTCGGCTACCTGGAGGAGCCCGGCGTGCCCGCGGGGTCCCGCACGGAGACCAGCGTGGCGCTGCGGCTCGAGATCGACAGCTGGCGCTGGAAGGGCATCCCGTTCTACCTGCGCTCGGGCAAGCGCCTGCCGCGGCCGGTGACCGAGATCGCGGTCACGTTCCGCAGCCCGCCGGTCAGCCTGTTCCAGAGCATGGACTTCGCCGACCTCGGCCACGACGTGCTGACGATCCGGCTGCAGCCCGACGAGGGCTTCTCGCTGGCCTTCGACGTGAAGCGCCCGGGCTCGCCCCTCGTGCTCGAGAAGGCGCCGCTCGAGTTTCGCTACGGGCAGGCCTTCGGCCGCCTGCCCGACGCCTACGTCACGCTGCTGCTCGACGTCGTCCAGGGCGACCAGACGCTGTTCGTGCACGCCGACGAGGTCGAGGACGCGTGGCGGCTCTACGACCCGCTGCTCGACGGGCAGACGCGCGTGCGGCCGTACCCCGCGGGGTCCTGGGGGCCGCGCGAGGCCGAGGAGCTGCTGGCGCGCGACGGGCGCGTGTGGCGCACGGCATGAGCGCGGCGATCGAGCGCGAGGTGCTCGCCACGCCCGCGGAGCTGGCCGCGGCCGCCGCCGACGTCGTGGAGACCGAGCTCGCCGCCGCCGTCGACCGCGACGGCGCCGCCACGCTGGTCCTGTCCGGCGGCTCGACGCCCCGCGCGCTGTACCGCCTGCTGGCGACCCCGGAGCGCCGCGCGCGCGTCCCGTGGGACCGCGTCGAATTCCTGTTCGGCGACGAGCGCTGCGTGCGCCCGATCGACGTCGACAGCAACTACCGCATGGCCCACGAGGCCCTGCTGGGCGCGCTCGCGCCCGACCCCGGGAGCGTGCACCGCATCCGCGGCGAGCTGCCGCCGGGCGAGGCCGCCGCGGACTACGAGGCGCGCCTGCGCGCGCGCTTCGGCGAGGCCGGCCCGCCGCGCTTCGACCTGGTCCTGCTGGGCCTCGGCGGCGACGGGCACACGGCCTCGCTGTTCCCCGGGGACGCCGCGCTCGACGAGACCGCGCGCCTCGCGGTGGCCGCCCGCGCGCCGGTCGAGCCGCGCGACCGCGTGACGCTGACCTTCCCCGTCCTGAACGCCGCGCGGCGCGTGCTGTTCCTGGTCGCCGGCGCCGACAAGGCCCCCGCCGTCGCGCGCGTCGCGTCCGGCGACGCGACGGCGCCCGCCGCCCGCGTGGCGCCGGCCGCGGGCCGCTGCACGTGGTTGCTGGACCGCGCCGCGGCCGCCGGAATCGCCGGGCGCGGCACCGACCCCGCGGGGTAGCCTGACGCCATGGAGTGGCTCGCCTACGTCACCGCGACGCTCTTCTTCGTCCTCGGGGCGGGCTGCGTGCTGCTCCTGGTCGTCCAGGCGCCGGGCACGTGGGTCCTGCTCGCGCTCGCGGTGCTGCTCGAGTGGCTCGACCGCTTCTACCTGCCCGAGGGCGCGCCGCCGACGTTCGGGTGGCCGGTGCTCGCGGCCTGCCTGGCCCTGGCGGTGGTCGGCGAGCTCGTCGAGTTCTTCGCCGGCGCGGTCGGCGCGCAGCGCGGCGGCAGCTCGCGCCGGGGCATGTGGGGCGCGCTGATCGGCGGCCTCGTCGGGATCTTCGTGTTCACCCCGCTGTTCTTCTTCGTGCCGATCTTCGGGGCGCTGTTCGGCGCGCTGCTCGGGACCTTCGTGGGCGCCGTGGTCGGCGAGCTGTCCCACCAGCGCAGCCGCCAGCAGCCGCGGAACGTGCGCGGCAGCCTGAAGCCCGCCCTGTGGGCCACCGTCGGCCGGGTCGTCGGCGCCACCAGCAAGGTCGGCATCGGCATCGCCATGTGGCTCACCCTGACCGTCAGCGCGTACTGGCGCTGACCGGCGGCTCCTCGAGGTCCCCGCCGCCCGAGTCCAGGCGCCCCGGGTCGAAGCGGTCGAGCAGCCGCAGGGCGAGGTAGCTCGCGACCAGCACGCACGCGCCGGTCTCGACGAGCAGCAGCTCGGGGTGCTCGAGCAGCAGGTGGCGGTGTCCCGTCCAGCGGTCGAACAGCAGGAGCACCACCGCCGCGCCCAGGGTGACCGCCCCCCGCGAGACGCCGACCCGCAGCCCGTCGCGCAGGGTGACGCGGGCGAAGCCGTCCGCGGCCAGGCACAGGACGACGGCCGGGAAGTACACCGTGCGGACCAGGGCGGGCAGGCCGAGCTCGCGGCCCAGGATGACCGCGGCGACGCCGAGGAGCACGACCGCGGAGAGCAGCAGCGACAGCCGGCCGAAGGCGGGCAGGCGCGCGACCTGCAGGCGGGGGCGCTGCAGGGCGATCGCCGCGCAGAGCGCCGCGAACAGGACGATGCCGGGCAGCAGGCCCGTGCCCTCCAGCCCCAGGGCGATCAGCAGGGGGCGGAAGGGGCCGAGCATGCGCAGCCCGAGGGTCAGGCGCACCAGCACCACGAGCAGCGCGCCGGCGGGGACCAGGAGCACGCCGCCGAGCTCTCGCGAGACCTCCGGCGGCAGGTCCCGGAGGTGGAGGACCGCGCGCAGCTCGGCCGCGGTCGCGCCGGTGCCCTGCTTGGCGAGCAGGAGCCCGAGGCCGAGGACCACCAGGGCGAGCCCCGGGACCCAGGGGGAGGCGAGGACGGGACTGCGCGGGGGCATCGGATCCCGCCTCGGATCGGCGGTCTCCCCGCTAGAGTAGCTCCGGATCGAACCGGGAGCCCCGCATGAAGGTCGCCGTCGTCTACAACCGCGACAGCCAGAGCGTCATCAACCTCTTCGGCACGCCGAACCGGGAGAAGATCGGCCTGAAGCTGATCCGGACGATCGTCGAGGCGCTGCGCAAGGGCGGTCACCAGGCGATCTCGTTCGAGGGCGACAAGGACCTGGTCCACCGGCTCGAGGAGTTCATGCCCAAGGTGGTGAAGGGCGAGCGCCCCGGGCTCGTCCTGAACCTGTCCTACGGCATCCAGGGGCAGGCGCGGTACACGCACGTGCCGAGCATCCTCGAGATGGTCGGGGTGCCCTACGTCGGCTCGGGGCCGCTGGCCCACTCGATCGCGCTCGACAAGGTCGTCACCAAGATGATCCTGGTGCAGCACGGCCTGCCGACGCCGGAGTTCGCGGTGCTCGAGAACCCGGAGTTCCCGGCGCCCGAGGTGCCCTACCCCGTCATCGTCAAGCCGAAGCACGAGGCCGTGTCCTTCGGCATCCGCGTGTGCCACG
>JAUIDW010000143.1 GCA_030428395.1 bacterium | reverse complement strand
GTCGACCCGGCGGGGGAGGCGGCGGAGGGCGCGCCGGGCCGCGCGCTCGTGCTCGCCGACCCGCTGCTGCGGCCGGGAGCCGCGGGGGTCCTCGCGGCGGCGGACGGACGCGGCGGGGCGCTGCCGCCGCTGCCGAGCAGCCGGGCCGAGGCGCGCTACCTCGAGCGCCTGTTCGCCGCGAGCGGGCGACCGGTCGACGTGCTGGTCGGCGACGCGGCCTCGCTCGCCGCGCTCGAGGACCGCGCGCCCGGCGCGCGCTTCCTGCACCTCGCCACCCACGGGTTCCACGGCTCGCCGGGCGAGCCCTACGACGCCTCGCTCCTGCTGGCCGGCGACCCGGCGCGCCTGACGCTCGACGACCTCGTGCGGACCTGGCGCGGGCGCCTCGCGCGCTGCGACCTCGTCGTGCTGTCGGCCTGCGACACGCGCCGCGGCGTGCGGGTCGGCGCCAGCTCGATCGCGCTGCCGTGGGGCTTCTTCTTCGCCGGCGCCCCCCGCGTGGTGGCGACGTCCTGGCAGGTCGAGGACGAGGCCGCCGCGCTGCTGATGGCGCGCTTCTACGAGAACCTGCTGGGGCGCCACGACGACGCCCGCCGCGCGGGGGCGCGCGCGCTGGAGCCCGGGCGGCCGGCGCCGACCGCGCTCGCTTTGCTCGAGGCCAAGCGCTGGCTGCGCGACGCCGACCGGCGCGCCGTCCGCGAGGCCAGCGCCCGCCTGGGGCTGGAGGGCGGGTCGGGGACGCGCGGCGCCGGCGCGGGAGAGCCGCGCGCGGCCGCCGGCCTGCGGCCGTACGCCGACCCGTACTTCTGGGGCGCCTTCGTCCTCGTCGGCGCGGCGGAGTGAGCGCGCGCCGCTAGAATCCCCCGCCCGAGCGCGGGCCCCGGCGGGTCCTGTCCGGGACCCATGACCGCTCCGCGCTCCGACGAACCGCGCGCGCGCCGCCTCCGCGCGGCGGGCACCGCCCTGGCGACCCTCGTGGTCGTCGTCGGGCTCGCCGAGGCCGTCGCGCGGCGCGCGGCCGGCGACCTGCCGCCGCCGCGCGACCGCGACTACACGCCGCAGATGCGCTGCGGGATGCACGACCCGGACCTCGGCTGGCGCCTGCGGCCGGGCGCGACGGGCGAGGTGCGCGCCTTCGGGGGCGCGCCGGCCTACACGATCGCGGTCAACGAGCGCGGCCTGCGCGACGACCCGCACCCCCACGCGAAGCCGCCCGGCGTGCGGCGCGTGCTGCTGCTGGGCGACTCCGTCGCGTTCGGTTCGGGGATGCCGGTCGAGGAGACGTTCGCGGCGCTGCTCGAGGAGCGCCTGGGCCCCGGCGTCGAGGTCGTGAACTCCGCCGTCCCCGGGTGGAGCACCGACCAGCAGGGCTGGTGGCTCGAGTCGGAGGGCCTGCGCTACGAGCCCGACCTCGTGCTGCTGACGTTCGTGGTCAACGACCTGCCCGGCAACGCGCGCCTGTCGATGCACGGCATGCGCAAGCCGCGCTGGGTCCGCGTGGACCGCGGCGGGTGGCGGGTCGAGGGTCGGCCGGTGCCGTTCGAGCCCGCGCGCTTCCAGGCGCCGCCGTCCGGGCTCGTGCGCGGGCTGGTCGAGCGCTCGGCGCTCTTCCGCTGGGCCTGGTGGTCGCGCCGCCCCGACGCGTGGGAGCTCCAGCTGGCGTCGCACGCCGCGGCTCCCCGCGCCGTCGAGCCCCCCCGGGCGGGGGACGGCGTCGACGCGTCGCACGACGCGACCGTGCACGCCCTGCGGCGCCTGCGGGCGGCGTGCGAGGGCGCGGGCGCGCCGCTCGTCGCGGTGTACGTGCCCTACCTCCAGGACATGGGGCTGCTGTCCCCCGAGCACCCCGGGCCGCGCGACACGGGCGGGCCGATCCTGACGCCGCTCTCGCGCTACCTCGCCGAGGTGGGCTTCGCGCAGGGGTTCCGGGCGGTCGCGATCGACCGCGACCTGCTCGAGGCGGTGCGCCGGGGCGAGACGCTGATGCTGCGCCCCGACGGGCACCTCAACGCCCGCGGCCACGCGGTGGTGGCCGACGCGCTGGCGCGCCGGCTCGCGCCGCTGCTGGACGCGGCGGGCGGGTGAGCCCGGGCTCAGCCCTCGTCGGCGAAGGCGAGCCGGCGGGCGAGGACCGTGCAGCCGAGGCGCTCGGCGGCCGTGGCCGCGGCCGCCTCGAGCGCGGCGGGGTCGTCCAGGTCGAGCTGCGCGGGGACGGCGTCGTCGAGCGCGTCGAGCGGCACCGGCGCGCGGCTGAGCACGACCAGCACGGCGAGGTCGGCGCCGACGTCGCCTAGGGGGAAGGCGCGGAGCGTGTCCTCGTCGGCGGCGAGCGCGAGGCCCTCCGCGTCCGTCAGGTCGCGGCGCCGGCCGGCGTCGGCGGACGCGTACACGACCACGCGGGCGTGGCCCGCGCCGGCGGGGACCAGCTCGAGCAGCAGCTCGTCCGGCGCCGGCAGGCGCGCGCCGCCGTCGCGCAGCGCAGTGTCGAGCGGGCGCCCCGCGCCGTCGAGCAGGGGCACCTGCGCGTCGCGCGCGCCGTGGTCGCCGGAGCGCGCGTCGAACGTGCCGAACCAGACGAGCAGCGCGGCCGCCGCCGCGAGCGGCAGCGACCAGAGGCCCCAGCGCCGGCGCCGCTCGCGCGCCGCCTCGGCCTCGGCCAGGGCCGCTAGCTCGGCCCGCGCGGCCGCCTCGCGCTCCGGCGACAGCAGCGGGCGCGCGTCGAGCTCGCGGCCGCGCGCGCGCAGCAGCTCCTCGACCCGCCCGGTCCCGCGCGGTTCCGGCTCCGTCACGCGGTCACCCCCTTGCGGCGCAGGCAGCCCTCCAGCGCGACGAGTGCCTGCTGGCGCAGCGTGTTCACGTGGCTCTTGGAGCGCTCCAGCACGACCGCCGCCTCGCGCTCGGTGAGGGCGTCGGCGGCGTAGAGCAGCTCGACGACCTCGCGCTGGGCCTCCTTCAGCTCCGCCAGGCACGTCTCGAGGGCTCCGCGCGCGTCGGCGCGGGCCGCCTCGTCGGCGGTCGGGTCGGCGGAGCTCGCGGGCTCGAGGGGCGCGGGCTCCTCGCCCGGCTCGGCCCGGTCGGTCGCGGTGGTGGGGAGGCGGTCCTTCATCTCGAGCAGGCGCAGGAGCTCGCGCTGGGCGATGGTCCGCAGCCAGGCGACCAGCTCGCCGCGGCCGGTGCCGCGGTAGCGGGTCCTGGCCTTCCAGACCCGCAGCAGCGCCGCCTGCCCGCAGTCTTCCCGGAGATCCTCGCGGGCGCCGAGGCCCCGCAGGAGCCCCCCCAGGCGGCGCGAGAGGGCCGGCCAGGCCCGCTCGAACAGCTCCCACGCCTCCTCGGCGCCGGCGCGCAGGCCGCCGGCCGCCAGCTCCTCGAAGGCTCCCTCCGGCCCCGGGGGCGCGTCGTCGCCGCTCCGGCCTCGCATGGGGCCAGAGCGTAGCAGGGCGCCGCGCGCGCCGGTGCGCCGGGGCGGCTCAGATCGGCAGGTCGCCGTCGATCAGCGGGGCGGACTCGGTCCGCGCCACCGTGTCGGAGCCGTGGAGCGACCCCGCCTCGAGGACGAGCGAGAACGTGTTGCCGTCCTCGTCGCTCTGGGTGGTGATGTCGCCGCCCAGCAGCTGCGCCAGGCGCTTGGCCATGCAGATCTCGAGGCCGCCCTCCAGCTCCTCGTCGAAGTCGCCGTCGAACATGCGGCCGACCAGCTCGACCGGCAGCGCCGGGGCGCGGTCGGTGACGCTGAAGGCGATCTGCGGGCGGCGCCAGTCGCCGCTCTGATCGAGCTGCACCGAGACCTCGATCGGGCCGCGCTCGGAGGTCTCGAGCGCGTGCTCGAGCAGGTAGCGCAGGACGAGCGAGACGCGGCGGGCGTCCACCTCGATCTGGTTGGGGACCGCGCCGACGAAGCGCGTCTCCACGTCCAGCGAGCGGCGCGCCGCGAGGCCGCGCATCGAGGCGACGAGGTCGTCGACCAGCGCGAACGGCGAGCACGAGACGCGGTGCACCGCGGCCTGGCCGGACTCGATGCGGGACAGGTCGAGGATCTGGTCCAGCATCGACACGAGCTGCTCGCTCGTGTGGGTGAGGCCGGCCAGCTCGTCCTCCGAGCCCGGGCCGGAGGCGACGAAGCGGCTCATCATCGAGGCGATGCGGTTGCGCAGCTCCTGCGTCAGCGACAGCAGGAAGGCCGTCTTCAGCTCGGAGGCGCGGTCGGCGGCCGCCTTGGACGTCTCGAGGGCGCGGTTCAGCGTCTCGAGCGAGACGGCGTACGAGCGGGCCTCGCGCTCCGCGGCCTGCAGGTCGGCCATGATGCGCAGCTCGCGCGCGGTCAGGTTCCACTTCTCCGTGAGCGACACCGCCAGCTGGCGCACCTCGATCGGGTCGAAGGGCTTCTTGAGGATCAGCAGGCGATCGGTCTGGCCGAGGCGCGAGACGATCTCCTCGTACGAGTAGTCCGAGAACGCGGTGCAGATCACGACCTGGAGCTCGGAGTCGACCTTCCAGATCTGCTCGACGGTCTCGACGCCGTCCCAGCCCGGCGGCATGCGCACGTCCACGAACGCCATCGCGAAGGGCTCGTCGGACTCGCGCGCGGTGCGGACGAGGTCGTAGCCCTCCTGCCCCTGGAGCGCGGAGCGCAGCTCGAACTCGGCCGCGGGCGCCGCGACGGGCGTCGGGGGCGTGTCCCCGAAGAACGCGGCGCGCGCGTCGGACAGCGAGGAGCTCGACTCCTGGCCCGCGAGGATCTTGCGGAAGTCCTCGTGGATGCCCGGGTTGTCGTCGATCAGCAGGATCCGGCGGTTCTCGCTCTGGGTCATGTAGCACTCCCGGCGTGGGCGGGGGCCCGGAGGGGCAGCCGCAGGACGAAGGTGGCGCCGCGGCCCGGGCCCGCGCTGGTGGCGGACAGGCTGCCGCCGAGCTCCGTGGCCGCGTTGGCGGCGGCGTGCAGGCCGAAGCCGTGCCCGTCCTTCCGCGTCGTGAACCCGTGGTGGAACACGCGGACCAGGTTCTCCGCGGGGATGCCGCAGCCGTTGTCGGTGATCTCGACGCGCAGGTCGTCGCCGTCCGCGGCGACGCGCAGGACGAGGCGGGGCGACTCGACGTCGGCCATCGCCTGGCGTGCGTTCTGGACGAGGTTCACGAAGACGTCGAGCAGCTTGTGCTGGTCGGTCAGGACCTCGGGCGCGCCGTCGAAGTCGCGCACGACCTCGATCTCCGTCCGGTCCTCGTGGACGGCCTGCGCGCTGAGCGTCAGGGCCTTCTCGAGGAAGTCCGGCACCGACGTGGCCTCGAGCAGGGTCGACTTCACGGCGTACGCCTGCTGGGCGTTGATCAGCTCGCGGATGTGCTCGACTCCCTTGGAGAGCGACGAGATCTCCTCGAGCAGCCCGGTGCGCTGCTCGGAGAGCTGGTCGCTGACGGCCGACAGGAAGGGCGTCAGGTGCTGGCCGCGCGGGTCCTGCTCGAGGAACCGGGGCAGCTGCTCGCCCTGCTCGACCAGGACGGCGGTGAGCTTCTCGAGGTCCTCCACGGACATCTCCCCGAGCCGCGCCGAGATGACGCTGGCCGAGACGTTCACGCTGTTCAGCACGTTGCCGACGTTGTGGAGGATGCCGGTGGCGATCTCGGACATGCCGGCCTCGCGCGCGGTGGTGGCCAGCGCCTTCCGCGACGCGTCGAGCTTCACCATCATGTCGTCGAACTCGTTCGACAGGATCCCGATCTCGTCGCCGCGCTCCATGTCGAGCTTGCGGGTGAAGTTCTCGGTGCGCCCGATCTCGACCGCGTGGGTCGTCAGCCGGGCGATCGGGCTCAGCACGGTGCGCTGCATCAGGCCGAGCAGCACGAGCAGGATCAGCAGACCGGCCGCCATCGTGGACACGAGCGCGTAGCGCACCGACGTCGCGCCCCGCGCCGAGATCTCGCGCGGCACGTCGGCGCGCACCATGAGCCCCGGCGCCTTCTGGATGTCGGCGATGGTCGAGTAGACGCGCAGCGTGGACTCCTCCGGCCGGAGGACGGGCGTGACCGACGCCGTGACGCTGTCCTGGATCGCGGCCTCGGGCCCCGGCAGCGGCGTGCCGTCCAGGGGCCACAGGTCGAAGGCGACCTGCGTCTGCTCGGCGAGCCGGTCGCGCAGGTCGGCGGCCAGGAAGCGCCCCAGCACGACCGTGCCCGCGGTGGCCCCGTCGCCCGCGCTGCGGTGCAGCGGCCGCGCGCTGACGATGGCGGGCCCCCGGGACGACAGGAACACGCCGCTCACCGCGTCGGGCCGGCCGCTGTGCGGGTCGTCCTCGTCGTCGGGGATCAGCGGGTGGCTGCGCGACCACGTGCCCTCGGGCAGCTCGCGCAGGCTGGAGGGCGCGCCGGTGTCGGGGTCCTGCACGCCGCCCCACACCACGGTGCCCTGGCGGTCGCAGAGGAAGACGAAGTCGACGTCGTGCTTGTCGAACGCGCCGGGGCCCAGGTTCGAGGCCACGAACCCCTCGGCGCCGCCGCGCACGAACTCGTACGCGTCGTCCCAGCGCGCCCACGCGGCGCAGCGGGCGTCCAGGTGCTCGATCTCCTTCTCGATCGCCCGCACCACGCGGCGGACGTCGCGGGTCGCCTCCTCGCGCTCCAGCTCCAGGAACCGCCGCGAGACGGTCGCGCGCTGGATGCCGTGGTCGATCACGGCGTAGAGCAGCACGACCGCCGACAGCAGCAGGACGATCTTGGGGCGCAGGGACATGGGCCGCCTCAGGCGCTGCGGCGCAGGCCGTGGCCCGCGAGCGTCTCCCCGGGGGCCTCTTCGGGGACCTCGTCCCCGGCTCCTTCGCTCCGCGACCTGCGCAGGGGGTCGGTGACCTCGTTCAGGAGCTCGCAGAAGTCCTGGAACTCGTCCCCCTCGCGGATGCGGCACGGCGCGGACTGCTCGCCGCGCTTCACGTCGTTCAGGAACTGCCGGAACCGGTACATCGGTCCGGCGATGCGGAACGTCGTCAGCACGCCGACCGTGAAGATCAGCGGCAGGAACAGCAGGAACGACGTGGCCAGGACGCCCAGCAGCACGCCGCTGGCGCGGTCCATCAGCAGCAGGCCGTCCTCGGGCAGGGCCAGCGCGATGCTCGCGAGCGCCCGCGTGAACAGGATGTACTGCAGCAGCAGCGCCATCGCGGACAGCCCGACGAAGACCAGGGTCAGCCGCAGCTGGAAACGCGGCTCGATCAGCTTGATGCGACGCTTGATCCTGGGCTGGCTCATGGGTGGGCTCCCCGCGGAGGGAGGCTCGCTCCGAGGATCGACGCGCACGGCGGCCTCCCTTTAGCGGGGGCGGGCCGCCGGGGCCTCCGGGAGGCCCGCGGGGGAGTCCCCGGCGTCCGCCGGCCCCGCGCCGCCCCCCACGGCCGCGAGGGTGGCCCGGGCGGCCTCGCGGACCCGCTCGTCGGGATGGTCCAGCAGGCGCCGGAGCGGCGCCGGGTCGACCGGCACGCCGAGCTGGCGCAGCGAGTAGCACGCCAGCAGCACGAGCTCGTCGTCGGGGTGCCCGAGCAGCCGCGCGACCTCGGCGGCGAGCTCGGTGCGGAACAGGCGGTGCTCGGAGAACGCCTTGAGGGCGGCGACGACGTCGCCTCGGCGACCGCCGCGCATGCCGCGCAGCAGCTCCTGCGCGGGGCCGTTCCACCAGTCCTGCTCGGCCTCGTACCAGGTCCGCCAGCGGCGCGGGTCGTCGCCGAAGGGCAGCCCGGTCAGCTCGCGCAGCGCCCACCACGCGTTCGTGCGCAGCCCGGCGTGCTCGCCCTCGAGGAGGTTCAGCAGGTGCGGGATCGAGTCGTCGTCCCCGAGGCGTCCGAGGCACAGCAGGGCCTCCCGCTGGATGGCCGGGTCGGGGTGCGCCGCGAGGGTGCGCGCGACGCGCACGACGGACGGGTCCGCGAGGCCCTCGCCGGCGGCCAGCAACCGCCCGAGCTCGGTCAGCGCGACGAGCTGCAGCGGCGAGTCCCGCTCGGAGAGCCGCGCGAGCTCCTGCACCGCCGGGGCGCCGCCGGCGGCGCCGAGCGCGCGCAGCAGCGGCGTCTGGACGACCGGCCCGGTCTCCGCGAGCAGGCGGGCCGCGGTCTCGACGCCGCGCGCGTCCCGCGCCACGACGTCGGCGAGCGCCTGCTCGAGCGGCCGCAGGAGCGCGCGGTCCACGCGGCCCTCGCGGTCGACCGCCAGGGCGCAGGCCAGCGCCAGGTCGTCGGCGGTGCCCGACGCGCCGATCAGCACGAGCCCGAGCTTGCGCTCCGCGACGAGCCCGTCGGAGGCGACGCGGCGCATGTGGTCGAGCAGCGGCGCGCGCGGAGCCCGCGCCAGCGCCAGCGCCAGCGCGCCGCGCTCGACCGGCCCGAGGGGCGCGCTGTGCCCGTCCGGGTCGACGATCTCGCGCAGGGCCAGGGCCTCGAACGCCTGCGGCAGCGCGGCCGGCAGCTCGTCGGCGACGAGCGTCGCCATGGCCTCCGGGCCGGCGCCGTCGCGCGCGGCGCGGCGCAGCACGGCGGCCAGGTCGTCCGCGCGCGCGGCGAGCGCGGGGCCCGCGAGCAGCGCGAGCAGGAGGGGAGCGAGGCTGCGGCGCATGTCAGAGTCCGCCGAGCGTGGTGCTCCACTTCTGCGTGACGACCTGCGTCACCTGGCTCCAGTCCATCGAGCCCTTGTCCCCGGTGTACTCCTGCACCTGGCCGGAGAGGTCCCGGTAGACGACCTTCACGAAGCCCTCGATGGCCGCGTCGCTGGAGGGGACGGGCGTGACGCCCTGCTGCTGAAGGTACGTGTTCGGCCCGAGGCCCGACTTCACGATCGGCTGCGGGGGCAGGTCGACGATGCGCCAGGAGATCAGCTGGGGCAGCCCGAGCTGGTTGATGTCCGCCGAGGCCAGCGCGGCGTCGAAGCTGATGCGGGCGCCGGGCTCCACGTCCAGCTCGAGCGCCGCGACCGCGCCGAAGAACCGCAGCGAGCTCGGCAGCACGACCCGGCTGTAGGGTGCGTACAGGTAGCCGCAGTACTCGCCGTCGGCCTGGATGTGGACGGGCGAGACCGGGTCGGGCTCGGAGCCCGGCGGCATGAGCTCGAACATCTGCGGGCCGTCGCGGAACCAGTTGGCGGACGTGACGAAGGTCGAGAAGTCGCGCGGGTCCCGCGTCACGCTGGACACGTTCGAGCCGCTCGCGAAGTTCAGGGACTCGGTCACGAACAGCCGCACGGGACCGTTCGAGCCGTCGATCTCGAGCTGCGCGCCGTCCGCCAGTTCGATGGACTGCACGACGACCGTCGCGGGTCCCTGGAGGACCAGGGTCGAGCCCGACTGGATCGTGATGCTCGCGTAGCCGACGTCCGGACCCGTCAGGACCACGGGCGAGCGGCCCCCGTGGTCGATCGTGTCCGTGGTGCTGTTGGGCGGCAGCTCGACCTCGCCGGCCTGGTAGCGCTCGCGCCGCGGCGCGGTCGCGCCGGTCACCACCGCGCCGGAGCCGATCGACGTGACGCAGCGCGGACCTGGCGAGGAGTCGCCGAAGATGCGCGTGCCCGTGGGGGAGCCGACCAGGGGGAGGGGCAGCAGGGAGCCCTCCAGGATCACGTCCTGGTTGCTCGTCAGCACCGCGCCCGCGCCGGTGGTGTCGAACGAGTACGACGTGTCGAGCTGCGACTCGAAGGCGCCGAGGCTCGAGTCGTAGCCGTCGACGATCGTGTCCTCGCCGACCACGAGGTCCTCGTCGGAGAAGATGCCCAGCGTGGCGACCGGGTTGATCTGGCGCTCGACGACGACCGACAGCGAGAAGCGCCCGCGCCCGACCAGGCCGGTGCTGCGCAGCGTGATGCGGCCGGTGGGGTCGGTCTCGGCCTCGACCCAGTACACACCGTCGCCGAATACCGCGGGCTCGTCGGGCGCGGCGATGTTGCCGCTCTTGCCCTGGTGGATGGCCAGGAACGCCTCGCTGATGCCGGCCTCGGAGACGTAGAAGGCGCGCTTCGTGTCGATCACGGTCATCTGGCGACGCGTGATCGCGTTGCTGACCTGGATCAGCGTCGCCCCCAGCGTCGCGACGACCATCACGACGATCAGCGACGCCACCAGGGCGGTCCCGCGGCGCGCGGCGCGCGGGATTCGTGTGGGGACGGAGTACGGGCTCATCGTGCGTCCTCCATCAGTTGCGGCACGTGACCTGGACCATCTTGGTCCGCGTGTGCGTGTTGCCGTCCTCGTCCTGGCGGGTGATCGACAGGCGGATCGTGACCAGGTCGCGGTCGAGGTCGAAGGCCAGGCCGGACTCGTTCACGAGCCCGTTGGCGTTGTCGTCCATGGTGTTCAGCCCGTTCTCGCCCTCGAGGAAGTCGGGCAGCCAGTTGGACCACACCACGGTCTGCTCGTCGGGCGTGCCGGGGCTGCGCGACCACCGCACCTGGCCGGCGCCGGGGACCAGCGCGATTCGCTCGGGGTCGCTCCACACGACGTTGCCGCCCTGGACCCCCAGGCTGACCTGGTAGTCGATCGTGTCGGAGGAGAACGGCGCCGTCGGCAGCGCCAGCGAGTCGCCGTCGGACGAGAGGATCGCGAGGCTGATCCGCTCCATCGTCTGCTCGACCTGGTTCTCCAGGTTCATCGCGAAGGCGCCGGACTGCTGCGCCTTGGCGCCGGTGCGCAGGACCATCGTGACGTTGACGATGATCATCGCCGACACCGCCATCGCGATGACGAGCTCGATGGCTCCGAACCCTGCGCGGGGGTTCCTCACGGCACGGCCTCCTCGAGGTCGGAGAACATCGTGTGGACCTCGATGCGTCGCGGGCCGAGGCGGCTCTGCCACTCCATCCGCACGAGGACGGGCAGCACGATGTGGTCGAGGGCGTGGTCGAACTCGTCCACGGCGCCGTCGCCGCTCAGGTCCCGGGGCAGGCCCAGCTCGGGCACGTCGGCGTCCTCGCGCAGCACGGGGCCGTCCGCGGGCAGCACGATCTCGCCCACGAACCCGTCCGGGTCGCCGGGCTGCAGGTCGAACCCGGGCACGGCGAAGAGGTTCCCCGGCGCGGTGGCGGGACCGCCGGGGTCGTCCGAGGGGTCGGCGTTGTACAGCGCGAAGACGTCCGCGAAGTCCTCGTTGCGCATGCGCTCGATCACGCTGCGGACGGCCTCCATCGCCTCGGCGCGCTCGCGCTTGGCGGGCGCCTGCGCGATGGTCGCGAGCACGGTCTGCGACAGCATGTAGACGCACACCGTCAGCACGGCGATGGCGACGGACAGCTCGACCAGGGTCAAGCCGCGCGCGCCGCGTCGAGCGCGGTCGCGGTGCTGTGAACGGAAGTGCATGCGGAGCGGACCCGGCGCCCGAGCGGCGCGGCGCCCGGCGGTCGGACGCCACGGAACCCGGGCGGTCTGTCTCTATCGGGAGCGAGGCCGCCGGCGCTCGATGTCCGTTTCCGAAAAGTCCGAGGACCGGGGAACGGCCCGGGCCGGAACGACTTTCCGACGCGGAAGGGCTTTCCGCCCTACGGCAGGCGCTCGTCGTCGAGCGCGCGCCGGCGCTCCGCGGCGAGGCGCGCGCGCAGCTCCGCGACCGTGCGCGCGTGCGCGGGCGACGCGCCGAGGTCGACGCGCTCCCACGGGTCCTCCGCGAGGTCGTACAGCTCGGTGGCCCCGGCGGCGTCCACGAGCTTCCAGCGGCGCGTCGCCAGCCCGCGCAGGTCCCCGTTCTGCAGGAACACCGCCGCGTCGGCGCCGCCGGGAGCCCGCGCGGGCAGCTCGTCCGGGCTCCGCAGGGCGCCGGCCAGGCTGCGCCCCTGCCAGCCCGGGTCGGGGGCGCCGCCGACCAGCTCGAGCAGCGTGGGGGCGAGGTCCACCAGGTTCACGGGCCCCTCGACCCGCGCGCCCCCCGCCGAGCCGGGAGCGCGCACGACCAGCGGCACGTGCACCTGCTCCTCGTAGAGCAGCGCGCCCTTCAGCAGCATGCCGTGCTCGCCCAGGAAGATGCCGTTGTCGGACGTGAACACGACGATCGTGTCGTCGGCGACGCCCAGCTCCTCGAGCTTCGCGAGCACGCGACCGACCGCCTCGTCCAGCTCGCTGACCAGGCTCAGGTACTGCGCCAGCGCGCGCCGCAGCTCCGCGGGCGAGTGCGCGGCGAACACCTCGCGCGCGCGGTCGGCGCGGTGGTACGCCGGCTTGTCGGCCAGGTCGTCGTCCGCCGTCGGCGGCAGCGCGACGCCCTCGGGGTCGTACAGGCCGGCGAAGCCGTCGGCGAAGTGCCAGAGCTCCGTCGAGCTCGGCGGGCCCGACCGGTGCGGCGCGTTGTAGTGCAGCGCCAGCGCGAACGGGCCGTCCGCGTTGCGCTCGAGGAAGTCCAGCGCCGCGTCGGTGAAGTAGTCGGTGACGTAGCGGTCCGAGAACGTCGCCTCGCCGTCGACCAGGTACATGCGCTCGCTTTCGGTGCTGTAGTCCCCCGGGCTCGGGGGGACCGGCAGCACGGCGTGCTCGTCGAAGCCCAGGGCATCGAAGTCGCGGTTGTGCGAGTGCCACTTGCCGACCACGCCCGTGCGCCACCCCAGCGCGCGCAGCCGGTCGGCCCAGGTGGGGAAGTCCGGCGTCGGCTGCGGGCCGTTCTCGACCACGCCCACCGCGTGCGGGTAGCGCCCGGTCAGCAGCGCCGCGCGCGACGGCATGCACCAGCCCGAGGGCGAGTACGCGCGCGTGAAGCGCACGCCCTCCTCCGCCAGCCGGTCCAGG
>JAUIDW010000509.1 GCA_030428395.1 bacterium | reverse complement strand
CGGCGGGGGAGGAGGGGCTGGAGGGGGGCACGAGGGGGCGGGCGCGGCGCCGCGGGGCCGCGCGGCCGGCCGAGAAGTTCGCGCCGGGGCGGGCCGGGTTCCGGGCCGAAACATCCATCATGGCGGGCCGCCCGGCGTAGTCCCACCGTTCCCCGCCCCGGAGTTGGCCCATGCGCACGCCCCTGCCCGCCGTCCTCGCCGCCCTCTGCCTCGCCGCCGCCGCGCCCGCGGTCCGCGCCGAGGGCCTCCTGATCCGCGGCGCGACGCTGATCGACGGCACCGGGGCCGAGCCGCGCGCCGGCGTGTCCGTGGTGGTGCGCGACGGGCGCATCGAGGCCGTGGGCCCCGCCGAGGAGATCGGCACGCCCGAAGACGTCCGCATCGTGCCCGCCGAGGGCGCCTACCTGATCCCCGGCCTGTGGGACTCGGCCGCGCAGCTCGACGACTCCGAGACCTGGCAGTACTCGCCCCCCGACGCCGAGAAGGAGCGCGTGCTGTCCCTGTGCCTCGCCGCCGGCGTCACCGGCGTGCGCTGCTTCGGCGGCGACCTGGGGCTCCAGCACGCCTGGCGGGCGCGCATCGAGCTCGGCGAGCTGGCCGGACCGCGCCTGCTCTGCGGCGGTCCCTGGCTGGACGGCTCGCCGCCGGTGAAGCCCGGCGCGCGCGTGGCCGCCAACGCCAACCTCGGCGCGCACGCGCTGGACGAGGTGGCCGAGTCCGGCGCCGACTTCGCGCCGGTGTACTCCAAGCTGCGCGCCGACGTGTTCCTGGCGATCGCCGCCCGCGCGCGCTCGCGCGGGTTCCCGCTGGCGGGCCGCGTGCCGCAGCTCGTCGACGTGCTCCAGGCCACCGAGGCCGGCCTGGCGGTGCAGGTCAGCCTCGGCGCCTACGTGCGCGGGATGTACGACCACGAGGCGATGCGCAAGCGCATCATGGCGATCCCGGTCGAGCTCCCGCCGGACGAGCGCCGCCTGCGCCAGATCGACACGTTCTTCGGCGGGATCGAGCCCGAGCTGCGCGACCGCCTGCTGGCCACCCTGCGCGACGCCGGCGTGTTCGTCGTCCCCACGCTCGTCGTCCAGCAGCGCCGCGGCACGCTCGACCCGACCGACCCGCGCGTGCGCCCGTACCTGCCGTTCGTCCCCGAGCACCTGCGCGAGTGGTGGAAACCCGCCAACAACCCCGACCTGCGCAACCTCTCCGAGGGCTGGAAGGCGGGCGAGGCGAGGATCTTCGAGCACTACGTCGAGATGGTGGGCCACATGCACGCGGCCGGCGTGCAGCTGCTGGTCGGCACCGACTGCGGCAGCAACCCGCTGGTCGTGCCCGGCTTCGCGGTCCACGACGAGCTCGAGCTGCTCGTGTCGGCCGGCCTGACGCCGATGGAGGCCCTGCGCGCCGCCACGGCGCTGCCCGCCCGCTCGCTGGGCCTCGCCGCCGACCTCGGCACGGTCGAGGAGGGCAAGCTCGCCGACCTCGTCCTGCTCGAGGCCGACCCGCTCGAGGACATCGCCAACACGCGCCGCGTCCGCGCCGTCGTGGCCGCCGGACGGATCTACGACCGCGAGCGCCTGTCGCAGCTCCTGGCGGTCCCCGGCGAGACCATGACGCTCCCCGCCCGCGTCGGCCCCGACGGGAAGCTGCAGGTCGTCGGCCCCCCGAAGTAGGCGTCTGCGCGAACCCGCGCCGACCCGGCGCCGCGGCCCGGCGGATCAGCGCCGGTTCAGCGCGCGCGTGATCGCCGGGCCGACGAGCCCGCCGACCACCGCGAGCACCGCGAGCAGCGCGAGGAAGCGCCCGAGCCCGGCCCAGCCGCGCGGCAGCCCGGTCAGCAGGAAGCCGAGGCCCGCGAAGCCGAAGCAGACCAGGCCGACGACCAGGATCCAGCCCTCGCGGAACAGCAGCCGGCGGTCGCGCCGCGCCGTGCACCCGTCGTCGTCGAGCACCCAGCCCCGCGGCAGCGCGTCGCGCAGCTGCTTCGGCGTCGGGGGACGCCCTCCGCGCCCCAGGGCCTCGAGGTCCACCAGCTCTTCGACGGGTACCCGCACGGCGGCATGGTAGCGCCCCCCCGGCGCGGAGGCCCGGACGCCCGCGTCCGCCCGACCGGCGCCCGCGTCCACCCGACCGGCGCCCGCGTCCACCCGACCGGCGCCCGCGTCCACCCGACCGGCGCGCGCGTCCGCCCGATCGGTGCGCGGGGGGTGCGCGGGTCGAGGCGCGCCGCGGCGGGCCCGCGCGCGGCGCGGGG
>JAUIDW010000142.1 GCA_030428395.1 bacterium | reverse complement strand
CGGCGTCCAGTCCGCCGACGCCCTCGACCGAGCGCACCGCGACCGCCGCACCGCCGAGGCGGCCGTGCGCGCGGCGCGCTTCTCCGTCCAGGTCGCGCGCTACGAGCTCGAGCTCGCCCGCGCGACGCTGGCCGAGCCGCCCGCGACGGAGCCGGAGCCGTCGGCCGCCCCGCCGGGCGCCCGCCTGGAGCCCGGCGCGGAGCGCCCGTCCGACGGCGCCGGCGCGGGCGTCGACGGCGCGCCGGCGGAGGTCCGGCGCCTCCTGCTGCGCGCGCCCATCGACGGCCACGTCCTGCGCGTCCACGAGGAGAGCGCCCGCGCGCTGGTCGCCGGCGCCCCGCTGCTGGAGATCGGCAACACCGAGGCGCTCGAGATCGTCGCCGACTACCTGTCCCAGGACGCGGTCCGCGTGCGCCCCGGCATGGCCGTGGACATCACGGGCTGGGCGGGCGCCGAGAGCCCGCGCGTCCTGCGCGGACGCGTGCGGCTGGTCGAGCCCGGCGGCTTCACCAAGGTCTCCGCGCTGGGCGTCGAGGAGCAGCGCGTGAACGTCGTCGTCGACCCCGTCGGCGACGACGACGCCTGGGCCACGCTGGGCGACGGCTACCGCGTCGAGCTGGCCGTCGTCCTGCTGGAGGCGGACGACGTGCTGCTGGTCCCCACCGGCGCGCTGTTCCGGACCGGCGAGGCCTGGAGCGTCTTCTCCGTCCACGGCGGGCGCGCGCGCCTGCGGACCGTCCGGATCGGCCGTCGCAACGGCCTGCAGGCCGAGGTCCTGGAGGGGCTGTCCGAGGGCGAGCAGGTCGTGCTGTACCCCAGCGAGCTGATCGAGGACGGCGGCCGGCTCGAGGTGCGCCGTTGAGCGAGGGGCCGCCCGGCGGCGAGCCGCGCTCGCCGTCGACCGGGGGGGCGAGCGACGCGGCCGACCGCCCCCCCACCGGACGGCTGGCGCCCAGCCCCACCGGGCGCCTGCACCTGGGCCACGCGCGCTCGTTCCTGCTCGCGTGGTGCAGCGCGCGCGCGCGCGGCGGGCGCGTGGTCCTGCGCGTCGACGACCTCGACGGCCCGCGCTGCCGCGAGGAGTTCGTCGCGGGCCTGCTCGAGGACCTGGACTGGCTGGGCCTGGACTGGGACGGACCGCCGGCGCGCCAGAGCGAGCACGGGGCGGCCTACGCCGCGGCGCTCGAGCGGCTGGAGGCGCGCGGGGCGCTGTACGCCTGCGTCTGCACGCGCGCGGAGATCCGCTCCGCGCGCAGCGCGCCGCAGGCCGGCGCGGGCGAGGCGCGCTATCCCGGCACGTGCCGCGACCGGCACGCCGACGCCGCCGCGGCCGAGGCCGCCACGGGGCGCACCGCCGGGCTGCGGCTGCGCGTGCCCGCCGGCCCCGTCGTCGTGCGGGACGCGCTCGCCGGCGAGAGCGCCCACGACGTCGCCGCCGAGGTCGGGGACTTCCTCGTGGCGCGGCGCGACGGGGCCGTGGCGTACCAGCTCGCCGTGGTCGTCGACGACGACCTCCAGGGCGTGGACGAGGTCATCCGCGGGGACGACCTGCTGCCCAGCGCCGCGCGCCAGGCGCTCCTCATGGACCTCCTCGACGTCCCGCGTCCGCGCTGGGCGCACGTGCCGCTCCTGACCGACGCCGCGGGGACGCGGCTCGCCAAGCGCACCGACGCGTTGGCCCTGGCCAGCCTGCGGGCCGCGGGCGTCGACCCGCGCGCCGTGGTCGGCTGGCTGGCCGAGGTCAGCGGACAGCCGGCCTCCCCCCGGGCGACGCCCGCCGAGCTGCTGGCGAGCTTCGATCTGCAGCGCCTCCCGCGCGCCCCGGTGCCCGTCCCCGACGACGTCGTCGAGCGCCTGCGCGCGCGCGGCTGAGCCGGCCGCGGGCTCCCGCCGCCTCCCGGAACGACCGCGGGGCCGGACGCGCGCGCGCCCGGCCCCGCCTGGATCGCCACGCTCGCCCGTTCAGGGGGCGATCGTGAAGCGCGCGCCGTCGGTCAGGTTGTCGCCGAAACCGAGCGGGTCCAGCTGGTCGCGCTGGCGCCACTGCGTGAAGACGGTCTGGCCCGCCGTCAGCATGGGGTCGTTGCCGCTCTGCACGAACTGGTTGAAGTTGCGCTTGAACATGCGGCAGGTCGGCTGGACGCAGCCCGTGCAGGGCTGGGCGTCGGTGGCCTTGACCAGGCTGGCGATGCGCACGAACGGGGACTTCACGCACAGCTTGCCGCCGTGGAAGTCCAGGTTCGCCTTCTTGAAGGAGTAGATCAGGAAGGCGCTCTCGCCCTCGACGTGGTTGCTGGCGAGCAGGTTGAAGGGGCCGGAGCTCGCGCTGGGCGTGCCCGACGACGACATGAAGGGCACGCAGGCCTGCGACGTCGTCTTGCCCGTGCAGTAGAAGAGCGTCGTGTCGCAGAGCAGCTCGTCGACGCCGAAGTCGTCGATGGCCGCCTCGACGATCGAGCCGCTGCCCACGTCCTCGGCGATGAAGCGCACCTGGACCGTGGCCGAGGGCGCCACGAAGTCGGCCACCGCGAAGGTGTGCTGGCTCCAGCCGCCCGACTGGCTGCCGCCGAGGGTCTCGACGTTCACCCAGCTCGACCCGTCGTTCGTGACGTCGACGCGGAACACGTCGTCCACCGCCGTGTTGCCGCTGTTCACGTACCAGCGCGCGTAGCGGATCACCGGGTTGCTCTGGGCCGACAGGTCCAGCACCGGGCTGACGAGCGTGGTGCGGCCGTTGTCGACGTCGTTCTCGCCGATGGAGCCGCCGGGCGAGCCCTGGCCGGTGAACCAGCACTGCGTCCCGGGGTCCGGGGTGTTGTCGTCCTCCGGCTGCGCGGCGGTCCCGATCGGGTTGGCGCGCGTCCAGATGCCGGTCGTGGCGTTGTCACCGGCGGCGCCGGACGTCCAGCCCGCGGGGACCTCAAAGTCCTGCGCCACCACGGTGTTGCTGCCGGTGGCGTAGACGGCCTGGTACGTGCCGATGGCGCCGCAGCCCTGGGGGCTGCTCCAGGTGATGCCGTCGGTCGACTCGGCGGTCACGTAGTAGGAGACCGCCGTGCCGCAGGCCTGGGCCGGGAACGTCGCGCTCCAGTCGTTGCCGCCCAGCGAAGTCAGCGGCACGGAGACCGGGCCGGCGCCCACGTCGTAGTGCAGCATCGCCGTGCCGGACTGCAGGTCACCGGCGCTCAGCTCCTGGATCTGCAGCACCAGGTCCTGGCCCGCCGGCGAGATCTGCTCGGCGACGCCGGAGGGGAACACGAAGTCGAGCTTCGGGGCTCCCTGCCACCAGACGAACAGGCCGGACTGCAGGTCCGAGCCGATGAGCAGCTCGGGCTGGGTGAAGTACGGGAAGACGCTCCAGAGGCTGTCGAACGACACGGGGTCGGAGCCGGGGAACGTGTCGAAGAACGCGGTCTCGACCAGGCTGGTCGGGTTCGTCGCGTCGTAGATGCGCAGGCCGCTGGTGTAGTTGGCCTGGTAGACGTAGTTGCCGCGCGTGTAGAGGTTGTGCGTGATCGCGAAGTTGCCGTTGTCGAACGCGGGCGTGACCTCGAACGGGTTGTTGATGTCGCTGACGTCGAAGATGTACGTGGTGGACGGGAAGAAGCCGTTCTCGTCCAGCTCGTCGTTCAGGTAGCAGTAGTTGCGGTCCGGCGACAGCCACAGCTGGTGGGAGAACGCCGGGTTGCCGTACACCACCCGCGTGATGCGGAAGATGTTCGACTTGTCCGTGACGTCGATGATGTCCAGGCCGGGGGTCACGGCGCCGTCGGTGCAGGCGAAGGCGATCTCGCGGCCCGCGAAGGGACCGGAGGTGTACGTGACGAACTGCGCGTCGTGGATGTACGCCTGGTTCCACTGCCCCTGGAAGGTCGGGTTGGCCGGGTTCGCCAGGCTGTAGGCCCGCAGCCCCAGGTTGTTGCCGGTCGGCCCGCCGCCCAGGCGGTACAGGTAGCCGCTGTCGGCGTCGATCGCCACGTTGTGCGACTCGCTCGTGCCGGGGCCGGTGATCGTGTTCACCAGGTTCACGGTGCCCAGGTCGATCTGGCTCATGTCGAAGACCTGGATGCCGCTGCCGCCCTCGCTGACCGAGTAGGCGTAGTGCTGGTAGACCTTGATGTCGCGCCAGAGGCTCGACGGGCCCGGCTGCACGCTGACGATCTGCGGGTTGCCCGGGTCGGTGATCTCGACGAAGCCGGTCGCCGAGCGCAGGCCCATCAGGGCGTACTGGCGGCCGGAGGGCGAGATGTAGCCCCAGCAGTCGTTGCCGGAGGACTGGGCGCCGAAGTCCGACAGCGGGACCTGGCTCAGCAGCAGGACGCCGCTGGCCGAGAAGCCGCTCTGGGACAGCACGGCGCCGGGACCGGGGACGCTGCGCACGGGGTGCGGCGCCCCGGGCAGCTGCGGCAGGACTTCCTGGGCCGAACCAGCGGTCTGCTGGGCGAGCGCCGGCAGTCCCAGGCCGACGAGAGCGAGGGGGAGACCCCAACGCCGGGCGTCGAGGTGGGCCATGGGGCCTTCCTTGTGATCTGGGGAGGGAAGCGGGGAGGGAAAGAGGCCGGTACCGAACCCTATCCGCTCCTGCCAGGGGGCACAACGGACCGGTTTCCGCCCCCGCGGGGGCTCCTCGGCCCTCCGCGGGCCGCTCCCCGGCCCCCGGACCCTCCCGGCGGCCCCTCCGCCGGCGCCCGGCCGGACCGCGGTCCCCCGCGTGGGGGCCGGGCGCGCGCGCCCCGGGCGGCCGTGCCTCAGTCGGCCGGCGGCCCGAGCAGCTCGGGCGGCAGGGACTCGTCCGTCAGCGCCTCGAGGAAGGCGACGAGGTCCGCCTGCTGCTCCTCGGAGAGGTGCAGCGGCCGCAGGATGCGCTCGCCCTCCGGCCCCGGCTGCGCCGCGCCCTCGAGTGTCGAGTAGAAGCGCACCACGTCGGCGAGCGTCGCCACCTGCCCCTCGTGCATGTAGGGCGCCGTCCGCGCGACGTTGCGCAGCCCCGGCGTCTTGAACTCGCCCGGCGGGTGCGCCTGCCGTCGCGGCGGGAAGGCCAGCTTGACGCGGCCGGTCGCCCCGTCGTCGTCGGCATGACGGGACGAGGCGTTGAACGGGTCGGCCAGCAGCCGGCGGACGCCGCGCGGGCGGCCGAGGTCGCCGCCCTCCTCGCCCGCGGGGAAGAGGTTCGAGTGGAACTCCCCGTCGGTGAAGTTCGGCCCGTCGTGGCACACCAGGCAGCGCGCCTCGCCGACGAACAGCGCGAAGCCGCGCTGCGCGGACTCCGGCAGCGCGTCGAATCCCGCGGGGTCGCCGCCGCGCAGCGCCGCGACGAAGCGGTCGAAGGGCGCGTCGCGCGACACGATCTGGCGCTCGAAGGCGGCGATCGCCTTGCCCACGCGGGCGAAGTGGCGGTCGACCTCCTCGCGGTCCGCGGGCGCCATCGCCGCCCAGGCGCGCGCGTGCGCGTGCGTCTCCTCGCCCGGCACGGGCCGCGCGTGGTCCGGGAAGCGCTCCCCGTCGGACAGGTCGGGCAGCGGCCCGAACACCGCCGCGTAGCGCGCGGCGAGGTCCTCGTCGGCGGCGATCGCGCGCAGCAGCGCCACGCGGTCGAAGCCGTGCTCGCGCGGGTCCTCGAACGGCGCGAGGGCCTGCGACCACAGCGTGTCCTTGCGCCCGTCCCAGTAGAACCAGCGGTTGTAGGCCACGTTCCACAGCGACATCGTGTTGCGCGGGTTGAAGGCCAGCGCCTTGGCCAGCCGCCGCCCGTCCGTCCAGCCCTGCGACGGGTCGTGGCACGTCGCGCAGGCCGTGCGCCCGTCCGCCGAGAAGCGCCGGTCGTAGAACAGCGCCTGCCCCAGCGCGGCGGCGGCGGGGTCCTCGTACCAGGCGTTGGTCGGGTCGGGCGGCGGCTCGGGCAGCGGGGAAAGCTCCAGGGCCAGCTCGACCTCCGCGGGGGTCCAGAGCGTCTGCGCAGGCCCGGACGCGTCCGGCTCCTGGCCGCGACCGGGCGCGCCCAGCATCGCGGCGACCCCCAGCGCCGCGGCCAGGCCGAGGCACCGGCCCGCGCGCAGCCGGCGTCGCCGCGTCACAGCTCGAGCTCGAACACGACGTTCTGGCGCTCGGCGCCCTCGCCGACGTCGAACACGAGCTGCCACAGCCCGCGCATGTGCAGCAGCAGGTTGTCGACCCGGTAGTTCCCGTCGCCGAGCTCGGTGACGGTGGGCTGCCGCACCAGGCCGTGGCCGTGGTCGGGCATCCAGCCGCGCACGCGGAGCACCGCGCCGGACAGCGGCTGGCCCTCGCGGAAGAGCTGCACGTCGAGCGCGAAGGGCTCGTTGCGCGGCACCGCGCCGTCCCCGACAGGACGCCACCTCACGGCGAGGTTCCCGCTCTCCGCGGGCGCCACGCGCCAGCGCTCGTCGACCGGCGGCGGCGGCGTGCCGGCGGTGTCGGCGGCCTCCGTCGGCTCGCCCGCGGCCGCGAGGGCCTCGTCCCAGGCCGGCTCCTCCCCGGCTCCGGCGGAGACCGGCGGCGGCGGCGCGGGGTTGCGCGGCACGTCGTCGGGGGAGCGCGGACCGGCGCAGGCGGCGCAGGCGGCGAGCGCGAGGGTCGGGAGCGGGGCGCGGCGGAGGGCGCGGCTTCGTCGGGCGGGCATGCGCGCATCCTAACCCTCCCGCCACGGCCCCCGAAGCCGTCGCGCCCCCGCCGGCGCCCCGCCGGCCCCGGTCGACCCGCCACTCCCGCGCCTCCGCCGCGCACCCGGCGCACGGCCCGCGGGCCACCACGACCCGGCCGGGCCGGCACGCCGCTCCCCGGGGCGGGACGGGGGCCGCGGCGGCGGGCCGGGGCCGCAAGGGCCTCCCCGGATCGGTCGATAGCCCCGAGAGCCCCCGGACCGCCGCCGCGGTCCGCGTCCGGCCCATGAACCGACTGCTGACGCGCGAGCTGCGCACGTGCGACCCCTGCCACGACCCGGCCTGGCGGGGCCTCGCGGAGCGCCTGGACGGGGACGTGTTCCACGCCCCCGCGTGGCTGCGCGCCCTGCGCCGCGGCTACGGGCTGGCCCCGGTCGCGCTGCTGGTCCCCGGACCGGACGGCGCGCCCCGCAGCGGGCTGGCGACCTGCGAGCTGGACGACGCCCTCGGGCGCCGCTCGATCGCCCTGCCGTTCTCGGACTACGCCGACCCCCTGCTCGGCGCCGGGGCCGACTGGGAGGCGCTCGTCGACACCTGGCCCGGCGCGGACCGCCCCGGCCGGATCCGCTGCCTGCGCGGGGGGCCGCCGCTGGCCGACCGCCGCCTGGAGGAGACCGGGCAGGCGTGGTGGCACGCGGTGGACCTGGACCGCGGCGAGGAAGAGCTGTGGTCCGCGCTGCACTCGACCGCGCGCCGCAACGTCGCGCGCGCCCGCCGCGCCGGCGTGGCCGTGGCCCCGGCCACCGACCGCGTCGAGCTGCGCGCCTTCTTCGAGATGCACGTCGAGCTGCGCCGCACCAAGTACCGCCTGCTCGCGCAGCCCTGGGCCTTCTTCGAGGCGCTCTGGGAGGAGTTCGTCGAGCGCGACGCGGGGACCCTGCTGCTCGCCCGGCTGGACGGGCGCCCGGTCGCGGGGATCCTGCTGCTCGAGGCCTTCGGGAAGCTCTACTACAAGTTCAACGCGTCCGCGCCCGGGGCGCTCGAGGCGCGCCCCAACGACCTGCTCGTGTGGGAGGCCCTGCGGCTCGGCCGCGCCCGCGGGCTGCGCCACCTGGACTTCGGCGTCAGCGACCTCGACCAGCCCGGGCTGGCCCGCTACAAGCGCAAGTTCGGCGCCCGCGAGGCGCGCGTCGTCACGCTGCGCCGCGCCGGCCGCCCGGAGCCCGACGCGCGCGCGTGCGAGCTGCGCGGCCTGCTCGGCCGCCTGACCGACGCGCTGACCGCCCCCGACGTGCCGGCGCCCGTGTGCGAGCGCGCCGGGGCCCTGCTGTACGGGTACTTCGCGTGAGGGTGCTGGTCTGCGGCAACCGCGCCACGCACGAGTGGCCGGAGACCTGCGTGCGCAACCTCGAGCGCCTGGGGCACGAGGTCGAGCTGCTGTACTACCGCACGCTGCGCCAGCGCGACCGCGACGAGCTGCTGACCGCGGAGCTACGCGAGGCGGCGCCGCAGCTGCTGGAGACCTACGAGGGCACGCGCGCGCTGATGGAGGTCGCGTTCTACAACCTCGCCGCGACGTGGCGCCCCGACGTGATCCTGCTGGCGGGCATGTACCACACGTGGACCGCCGACGCCCTGGCCGACGTGCGCGAGACCGTCGGTTGCCCCGTGGTGCTGTGGTCCGGCGACGACCCCTACGAGCCGTGGGCGACCGACGTGCTGACGCCCGCGCCGTACTACGACCACGCGCTGTTCACGATCTGGGGCCTGGCCGAGCGCGCCGCCGCGGACTTCCCCTCCGTGGGGTTCCTGCCCTTCGCGTGCGACCCCGCGCGGGACCGCGTGCCCGTGCCGCCCTCCCCCGACCACGCGCGCTTCCGCTGCGACGTCAGCTACCTCGGCACGATGAAGCTGGACCGCGCCGACCTGCTCGAGCCCCTCGCGGCCAGCGGCGTCGACCTGGGCGTCTGGGGCGAGGGCTTCGCCGAGGACGTCGAGGCCACGCACCCCGCCCTGGCCCGCGCGCGGCGCCCGGGACGCGTCCAGGGCGAGCAGGCGCGCGCGCTCTACGCGGCCTCCGAGGTCGTCCTGAACCTGCACCACAAGGGCTTCGGGAACATGAAGTTCTACGAGGTCGCCTCGTGCGGGTCCTTCCAGGTCAGCAACCTGCGCCGCGACGCCGAGGCGATCCTCCCCGTCCTGCCCTTCGTCGAGAAGGTGGCGGTGTACGAGGACCCCGCCGAGCTGCCCGGGCTCGTGCAGCACTGGCTCGAGCGCCCCGCGGAGCGCGCGCGCGTGGCCCGCGAGCTGCAGGCCGTCGTGCGCGCCGAGCACACCTGGGAGCACCGCCTGCGCGCGCTGCTCGAGCTCGCCGTCCCCCGGCCCGTCCCGCGGCCCGGCCCCACCCTCGCCCCGGACCTGGCCCCCGTCCCTCCCCCCGGCTTCCCGGGCGGACAGCCCTGAGGACCCCCGTCATGACCCTCGTCTTCGTCGGCGGCAGCGCCCGCTCGGGCACCACGCTGCTCCAGAGCGTGCTGTGCACGGACCCGACCACCAACCCGCTGATCGAGGAGTGCAGCTACCTGCGCCACCTCGTCACCAGCTACGCCTTCGGCCGCGACGTCTTCCCGTGGCAGACGCGCGACTACTTCGACTCGCCCGACGACTTGCGCGCCTTCGCCGCCGAGGGCGTGCGCCGCGTGGTGGACGGCGTGCGCGAGCGCCACGGGGCGCGCGACGTCGTGCTGAAGGAGCCCCTGCTGACGCCGCACCTGCCGGCGCTGAAGGAGCTGCTGCCCGAGGCGCTCTGCGTGGTGTCGCTGCGCGACCCGCGCGACGCGATCGCCTCGATGGTGCGGGTCCAGGAGAAGCACCTGGCCGAGGGGCGCGACAGCGACCTCGCGCGCCTGGGCCGCGACGCCGAGGCCCTGGCGCGGCACTGGCGGTCCTACCACGACCCGCTGCTGGCCTGCGAGCAGCCCGGCTTCGTGTCGGACACGCTGCTCGTGCGCTACGAGGAGCTCGTGGAGCGCCCCGCCGAGATCGTCGCCACGCTGCGCGAGTTCACCGGCCTGCCGCTGGCGGGCTTCGACCCCGACCGCCCGTGGGCGCACAGCACGATGGACTTCCAGAGCGACGCCAAGCGCTCGAGCGCGTGGACGTCCCCGCTCTACGGGCGCGGCGTCACGGGCGCGCGCCGCGGGGCCTGGCGCGACGTGCTGACGGCGGACGAGGCCGGCACGATCGAGCGCGTCTGCGCGGACCTGATCGAGGCCTTCGGCTACGCCGACCCGGTGGCGGCGGTCGGCGCCGCGTCGTCCTGAGCCGGGCGCGGCACCCGCAGCGACAGCGCCGCGGGCGCGTCCAGCGCGGGCGCGAACTCGACGTCGTCGAAGCGCGCCCCGCGCACCCGCGTGCCCGGGCCGGCGGCGACGACGCGGTCCTCCTCGAGCCAGTGGCACACCTGGACCAGCCCGCGGCAGAGCTGCTCGAACTGCCGGTGCCGGCCGGCGGCCTCGTCGGCCTCCCAGTCGAGGGGCGCGACGCTCTGCAGGATCGTCCGCCCGGCGTCCACGTGCTCGTCCACCAGGTGCAGCGTGGTGCCGACGAAGCGCACGCCCGCCGCGCGCGCGTCGCGGTAGCCGTGCAGGCCCGGGAACGCAGGCAGCAGGGACGGGTGCAGGTTGACGATGCGGTCTGCGTACGCCTCCAGCAGCGGGCCCCGCAGCAGCCGCGTGAAGAACAGCACCGCGTGCGTGGCCCCGGCGCCGCGCAGGTGCGCGAGGAGCGCGTCGGAGAAGCGCCCGTTGTCGGGCTCCTCGATCCGGGCGGTCGCGAGGCCCTGCGCGCGGGCCCAGGCCTCGGCCGGGCAGGCGCGGTCGGCGACGACCGAGTGGAGCTGGCGCCGGACCAGCGGGTCGTGCTCCCAGGCGACGCGCAGCGCCGCGGCGGTGCGCGAGACGACCGCGACCCAGCGGACGCGCGGCGCGCTCACGCCGCCGCGCCCCCTGCCGCCGCCGGGGCTGCGCTGGCGCCGCGGGCGGACGCCCTCGCCCGCGAGCCCGCGGGCTGGCGGAAGAAGTCGGCCACGGCGTCGCACACGGCCTCGACCTGCGCCGCCGTCATGCCGGGGAACATCGGCAGGCTCAGGACGCTCGCGGCCGCGCGCTCGGCGTGCGGGAAGCTCGCCCCGGCCGGCACGGCGTTCGCCAGCGCGGGCTGGAGGTGCAGCGGCAGCGGGTAGTGCAGGCCCGTCTGGACGCCGCGCTCGCCGAGGAAGGCGCGCAGGGCGTCGCGCTCGGGCGTGCGCACGACGTAGAGGTGCCAGACCGGCTCGGCCCCCGCGACGCAGCGCGGGCGCTCGAGCGGGAGGTCGGCCAGCCCCTCGTCGTAGCGCGCGGCGACGGCGCGCCGCTGCGCGTTCCAGCCGTCGAGCAGGGGCAGCTTCAGCTCGAGCGCGGCCGCCTCGATCTCGCTCATGCGCGCGTTCTTGCCCGCCTCGACGTGGTGGTACTTCTCGACCGAGCCGTGGTCCCGCAGGCGCCGCAGGCGCTCGGCCAGCGCCGGCTCGCGCGTCACGACGGCCCCGCCCTCGCCGCACGTGCCCAGGTTCTTGCCGGGGTAGAAGCTGAAGCACCCGGCCACGCCGAGCGAGCCGACGCGCACGCCGTCCAGCCGCGCGCCGTGGGCCTGGGCCGCGTCCTCGACCAGCCACAGGCCGCGGTCCAGCGCGAGCTGCACCAGCGGCCCCGCGTCGACCGGCGCGCCGTGGAGGTGCACCGGAAGGAGCCCGACCGTGCGCGGGGTCAGCGCGGCCTCGACCCGGGCCGGGTCCAGCTGCAGGGTGTCGGGGTCGACGTCGACGAATACCGGCCGCGCCCCCACCGCGAGCAACGCCTCGGCCGTCGCGAAGAACGTCAGCGGCGTCGTGATCACCTCGTCCCCGGGCCGCACGTCCAGCGCGCGGAGGGTCAGCTCGAGCGCGTCCGTGCCCGAGGCCACCGCGACGGCGAAGCGCGCCCCGCAGTAGGCCGCGAAGGCCTCCTCGAAGCGCCGCACGCGCGCCCCCTGGACGACCTGGCCGGTCGCGAGGATCTCGGCCACGGCCGCGGCCAGCGCGGGCTGGACCGCGTCGAAGGAGGAGCGGACGTCGGCGAACGGGATCACGGGGCCTCCGCGGGGCTCAGTCCAGGGCGACGGGGGCGCCGCCGCGGGCGATGCTCTCCTGCGCCTTCTCCAGCACGCGCACGACCGCCAGCCCGGTGCCGCCGTGGCTGCGCGGGGGCTCGCCGGTGCGGACGGCGCGCACGAAGTCGGCCGCCTCGGCCGCCAGCGCCTCGCGGCCCGGCAGGTGCGGCGAGTGCACGTCGCCCAGGCGGTACTCGACCAGCGCCCGGTGGCGCTCGGCCGCGTCGCGCGGCTCGGCGATGCCGCGGTCGTAGACCTTGACCTTCTCGACGACCTGGTTGTCGTCGTACACGACCATCTTCCGGTCGCAGGTCAGCATCACGCTGCGGACCTTCACCGGGGCCATCCAGCTGACGTGGACGTGCGCCAGGAAGCCGCCGGGGTAGGCCAGGGACAGGTAGGCGATGCTCTCCGTGCCCTGCCCCCAGTGCGACGCGCCGGTGGCCGAGACGGCCTCGGGCGGCTCGGGGAAGAGCCAGGACAGGATGGACAGGTCGTGGGGCGCGAGGTCCCACAGGACGTTCACGTCGGGCTGGAAGAGCCCGAGGTTGATCCGCACCGAGTCGAAGAACAGCGGGCGTCCCAGCTCGCCGGAGGCCAGCAGCTCGCCGAGCTTCTCGACCGCCGGGTGGTACAGGAACGTGTGGTCGACCATCAGCGTCCGGCCGCGCGCCTCGGCGAGCTCGAGCAGCTCCTCGGCCTCGCGCACCGACGCGGCGAGCGGCTTCTCGACCAGGACGTGCCGGCCGCTCTCGAGCGCCCGCTTCGCCAGGGCATGGTGCGTGCCCACCGGCGTCGCGATCGCCACGGCGTCCACCGCCGGGTCCGCCAGCAGGTCCTCGAGGTCGCGGTGCAGTCCCACCCCGGGCGCCTGGCGCGCCGCCGCGGCCAGCCGGTCCGCGTCCCGGTCGCAGACCCCCACCACGCGGGCCCCCTCGGTCGCCTGGAAGTTCCGGACCAGCTTCGGCCCCCAGTA
>JAUIDW010000141.1 GCA_030428395.1 bacterium | reverse complement strand
CACCGCTACCGCGGAGACCAGGGCGGCCCGATCCCGGCGGCCTGGCCGAAGGGCACGCGCGCCTTCTACGTGATGAAGCACGAGCTCAGCCAGGGGCTCTACGCGCACTTCCTCAACGCCCTGCCGCCCGCGTGGCAGGCGCGCCGCGCCCCGCTCGAGCTCGAGGGCGAGGAGATCGAGACCTGCACGATCGCGCACCGCGACGAGCGCTTCGTGGCCACCGCGCCGCTGCGACCGTGCAACTTCGTCAGCTGGGACGACACGTGCGCGCTGCTCGACTGGCTCGCGCTGCGGCCGATGACCGAGTTCGAGTTCGAGAAGGCGGCGCGCGGCCCGCGCCAGCCCGTCCCGCTCGACTACCCGTGGGGGACCGCGGACGCCTCCGCGCTCGAGCGCAAGGTGCAGCCCGGCCGCGACCTCGCCCGCGCGACGGTCGTCGACGAGGCCGGGCTCGACGACGCGAGCCGCGCGCGCCTGGGCGCTTCGCACTACTGGGTGATGGACCTCTCCGGCAGCCTGTGGGAGCGCGTGGTCTCCGCCGGCCACCCCGCCGGCCGCCGCTTCACCGGCACCCACGGCGACGGCGTCCTCACCGCCGAGGGCGACGCCACGAACGACGACTGGCCCCGCACGACCGACCGCGACGCCCCCGGCGTCGGCTACCGCGGCGGCGCGGAGTACTTCGGCCCCCCCGACCCCGACAACCTCACCAACCCCAACAGCCCCACGGCCTTCCGCACCTTCGCCGGCTGGGGCGGCGCCTACCGCTACAAGACCTACAGCGCCCGCGGCTGCCGGACGGCGCCGTAGGAGCCGCGGGACGACCGATGCCGACCGACGCCGAGGTCCGCGCCGCCGCATTCCTCTGGCTCGGCCAGCAGGTGGGCCGGCACGGCGACGTGCTCGGGTGGAAGGCGCTGCTGCGCGGGTTCGAGCTCGGCGGCGAGCGCGTGCCGCTCCTCAGCCAGCAGGGCATCTTCAAGCCCCGCCTGTGCGAGCTGCCGCTGAGCATCCGCACCAGCGTGCGGTCGCCCTACGACGACACGCTGGTCGACGACCGCCTCGCCTACGCCTACATGGGCCGCGACCCCGACCACTGGCAGAACGCCGGCCTGCGGCGCGCGTGGCTCGAGCGGGTGCCGCTGGTCTACTTCTTCGGCGTCGCCCCGGGGCGCTACATGCCCGTCTGGCCCGCGTACATCGTGGATGACGAGCCCGACGAGCTGCGGTTCTGGGTGCAGGCCGAGGTCGGCACCCTGGCGCTCGGCGGCGCGCAGGTGACCGCCTCGCTGCAGGGCGAGGACCTCGTCGAGGAGTCGTTCACCCGCCAGTACGCCACGCGGCTCATGCGCCAGCGCCTGCACCAGCGCGGGTTCAGCGAACGCGTCCTCGAGGCGTACCGCGTGCGCTGCTGCATCTGCCGCCTCGGGCACCGCGAGCTGCTGGACGCGGCCCACATCGTCCCCGACGCCGACGGCGGCGCGCCCGTGGTCCCCAACGGCCTGGCGCTGTGCAAGATCCACCACGCCTCGTTCGACGCCGGCGTCCTGGGGATCGAGCCCGAGCGGCTGCGCGTGCGCATCCGGCCGGACGTGCTGGAGGAGATCGACGGGCCGATGCTGCGGCACGGCCTCCAGGAGCTGGAGGGCGAGCGCATCTGGGTCCCGCGCGCCGCCGGCAAGCGCCCCGACCCGGAGTGCCTCGAGAAGCGCTGGCAGAGTTTCCGCGCCCGCGCGAGCTGAAAGGCGCCCGGGGCGAGCTCAGCGCGCGCCCGGAGGCTCCGGCTCGAACGCCGAGCGGCCGGCGACGGCGACGCGGTAGGCGAGGACTCCCAGGGTGGCCAGGGTCAGGATCAGGACGAGGCTGCCGGGGAAGTACCAGTCGCCGGGTCGGAGGGTGAGGGGGTGCGCCGTCGTCGAGAGCAGGACGAACTGGGCCGCCACGACCGAGAGGAAGCCGACGCGCGTCAGCAGGAGCAGGAGGGTCGCGGAGAACGTGAGCGCCACGATCGGGGCGTCGGGCGCGCCCCCCGAGGCCAGGGTCGAGATCGTCACGGAGAGGGCCAGCCAGAGCGCGTTCGCGACGGCTGCCACCGGGATCACGGCGCGCAGCAGGACCAGGATGAAGACGACCGCGCCGGAGATCATGACCGCGTCCCCCGACAGGTGGACGAGACTGCAGAACGTGCGCAGCGGGCTGCCGAGACCACTGAAGGGCAGCGCCAGCGTCTGCGAGCTCTCCGTTCCGACCATGTGGAAACCCAGCGACACCAGGCTCACGGCGGTCGCCATGGCGAGCCCCGCGAACAGCCCGACCAGCAGCTCGCGCCCGACCGCGGGATCACGGACGCGACCCTCGAGCAAGCGTGACCAGGACACCAGCGTGCGGGGCCAGCGCCGCCGGGCGAACGGCTCGAGCGCGAGGTAGAACAGCGCGACCCGCACGGCCGTGTGGCAGGAGTAGGAGAGCGACTCGGAGAAGTAGGTCCCGAACGCCACGAACTCGTCGGGCGTCGGCATGGCGAACGCGAACACGACGTGCGACCCCAGGGCCACGGCGCCGACGATCAACCCGCCGTTCAGGTCGGCGCGGCCCGCGCGGACGCTGCGCCAGGCGAGGAGCGCGGCCAGGGCCGTCAGGGCCAGCTGGATCCACTGGAACACCCCGCCCCGCGGGGGGGCGCCCAGCACGGCGCCGAGGGCTTCCTCGCCGCGAACCAGGTTCAGCTGGACCGGCTGGCCGCCCTGCTGCACGCCCTCGACGCGCAGCACGTCGCCGGACTCCACGTCCGGGGCGCCGACCTCCCAGGCGAGCCGCGTGTCGGCGAACACCGTCGGTCGCCGGCGCGGCTCCGCGGAGCGGAGCGCCTCGAGGTCGAGACCGGTCCGCTCGAGCCGCGCGCGCCAGGCTGCCTCCGCGTCGGGCGCGGCCGCGGCCGGTTCGCCGACCTCGAGGTCGGGCCCCAGGTGGTGCGTCCAGGCCAGGACCCGGCCGTCCGCGTCCAGCGCGACGTAGATCGACCCGGGGGCCGGGCTGGGCATGTCCGCCGTGAGCAGGTGCGACCCCCACGTGATCGGCTCCGGGGAGAAGCGCGCGTGGTGGACCAGCGGCTGGAACATGGCCTCGGGTGGCTGCGACGGGGCCGGCGTCCGCGCCTCGGCGAGCGCCGAGTCCCACGCGTACCAGTGCACCGCGTGCTCCGGGACGGGCGCGCCCGTCCACTCCTCCACGAGCTCGCGGGCGCGGTCTTGCAGGACCGCCGTCGGCTTCCCGTACGAGGCTCCGGTGAGCTCGTGCGTGCGCTCGCGCGTGACGACGAGGGTCGCGAGGAGCAGCGCCGCCCCCAGCAGCAGCGCCAGGGCGCGGCGCGGGGCCACGGCGCCGCGCGAGTCCGCCGCGGCGACGACCTCGGGGGACGGCGTGACGCCCGCGGCCAGCGCCGCCGCGAGCGGGTCGCCCCCCGGCAGCGCGCGCGCCACCTCCGCAACCGACGCAGGTCGCTCGCGCGGGTCGCGCGCGAGGCAGCGCGAAAGGACGGCATCGACGCCCGGCTCGATGTCGGCGAGGACGGAGGAGGGCGGCGAGACGGCGCCCTCCTCGTGCTCGCGGCGCAGCTCGTCGAGCGTGCGACCGCGCAGGGCGCGCTTGCCCGTGTACAGCTCGTAGAGCAGCAAGCCGAGCGAGTACACCTCGCTCTGGACCGACGCCGGCACGCCGGAGAGCTGCTCGGGGGCCATGTACTGCGGCGTCCCGGCCACCGTCGCGCCCGCCTCCGTCTCGGCCGCGACCGCCAGGCCGAAGTCGGTCAGCTTCACGCGGCCCTCGCCGTCGAGCATGACGTTCGCGGGCTTCAGGTCGCGGTGCAGGACGCCGCGGCGGTGCGCCTCGGCCAGCCCGGCGCAGATCTGCTGCGCGATCTCCGCCGCTTTCTCGCGCGGGAGCCGCCCGATGCGCCGGATCAGGCTGGCGAGGTCCTCCCCGTCGACGAACTCCATCGTCAGGAAGTGCCGTCCGTCGACCTCGCCGATGTCGTGGACGCGGGCGACGTTCGGGTGGGTGACGTCGCGCGAGTGGCGCACCTCGGCCCGGAAGCGCTCGAGCCCGCCCTCGCGCTCCGCCACGTGCGCCGGCAGGAACTTCACCGCCACCGGCTGCCCGAGCACGAGGTCGTCGGCCAGGTACACCTGCCCCATGCCCCCCTCGCCGACCAGCGCGACGACACGGTACCGCCCGATCAGCACCTCGCCCGGCGCGAAGTCGCCCTCGAAGGACGAGCTGGAGGGCTTCCCGGTCTCGGACCTCATCGAGCCGACACCCTACCAGCGCCCACCGACCGGGTCGCGGGCGGGGTGCCGGCCGGCGCTCACGAGCGCCAGGGGAGGAAGAGCGTGATCGACTCGATCTTCGGGGGTTCGCGCTCTTCTTCCGGTGCCGGGTCGGGCTCGGGGGTGGGGTCCTCGGTGGCGTCCTCGTCGGGCTCCGCTTCCTCCTCCGGCGGGGAGACGTAGCGGACGAGGAGGCCGTGCTCGGGGTAGTAGGCGCGCTCGGGCGAGCTGGTCGGCGACAGGCCGGCGACGAACGGGGCGGGGCCGTCGGGCGGTTCGCCGTAGGCGAGGAGCACGGGGTCGAGCGGGCCGCCGAGGTGGCCGCCGCGGGACAGGGTGCCGCGGAAGAACGGCTCGTCGCGGAGGCGCGGGACGCGGATCGACAGGCTGTCGAGCGTCAGCTCGCCCAGCTCGGGGTGCTGCTCGAGGAAGGCCGGCAAATCGTGCACGGCGCGCAGGATCGGGCCGCCCTCGAGGTAGCGCTCCTGCGGGATGCGGAACAGCAGGTCGAGCTGGCCGCCGGCGTAGGACAGCTCGAAGGCGCCCTCGTCGCCGGCGAGCAGCGCGGCGCGGCCCTTGCCGTAGCGCGCGATCGTCTCGCCCAGCGTCGTCTCGCCGAGGACGAGGTCCCCGAGCCCGCGGCCGACCTCGATCGGCGCCTCGGCCAGCGGCTCGAGGCGCGGGTCGATCCCGTCGCTGCAGGACGAAGCGGCGGCGAGGGCGAGCGCGAGGAGGATGCGGCTGGATCGGTGCATGGCGGTCGGCGAGGGGAGGGCGCGGAGGGTCCGCTCCCCCCATCGTCGGTCCGCGCGGGACGACTGAAACCCCGGGGGATGGCCCGCCGCCACCCCGCGCCCGGCCGCGGTCTACGCGTCCTCCGGCGCCGGCAGGTAGCTCAGCGCGACCGCGAGGGCCTCCTCGAGCTCGAAGCCCGCGGCGGCGCGGGGCTGCAGGTCGAGGGCCACGCGCTGGAACAGCAGGTACGTCGCCGCGAGCAGGTCGCTCGCGTGGTCCTGCAGGTACGCGCGCACGTCCTCGATCGCGTCGGCGGCCGAGTCCGCCTCGATCTCGCCGGAGAGCAGCGTGACCTGCGCGAGCTGCTCCGAGACCCACTCGCGGTCGCGCACCCGACCCGGGTCGCGCATCATCGCCGTCAGCAGGCCGGCGACGATCCGCCGGCGCCGCGCGTCCAGGTCCGCCAGCGCGGCGCGCACCTGCTCGGGAGTGGGGGCGTCCACGCCGAGCATCCTAGGGGATGGCGCGCGCGCGGGCGCGGGCGCCGGTGCGTCAGCGGGCCGACGCGGCGGCCACGAGGTCGCGCAGGGCGGCCTCGACGTTGTCGGCCAGCCGCTCGTGCCCCTCCGCGGTCGGGTGCAGGCCGTCGGGCAGGTTGAGCTCGGGCACGCCGCCGACGTCGTCCATGAAGGAGGGGACGAAGGCCAGGTCCAGCTCGGCGGCCAGGCGGGGGTACAGGGCGTCGAAGCGCTCGCCGTACTCGCCGTAGTTCGGCGGCAGGCGCACGCCCAGGAGCAGCACGCGCGCCCCCGCGGCGCGCGACTCCGCGACCAGCCGGCGCAGGTTCGCCTCGACCTGCTCGAGCGCGACGCCGCGCAGGCCGTCGTTGCCGCCCAGCTCGATCACGACGACGGCGGGCTCCGAGCGCAGCGCCCAGTCCAGGCCCGTCACGCCGCCGGAGGTCGTGCGGCCGCTCTCCGAGACGTTGGCGAGCCGGAACGGCAGCCCGTCCGCCGCCAGGCGCGCCTGCAGGACGGCCGGGAAGGCCTGGTGCTCGGCCAGGTGCAGGCCGGCGCCGATGCTGTCGCCCAGGAACAGGACCGTCGGTGCGTCGGCGGGGACGTCGAGGGCGGGGGCCGGCGCCGCGGCGACGTCGGCGGCGGGCGCGTCCAGGAGGGTCGGCGTGCGTTCCCCGCCCGCGTCCTCGGCGGCCCCGGCGCCGCAGGCCGCGAGGAGCAGGGCCGCGAGGGCGGCGCGCAGCGCGCGCGTCGGCGCGGTCGGCTTGCGCGTCGGCGCGGTCGAATCGGGGAGCCGGGAGTCCACGGCGGCCAATCTAGGGCACGCCTCGCCCGGGCTGTAGGGCCCCGCCGGCGTGGACGCGCGCCGGTTCGACCGGTGCGAACCGGTGCGAAACGGGGCGCGCCGGCACCCGGCGGTGCGCGAGGGGGGCAGAGATCCGCGCTCGACGCCTCCGGCGCGGGAAACCGGGCGAACCGACGGGGGCCCCGCGGACCGCGGGTACCGTTGTCGGCCCCATGCTGCCCACGCCCCCCCCGACCCCCGACGGCGACGACGCCCGCGCGCCCGGCTCGACCGCCTCCAGCGGCGCGCCGGCGGACCGGCCCCCCCAGGTCGAGTGCCGCGGTCTGACGAAGCGGCTGCCCTCCGGCGCGCGCACGCTGACCGTCCTCGACGGCGTCGACCTGTCCATCCGCGCGGGCGAGCTGGTCGCCGTGCTGGGGCCCTCGGGCAGCGGCAAGTCGACCCTGCTAGGCCTGCTGGCGGGGCTGGACCGGCCGACCACGGGCACGGTGCGGATCGACGGCCGCCCGATCGAGGGCCTGGGCGAGGACGAGCTCGCGCTGCTGCGCCGCCGCCGCATAGGGTTCGTGTTCCAGTCGTTCCAGCTGCTCGGCAACCTGACCGCCCGCGAGAACGTGCTCGTGCCGCTCGAGCTGATCGGGTTCGAGGAGGCGCGCGCGCGCGCCGACGAGGTGCTGGCCGAGGTCGGCCTGGCCGAGCGCGGGCACCACTATCCGTCGCAGCTCTCCGGCGGCGAGCAGCAGCGCGTGGCGCTGGCGCGCGCCTTCGCGCCGCGGCCGGAGCTCCTGCTGGCCGACGAGCCCACCGGCAACCTCGACCCGGCGACCGGCAACCGCGTGCTCGAGCTGCTGCTCGGCATGCGCGAGCGCCACGGGACGACGCTGGTGCTGGTGACGCACGACCCCGAGATCGCCGCCCGCGCGGAGCGCCAGGTGCACCTGTTCGGCGGGCGCCTCGAGCGCGACACCGGCGCGGCCCCGGCCGCCGCCGCGAGCCGCGGGGCATGAGCGCCCGCGAACCCGCGGCGGCCGGCGGCGACGCACCGACCCGGTGGCGCGCCCTGCTGGCGTCGGTGCTGCGCGAGTCGCGCGCCGCGCGCGGCCGGCTCGTCTTCTTCACCCTGTGCCTGGCGATCGGCGTCGCCGCCGTGGTCGGCGTGTCGTCGCTGGTGTCGGCCCTGCGCTCGGGGATCGTCGGCCAGTCGCGCGAGCTGCTCGCCGCGGACCTGCGCGTGTCGGCGCGGCGCCCGCTGCCCGACGAGGTCGCGGCGTTCTTCGCCGACCGCCCGCACCGCCGCGCGGACCTCGTCGAGATGGGGGCGATGGCCTCGCTGCCGACGGACCCCGAGGACGGAGAGCGCGCCGCCGCGAGCCGCCTGGTCGAGCTGAAGGTCGTCGACGGCACGTACCCGCTGTACGGCGAGCTGGTCCTGGACCCCGCCGGCCCGACCGCCGCGGACCTGGGCGCGGACGCCGTCTTCGTCGGCCCGGAGCTCGCCGGCGAGCTCGGCCTGGCCGTCGGCGACGCGCTCAGCCTCGGCGGGGCGGAGTTCCGCGTGGCGGCCGTCGTCGTGGACGAGCCCGACCGCGTGGACTTCGCCATGACCCTGGGTCCGCGCGTGTTCGTCGGCACGGAGGGGCTCGCGCGCACGAACCTGTTCGGCGAGAAGAGCCGCGTGCGCCACGTCTCGCTCTACGGGATGGACGGCGACCCGACACGCGAGGAGCTGGCCGCGCTCGAGCGCGAGCTGCGCGGCGCGCTGGAAGACACGCCGTACGTGCGCGTCCGCGCTCACACCGACGCGCAGCCCGGCGTCCGGCGCTCGCTGCGCCAGGTGGAGGACTACCTGGGGCTCGTCGCGCTGCTGTCGCTGCTGCTCGGCGGCATCGGCGTCTCGCAGATCGTGCGCGCGTGGCTCGCCGGCCGCACGCAGGGCGTCGCCGTGATGCGCTGCCTGGGCTTCCGCGCGCGCGAGATCGCGGCGACGTACCTCGGCCACGTCGCGCTGCTGGCCCTCGCCGGGTGCCTGGTCGGCGGCCTGGCCGGCGCGACCCTGCCGTGGATCGTGCGCGGCTACGCGCCCGAGCTGTTCCAGGACGCGGCGGTCCCGCTGTGGCAGCCGCTGGCCCTCGCGCGCGGCGTCGGGCTGGGCCTGCTGGTCGCGACGCTGTTCAGCATGCCGCCCTTGACCGCGGTGTGGCGCGTCCCGCCCGCGGCGGTGCTGCGGGCGGAGGCGGTGCCGCTGCCGGCGCCGCGTTCGGTGCGCCTGGGCGCGCCCGCCGCGCTGTTCCTCGGCGTGCTGGTCAGCGCGCGGGTCCAGGGCGGCGCGTGGCTGCCCGCGGCGATCTTCAGCGCCGGGCTCGTGGTGCTGGCGGCGCTGCTGTGGGGCGGCGCGCGCCTGGCCTCGGTCGCCTCGGCGCGCCTGCCGCGCGGCCGCTTCGGACCGTACGTCGAGCACGGCCTGGCGGCGCTGTCGCGGCCCGGCTCGGGCACCACGGGCGCCATCGTCGCGCTGGGGCTCGGCGTGCTGGTGGTCGTTTCGATGTGGCTGATCGAGTCGCGCCTCGGCCGCGCCCTGCGCACGGCCCTGCCCGAGGACGCGCCCAGCGTGTTCCTGGTCGACGTGCAGCCCGAGCAGTGGGACGGCGTGCGCGCGGCGCTGGACGAGCACGGGGCGCGGTCGACGAGCTCCGTCCCGGTCGTGATGGCGCGTCTCCGCTCGATCGACGGCCGCGGCGTGCGCGAGCTGGCCGCCGAGAGCGAGGACCGCGGGCGCGCGACCTGGGTCTACACGCGCGAGCAGCGCCTTACGTGGATGGACGAGCTGCCCGACGACAACGTGGTCGTCGAGGGCGAGCTGTGGAGCGATCCCGACCGGGCCGAGGTCAGCGTCGAGCGGGACTACGCGCAGGACCTGGGCGTCGGCGTCGGCTCCGTGATCGAGCTGGACGTCCAGGGCGTGCCCGTCGAGCTGACCGTCACCAGCGTGCGCGACGTCGAGTGGCGCAGCTTCGGCATCAACTTCTTCTTCGTGGTCGAGCCGGGCGTGCTCGAGGGCGCGCCCCACTTCCGCCTGGCCGCCGCGCGCCTGGCCGACGCGGACGCGGAGATCGAGCTGCAGAACCGCCTGGCCGCCGGCTTCCCCAACGTCACCGTGCTGCGCATCCGCCCGATCCTCGAGAAGGTCGCCGCGGTGCTCGAGCGCCTGGCCTTCGGCATCCGCGCGCTCGGCAGCTTCACGATCGTCACCGGCCTGGTGATCCTCGCCGGCGCCGTCGCCACCACCGCCCTGCGCCGCGCGCGCGAGGCCGCCCTGCTGAAGACCCTCGGCGTCACGCGCGGAGGCGTCACGCGCCTCTTCGCCTTCGAGTACGCCCTCAGCGGCCTGCTCGCCGGCACCCTGGGCACCGTCGGCGCCCTGGCGCTCGCCTGGGCCTTCCTCGTCCACCTCGCCGAGCTCGAGGCCGAGCTGCCCTGGTGGACGGCCCTGCCGACCGCCGCGGTCGCGACGGCCGTCCTCGCCACGCTCAGCGGCCTCTCCGCCAGCCTCCGCGCCCTGCGCGCCCGCCCGCTCGACACGCTGCGCGGGTGACGCGCCCCGCGGTCACGCCGCCGGCGGGTGCGGCAGGCCGACGCGGTGGCGCAGGGTCAGGATCTGCTCGCGCAGGGCGTGGGGGTCGGTGGCGCCGCCCTCGATGCGGCGGAACTCGCGCAGCATGCGCTCGTCGGCGTCGGCGTCGAGCAGGCGCGCGGCCATCGGGAAGAGGACCGTGGCCTCGCGGCGCATGTGGGCGTGGTGCAGGGCCAGGTACTCGCTCGCGGCGCGGTCGAACTCGACCAGGCTGTGCGGCTCGGCGTTCACGGCGCCCAGGGCGTTCGCGCGCATGGCGGCCATGTGCTGGCGCTCGGCCTCGTGCTCGCGCAGGAGGCGCTCGAGCACCTGGCGGTCGCGGTCGTCGGCCGCCGAGAGCAGCTCGCGGAAGAGCACCTGCTCCTCCTTGTCCTGGTGGCGCCCGTCCGCGAACGACTCGTACAGGGACAGCAGGTCGTAGGCCTCGGCCGGCAGCCGGGCCTCGCGGCGGGCGCGGACGAGGAGCGACTCGAGGCACTCGGCCATCCAGCCGATCCACTCGTGCTCGCGTTGCAGGGTGTCGATGGTCTTCATGGCGAAGGTCCCCCTCCCTCCGTCATCGGCGCGCCGCCGCTCCCGGCTTCAGCCGTCCCGGCCCGCGGGGAGCGCGCGCCCGGTCCGGGGTCCCGCGCGGGGCCCGGGGGCGGGATTCGCGGCCGGGGACCGGCCTCAGCCGAGCACGCTGGCGCAGTGGTCGAGCACGTCGGTGGTCGAGATCACGCCCACGAGCGCGTCGCCGTCCACGACCGGCAGGGCGCCGATCTTGTGGGCGGCGAGCGTGTGCGCGACGAGCGTCAGGTCGTCGTCGGGGGAGACGGTCTCGACCTCGGTCGCCATGAACTCCCGCACGGGCGTGTTGCCGGGCATCGCGCGGCCGAGCATGGCGCGCAGGTCGCGGTCGGAGACGAGGCCGACGACGGTGAGGTCCTCGACCACCGGCAGGTGGCGGACGGCGTTGCCGCGCATGAGGTCGAACGCCTCCTGGGCCGTGGCGGTGACCTCGAGCGTCAGCGGGTCCACCGACATGCGCTGCTCGACCGGCACCGGATCCGGCGGCGGATGGCCGTTGCCGCAGTAGGCGACGAAGGCCTCGAGGACGTCGATCTCCGTGGCGATGCCGCGGAGGGCGCCGTCGACGACCACCGGGGCGCAGCCGACGCCCCACTCGACCAGCCGGCGCGCCAGCGTGGCGACCGAGTCGTCGGGCCCCAGGGTCATCGGCTCGGGCTGCAGCACGTCCCCGACCACCGCCGGGGCCTTGCCACGCTCCTCGTCCCACATCCAGCCGGTCGACTCGAGCAGGTCGCGGTCGGAGACGATCCCCACCACGCGGCCGTCGCGGACGACCGGCAGGTGCCGCACGCCGCGCTCGGTCATCAGGCCGATCGCGTCGGCCAGGGTGTCGGACGCCTCGACCGACAGCGGGTCGACGCTCATGATCTGCGCGATCTTCACGGGAGGACCTCCGGTGGGGACCCTGCGATCGTAGGGGCCCGGCGGCGAGCGCCGGGGGGGGCCAGGTGGGCACGCGGGCGGGAACGAGTGCGTAGACGGCGGGGGGTCGATGGCCCCGCGCGCGGGCGCGCGGCGCGGACACCTAGGATGCCGTCATGCAGACCCCCAACGAACGTGCCTACTTCCACCGCGGTGGCACCGAGCCGCTGCGGGGCGAGACCCTGGACGAGCACCTGCGCGCCGTCGTCGCGCGCTTCCCCGACCGCGAGGCCGTCGTGTCCCTCCCGCAGGGCCTGCGGCGGACGTACGCCGAGCTGGACCGCGACGTCGAGCAGCTCGCGCGCGGGCTGATGGCGCTGGGCGTCGAGCGCGGCGCCCACGTCGGCGTCTGGGCGACCGACAACCTCGAGTGGGTCGTCCTGCAGTGCGCCGTCGCACGCGTCGGCGCGGTGCTGGTGAACGTGAACCCCGCGTACCGCCTGTCGCAGCTCGAGCCCGCGCTGCGGAGCGCGCGCGTCGAGGTGCTGTTCCTCGAGCCCGCGTTCCGGACGTCGCACTACGCCGCGATGGTCCGCGAGCTGTGTCCGGAGCTCGAGCGCTCGGCGCCCGACGAGCTGGCCTGCTCTGCCCTGCCGGACCTGCGCGCGGTGGTCGTGTTCGACCCCGCCCGCCGCGAGGCGGTCGAGCGCCCCGCGCCTGGCTTCCGGACGTGGCCCGAGGTGCTGGCCCTGGGCGAGACCGTGTCGTCCGCCCAGGTCGACGCGCGCGCGGCCGCGGTCGACCCCGACGACGCCGTCGACATCCAGTTCACGTCGGGCACGACGGGCGACCCGAAGGCCGTCGTGCTGACGCACCACAACCTGCTGAACAACGCCTGGTTCGCGGGCGCCGCCATGAGCTTCACCGAGCGGGACCGGCTGTGCGTGCCGGTGCCCTTCTACCACTGCTTCGGCATGGTCGCGTCGACGCTGGTGTGCCTGACGCGCGGCGCCGCGATCGTCATCCCCTCGCCGCACTTCGAGGCGGGCGCGACGCTGCACGCGATCGAGGCCGAGCGCTGCACGGCCGTGCACGGCGTGCCGACCATGTTCGTGGCCGAGCTCGAGCGCGAGGACTTCGCGGACCACGACCTGTCCAGCCTGCGCACCGGCATCATGGCGGGCGCGCCGTGCCCGCCCGAGCTGGTGCACCGCGTGCTCGAGGACATGGGCTGCCGCGAGCTCCTGATCGGCTACGGCCAGACCGAGGCCTCGCCCATCACGCACCTGACCGACCCGCACGCGTCGATCGAGGAGCGCACGAGCACCGTCGGCCTCAACCTGCCGCACCAGGAGGTGAAGG
>JAUIDW010000140.1 GCA_030428395.1 bacterium | reverse complement strand
TTCTTCATGATCCTCGGCCGGCTCGAGTTCTACGCGGTCGTCGTGCTGCTCGTCCCGAGCTTCTGGCGGCGCTGAGCCCGGGTCACAGGCGCGCGCCGCACAGCCGGCAGAACACGGCGTCGAGCGAGTGGGCGCCGTCGCCGCAGCCCGGGCAGGCGCGCCCCGAGGGGCGGTGGCCCTGCCCGCCGGCCATGGTCAGCTCGGCGGTCACGATGCCCGTCGGCACGGCGATGATGCCGTAGCCCATCACCATCACCACCGCCGACACCGCCTGGCCGAGGCTCGTCTGGGGCGAGATGTCGCCGTAGCCGACCGTGGTCATGGTGACGACCGCCCAGTACAGGCCGCGCGGGATGCTGGTGAAGCCGTTCTCGGGCCCCTCGATCAGGTACATGAGCGAGCCGAAGACCACGACCGCCGTGAACACCCCGTACACGAAGACCTCGATCTTGCGGCGGCTCTGCACCAGCGCGCGCACGAGCGTCTCCGACTCGGCCACGTAGGCGGCGAGCTTCAGCACGCGGAACACGCGCAGGATGCGCACCGTGCGGATGACGAGCAGGGCCTGGGCGCCGGGGATCAGGACGCTCGCGTAGGTCGGCAGGATCGAGAGCAGGTCGACCAGGCCGAAGAAGCTGCGCGCGTACCGGGTGGGCCGCGGGACGCACCAGAGCCGCAGCAGGTACTCGACGGTGAAGAGCACCGTGAAGCCCCACTCGGCGGCGCGCAGGGCGGGGCCGTGGCGCTGCCGGACGTCCGCCACGCTCTCGAGCATCACCACGGCGATACTCGTCAGGATCGCCACGATCAGGACGACGTCGAAGGCCTTCCCGGCCGGCGTCCCCGTGCCGAAGATGATCGTGTGCACGCGACCGCGCAGGCCGCGGCGCGCCTCGTTCGCCTCGTGCTTCATGCCCCGAAGGTACGCCCTGGGCGGGCGCGATCCAGCGGCGGCGCGGACCCGGGGCGCGGGGGGCTAGAGGATGTCCTCGCGGTACACCCAGCGCTGCTTGTGCGTCAGGCGGCGCCGGTACGTCACCAGGCGCCACAGCGACTCCGGGCCGGCGACGGTCAGGTACTCGCGCGTGACGCGGAAGCCGCCCTCGGGGTCGTCCGTCGTGAGGCGGATGCGGCCGGACACGAGCCCGAGCAGGCGACGGCCACGGTTCTTGTCCCGCAGCAGGAAGTCGCCGCCCAGGAAGGGCCACTCGCGCGGGTCCGGTCCCTCGAGGTAGACGCCGGCGCCCAGGAGGCTCGGGACGTCCTCGGCGTCGTCGGGCAGCTCCAGCAGGATCCCGTCGACGCTCGGGTGGCGAGCCACCTTCGAGCTCATCGTCCACTTCTTCACGCCGTCCGGGCTCCAGCGGCCCATCAGCTCGACCTTCTCGCCGGCCTCCGGGTCGCGGTAGACCATCACCACCTCGGGCAGGCGGATCTCGGTCTCGACCGTGTAGAGACCGCCGCCGAGCGGCTCGATCACCGACGACTCGATGTTCGGGCCGTCGCCGTACCAGCACATCACCTCGACGTCGCCCGAGCGGGCCGTGCGGCCGAGGAAGACGACGCCGTAGTCGGTCGAGACGCCCTGCTCGAAGCCGCCCGAGGTCTTCACCAGGACGGCCGGGTCCATGAGCGCCCGCGTCCCCTGGCAGCCGGCGAGCAGCACGGCGGCGAGGGCGAGCGGCGCCGCCGCGGCGGCGCGCCGGCGGGGGCGGCGGGCGAGGGGGGGCGTGGACATCGCGGGAGGCGATCTGAACGGCTCGCGGGCGCGGATGCAACCGTGGGCGCGCTCGCCCGCCGCGTCGCTTCCGGTGCGCCGGCCGGCGCGTCGCCCGCTGCATCGGCCGGCGGGGCCCCGCGGGTCAAGGGAGCGCTCTCCGCCGGCCCGCTCCCGGGCCGGGACGGGACGGCCGTCCGCCCCGCGGCCTGAGGTCCCGCCCGTTCCCGGGGCCCGGTCGCGGGGACTCTCGCGCCGCGGCCGGGGCCGCCGGACGGGTTTTCGGCGAAACGCGGGCGGGGGCCGGGGCACCGTGCATCCTTGCCGCCGACGGCCCGTGCGCGGGCGTCCGGCCCGGTCCCGGTGCCGCCCGCCCGCCCCGCAACCCCCGGAGGATCCCCATGCGCCCCCTGCACGCCGCCCTCGTCTTCGTCGCCATCGCCCTCGTCGCCCTCGGGGCCTGGTGGCTCGTCGGCAGCGGGGAGAGCCCACCGCTCGAGACGGCGCCGCCGGTCGCGGCGCGCGCCCTGGACCCGGCGGGGTCTCCGGACGCCGCCGAGCTCGTGGGGCCGGGGGACGCGGCGGACCGGGACGGCGCCGGCGCCGCGCCGGCGTCGGCCCGCACGGTCGAGGAGCCCGTCGCCCCGCCGCCGGCCGCGGCCGCCGCGGGGGCGCCGGAGGGGCCCGCCCTCCGCGGGCGCGTGCTCGACGCCGACGGGACGCCGGTCGAGGGCGCGCGGGTGCTGGCGGCGAACCGCTCGGGGCTGGTGGGCCTGCCGCTCGACGCCGACGTGATGTCGCGCTTCTCGTGGGTGCGCCGGGCCGAGACGACCACCGACGCGGACGGCCGCTTCGCCCTCGCCGGGCTCGAGTCGGGAGGCGCGGCGCTGGCCGTGCGCGCGCCGGGCTTCGTGCCGCTGGACCGCGAGAACCTGGCGCTGCCGTCCGACGGCGAGCTGGACGTGGGCGAGCTCGCGCTCGCGCCGAGCCCCGTCGTGGTCGGCCGCGTCGTCGACGCCACCGGCGCGCCGGTCGCCGGGGCCGAGGTGTTCCGCCTCGACCCGACGCCGCGCCGCTCGGTCAGCTTCTTCGGCTCCGGCCGGGCGGGCGTGTCCGTCGCCACGACCGACGCGGAGGGCGGCTTCCGCGTCGACCAGCTCGAGCACGGGCCCTGGCGCCTGCTCGTCGCCACCGACGCCCACCCCGACCAGGTCGTGACCGGCCGCGCCGAGGCCGGCCGCGGCGCCGAGCACCTCGAGGTCGCCCTCGAGCCCGGCTACGAGGTCCACGGCCGCGTGATCGACGCCCCGGCGGACGCCGGCGAGCTGGTGGTCCGCGCGCGGCCCGCGGCGCCGCGCGACACCCTGCGGGAGGTCGCCGGGGTCGAGGGCGCGACCGCGGCGGAGTCGCGCCGCGCCGACGTCGGGCCCGACGGCCGCTTCGCCGTCCGCGGGCTGCGCGCCGGCCAGGACTACGAGCTCGCGCTGCACGCGGCGAGCGGCGGGGGCCTCGAGCCGTCCCGCTCGGGCACCGTGGCCGTGCGGCCCGGCGACCGCGGGGTCGAGCTGCGCTACCAGCTCGAGTCGGCGCTCGTGTTCCAGGTCGTCGACGCGAAGACGCGCGAGCCGGTCGAGGAATTCGACGTGCGCGCCGGCCTGCGCTTCCCGATGCCCCTGACCGGGGACGACGGGCGCCGCCTGCGCGAGCACCCCGAGGGCCGCGTGCGCTTCGGGAACCTCCGCCCGCGCGGCGACCAGGATCGCGCCGTCCTGCAGCTCGAGGCGACCGGGTACGAGCCCTTCGAGCAGAGCGACATCGTGCTGGCCGCCGAGTCCGAGGTCGACCTCGGCACGATCGCGCTGCGGCCGGTGCCGCTGATGAAGGTCGTCGTCCGCGACGCGCGCGACGGGCAGCCCGTCGAGGGCGCGCGGGTCGAGCTCGAGCGTCAGCCGGAGCCCGGCGAGGGCGGGGCCTTCGGCGTGCGCATCGAGATCGAGGAGGAGGACGGCGAGATCGTGCGCAACTCCGCCGACAGCCGGCGCGCGACGACCGACGCCGAGGGGGTCGCGCACGTCTCGACCTTCGAGAACGAGACGTGCGTCCTGCGCGTGCGGCGCCGCGGCTTCGCCGACCACGAGAGCGAGCCGTTCTACGTCGGAGCCTCCGGCGCGAGCGAGCAGGTCGTGGACCTGCTCCAGGGCGGCTCGGTGCTCGTCCGCCTGGTGGACGCCGCCGGCCAGCCCGTGCCCGGCAAGCGCATCGACCACCGCGCCCCCGGCGCCCGTGGGCCGGTGATGGCGGGCCTGATGGGGCACGGGGGCGGCCACGTCACCGACGCCAGCGGCGAGGTGACCTTCGCCCACCTGGTCGAGGGCGCGCACTCGTTCCGCATGGGCGACGGCGACGGCGGCGCTATGTTCTTCGGCGACGGCGAGGCCGAGATGAACGTCGTCGTGCGCGGGCCCGGCGGCCCGGGCGAGGAGGACACGTGGTCCACCGTCGCGGTCGCCGAGGAGGGCGAGCACGAGCTCGTCCTGGTCGCGCCCGAGGAGCTCGAGCTGTACGGCCGCGTGCGCGAGTCCGGCGAGCCCCTGGCCGGCGCGCGCGTCGAGCTGCGGCGCCGCGACGAGACCCAGCACCAGCGCATCCAGGCCATGATGGGCGGCGGCGGCCGGCGGACCGACACGGACGGCGACGGCCACTACAGCCTCGAGGGGATCGAGCCGGGGGAGTACGAGCTCGTGGTGACCCACCCCGACCGCCGCATGCCGGCGGAGTACGAGGTGGACGTGTACACGGACGAGCGCTTCGACGTCGAGCTGTCGGTGGCGATCCTCGAGGGCCGCGTGACCGACCAGGACGGGGCGCCCGTCGTCGGGGCCCGGGTGTGGGCCGAGCGCTCCGCCGGCGAGGGCGAGGGCCGGCCGCGCACGGTGATGCGCGCCGTGTTCGTCACCGCGGACAGCAGCGGCGGCGGCGACGGCGTGCAGGTCAGCACCGACCCCTTCGGGCGGACCAACGACACCCGCACGGACGCCGACGGGCGCTACAGCCTGCGGGGCGTCCAGGTGGGCGCGCCGCTCGTGGTGCGCGTCGAGCACGAGTCGGCCCAGCCCGCGCGGTCGGACGCGGTGGTCGTCGAGAACGACCAGGTGCGCGGCGGCGTGGACCTGACGCTGGAGCCCGCCGGCGAGGTCGTGGTGCGGTTCCAGCAGCCCGACGGGTCGCCCGCCCGCAACCTGCTGGTCGTCGCGCGCTACGACGACGAGGAGGCCGGGCTCGACCCGAAGACCGAGTTCGCGGGCGAGGAGGGCTGGGTGCGCCTGCGCGGCCTGAAGCCCGGCACGTGGCGCCTGGAGCCGCGCCGGCTCGGCTTCGGCCCGGGCGGCGGCGGGGGCGAGCCCGAGGAGCTGCCGTCGCGGACGATCGAGGTGCTGCAGGGCGAGAACGAGGACGTCGTCGTCCCGCTGCCCTGAGGGCCCGCCGGCGCGCTCCGGGTCCCGGCCCGGGCGCGCCGGACGCCCGCGCGCGGCTTGCATCCCGGGGGGCACCCGACAGACTGGGCGCCCCGTGACGCGCGACTACGACGCCCTCCTCCTGGACCTCGACGGCACGCTCGTCGGCGCCCTGGACGCCATCCGGCCGCGCACCCGCGCGGCCCTGGAGGCGGCGCGCGAGCGCGGGGTGCGCGTGATGATCGTCACGGGCCGCTCCGAGCAGGCGACCATCCCCGTGGTCGAGGACCTCGGCCTCGACACGCCGGCGGTCGTCTACAACGGCGCCGCCGTCTGGTCGCCGACCGAGCGCCGGCTGGTCGAGGAGCGCACGCTCTCGAACCGCACCCGCGACCGCTCGATCGACTTCGGCCTGGACCGCGACCTCGTCGTGGCCGTCATGTGCGCCGGCGCGAAGTACGCGGTCGAGCCGCGCAACGAGGAGGAGCGCTTCGCGCTGCGCTGGATGACCGACCTGCGCATCGTGCCGCCGGCCGAGCTGCGGCGCGACCGCGCGATCCGCGTGACGCTGTTCTCGAACGGCCACGGCAGCTCGGAGCAGTTCGCCATCGAGCTCGAGCGCGCCGTCGACCAGCCGATGTACACGACGCACTTCCCCATGAGCGTGCTGCCGACGCACCGCGACTCGGAGCTCGCCGTGGTCGACGTGCACCCCCCGTGCCTCGGCAAGGGGGAGGCGCTGCGCCTCTGCGAGGAGCTCTACGGCATCCCGCCCGGGCGCGTCGTCGCGGTGGGGGACGCCACCAACGACCTGCCGATGCTCGAGCCCGCGGGGCTGGGCGTGGCGGTCGCCGACGGGATGCCCGAGGTGCTCGAGCGCGCCGACCTCGTCATCGGGCCGCGCGACTCGGACGGGCTGGCGGAGCTCGTCGAGCGGCTGTTCCTGGCGGACTGAGCCGCGGGCTCAGCCCCCGGACTCGTTCTTCTTCTTCGGCTTCGCGTCGCCCGGCGCCTGCTTCGGCGCGTCCGCCGACTTCTTCGTCGACGCGTCGCCCGAGCCGGACGAGGACTCGCTCCCCGAGGACGCCTCCGACTTGGCGGCCTTGCGGTACGAGTCCGAGCGGTAGTCGGTCTCGTAGAAGCCCGAGCCCTTGAAGAGGATGCCGGCGCCGGCGCCGATCTGGCGCTCGAGCTTCAGCTTGCCGCACTCGGGGCACTTGCGCTTGGCGTTCTCGGTGATCGACTGGAAGATCTCCAGCCGGTGGCCGCAGGCGCGGCAGAGGTAGTCGTAGGTCGGCATGGCGGCTCAGCCCTCCGCTTCGTCCCCGGACGGCGGCTCGACGGCGACGCGTACGCGCGCGTGGCGCAGGACCACGTCGTTCCACAGGTAGCCGGTCTGCAGCACGTCCACGATCGTCCCCGGCGCGGCGTCGGCGTCGGGCACGGTGGCGACGGCCTCGTGCAGGTTGGGGTCGAGGGCCCCGGAGGCGTCGAGCGGCTCGACGCCGGCCTGCCGCAGGGCGCGGTCGAGCTGGTCGCGGATCAGGCGCACGCCGTCGGCCAGGGCGCGGCTCTCGTCGTTCGTGGTCGGCGCGGAGAGGGCCATCTCGAAGTGGTCGGCGACGCGCAGCAGGTCCTCCAGCAGCGGCTGGACGGTGCGGCGCACGGCGGCGTCGATGTCGCCCTGCTGGCGGCGCTTCAGGTTCTGGAAGTCCGCCTGGGCGCGCTTCCAGCGCTCGAGGGCGTCGTCCAGCCGGCTGCGCAGCTCGGCGGCGTCCTCCTGGTCGGCGGTGTCGGTCTCGGTGCCGGCGACGGGCTCCTCGGGCCGCTCCTCGTCCTCGCGCTTCTTCCTGGGTCGCATGGCCATGGCAGGGGACTCAGCTGAAGTAGTTGACGATCTTCTCGAAGAAGGACTTCGAGCCCGACGACTTGCGCTCGATGTCGGCGAACTCCGCCAGCAGCTCGCGCTGGCGCTCGGTCAGCTTCTTCGGCACCTCGACGAACACGCGGACGAGCTGGTCGCCGCGGCCGCGCCCCTCGAAGTGGGGCAGGCCCTGGCCGCGCAGGCGGAAGATCTTGCCCGCCTGGGTGCCGGCGGGGATCGCCATGTCGGCCTTGCCGCGCAGGGTCGGGATCTCGACCTTGTCGCCCAGCGCGAGCTGGGTGAACGAGACCGGCACCTCGGTGAACACGTCCGCGCCGTTGCGCTGGAAGATCTTGTGGGGCGCCTCCCGCACCATGCAGTAGAGGTCGCCGCGGGGCGCGCCGCGCGCGCCGACGTCGCCGGCCTCGGGGATGCGCAGGCGCACGCCCTCCTCGATGCCGGCGGGGATGTTGATCGTGACCTCGCTCTGCACGGCGCGCTGCCCGCTGCCGCGGCACGTCTCGCAGGGGTCCTCGAGCACCTGGCCGGCGCCGCTGCAGGTGGGGCAGGGCGTCGCCATGGTGAAGAAGCCCTGGCTGCGGTGCACCTGGCCGCGCCCGGCGCACGTCGCGCAGGTGCGCCAGTCCGTGCCGGGCTTGGCGCCCGAGCCCTCGCAGGTCTCGCAGGCCTCGTGGCGCTTGAGGGCCACGGTGCGCTCGACGCCCTCGTCGACCTCCTCGAGCGTCAGGTCCAGGACGATCTTCAGGTCGCGCCCGCGGCGCGGGCCGCGCCGGCGGCGACCGCCGCCGAACAGGTCGCCGAAGATGCTGCCGCCGAAGACGTCCCCGAAGGCCTCGAAGATGTCCTCGACGTTGGTGAAGCGCGCGCCGGCGAAGCCGCCGCCCTGGGCGAAGGCCTGGTGCCCGAACTGGTCGTACTGGGCGCGCTTCTCCGCCGAGCCGAGCACGTCGTAGGCCTCGGCGGCCTCCTTGAAGCGCCGCTCGGCCTCGGTGTCGCCCTGGTTGCGGTCGGGGTGGTGCTCGAGGGCGAGCTTGCGGTACGCCTTCTTGATCTCGTCGGGGCCGGCGTCCCGCGCGACTCCCAGCACCTCGTAGTAGTCGCGCTTGCCGCTCATGCGTCCTCGCGGGGGCCGTCGCCGCCCGGCCCCGGCCGCCGCGGGGACGGCCGGGGATCCGGGTGGAGCGGTCTCAGGCGATGCTGCCTTCCACCTTGTCCTCGTCCTCCTTGAGCTCGGTGACCATCGAGTCGGTGGTCAGCAGGAGCCCGGAGATCGAGGCGGCGTTCTGCAGCGCGCTGCGGACCACCTTGACGGGGTCGATGATGCCCGCCTTGAACATGTCGACGTACTTCCCGCTCAGCGAGTCGTAGCCGAAGGTCTTGCCCTTCTCGCGCACCATCTCGACCACGACGGAGCCGTCGGCGCCGGCGTTGTCGGCGATCTGGCGCAGCGGGGCCTCGAGGGCCTTCTCGACGATGGCCTTGCCGAAGGCCTCGTCGCCGCGCACGCGCAGCTGCGCGACCGCGTCGGCCGCGCGCAGGAGCGCGACGCCGCCGCCGGGCACGATGCCCTCCTCGATCGCGGAGCGCGTGGCGTTCAGCGCGTCCTCGACGAGGTCCTTGCGCTGCTTCATCTCGGCCTCGGTGCTGCCGCCGACCTGGATCACGGCCACGCCGCCGGTCAGCTTGCCCAGGCGCTCCTGGAGCTTCTCGCGGTCGTAGTCGGACTTGGTCTTCTCGATCTGCGCGCGGATCTGGCGGCAGCGGTCGTCGATCGCCTTCTTGCCGCCCTGGCCGCCGACGAGGATCGTGCGGTCCTTGGTGACCTGGACGCGCTTGGCGCGGCCGAAGTGCTGCGGCGTGACCTTCTCGAGCGGGATGCCGAGGTCCTCGGTGATGGCCGTGCCGCCGGTCAGCGCGGCGATGTCGCCGAGGTAGGCCTTGCGGCGCTCGCCGAAGCCCGGCGCCTTGACGGCGACGACGTTCAGCACGCCCTTGAGGCGGTTGATGACGAGCGTGGCCAGGGCCTCGCCCTCGATGTCCTCGGCGATGATGAGCAGCGGCTGGGCCGTCTGCACCGCGCGCTCGAGGATCGGGAGGAAGTCGCGCGCGCTGGAGATCTTCTTCTCGTAGATGAAGACCAGCGCGTCCTCGAGCTCGGCGGTGAGCTTGGTGAGGTCGGTGGCGAAGTAGGGCGACACGTAGCCCTTGTCGAACTCCATGCCCTCGACGACCTCGAGCTCGGTCTCGACGCCGGAGCCCTCCTCGACCGAGATCACGCCGTCGTCACCCACCTTCTCGAAGGCCTCGGCGAGGATCTCGCCGATCGACGGGTCGTTGTTGGCGGCGATGGCGCCGACGTTGGCCTTCTCGGCGCGGTTCTTCACCTTGCGCGACTGCGCGCGGATCGACTCGACGGCCGCCTCGACCGACTTCTCGATGCCGTTGCGCAGGCCGATGGTGTTGACGCCCGTGGCGACGAACTTCAGGCCCTCGCGGAAGATCGCGGAGGCCAGCACCGTCGCGGTCGTCGTGCCGTCACCGGCGACGTCGTTGGTCTTGCTGGCGACCTCGCGCACGAGCTTGGCGCCCATGCTCTCGAAGGGGTCCTCCAGCTCGATCTCCTTCGCGACCGACACGCCGTCCTTGGTGACGTGCGGGGAGCCGAAGGACTTCTGGAGGATGACGTTGCGGCCGGCGGGACCGAGGGTCACGCGCACGGTCTTGGCGAGCTTCTCGATGCCGTCGCGCATCTTCTGGCGCGCGTCTTCGTCGAACAGGATCTGCTTGGCCATGGGAATCCGGGGTCGTGGGGTCGTTGTTCTGGATCGTGTGAGGGTTCGAGGTCGCGCCGGCTAGAAGTCCATGCCTCCCATGCCGCCCATGCCTCCCATACCGCCCATTCCGCCCATGCCACCCATTCCGCCCATGTCGTCCATGTCCTCGCCGCCCGGGCCGGCCTTCTTCGGCTTCTCCGGCAGCGTGGTGATGAGGGCGTCGGTGCTGAGCAGGAGCGAGGCGACGCTGACGGCGTTCGACAGCGCGGTCTTCGTGACCTTGGCCGGGTCGATGATGCCCATGGCCATCATGTCGCCGTACTCGCCGGTCATCGCGTTGAAGCCGTGGTTGGCGTCCTTCTCGGACAGGATGCGGTGGGCCACCACGCCGCCGTCGTGGCCGGCGTTGCTGGCGATGCGCTCGACGGGGCGGCGCATGGCCGACAGCAGGGCCTCGATGCCCATGGCGTAGTCGACGTCGTCGGTCTTCGCGAGGCGCTCGACCGCCTTGGTGGCGCGCAGCAGGGCCACGCCGCCGCCGGGCAGGATGCCGTCCTCGACCGCGGCGCGCGTCGAGTGCAGGGCGTCCTCGATCAGCGCCTTGCGCTCCTTCACCTCGGTGTCGGTCGCGCCGCCCACGTTCACCTGGGCGATGCCGCCGGTCAGCTTGGCGAGGCGCTCCTGGAGCTTCTCGCGGTCGTAGTCCGACGTCGTGGTCTCGATCTGGCGCCGGATCTGGCCGACGCGCGCCTCGACCGCCTGGCGGGTGCCGGCGCCGCCGACGATCGTGGTGTTGTCGTTGTCGACGACCACGCGGCGGGCCGTGCCCAGGTCGCGCAGGGCGAGCTGGTCGAGCTCGACGCCGAGGTCCTTCATGACGGCCTTGGCGCCGGTGACCGCGGCGATGTCCTCGAGCATGGCCTTGCGGCGCTCGCCGTAGCCCGGGGCCTTCACGGCGCAGCACTGCACGATGCCGCGCAGCTTGTTCACCACGAGCGTGGCCAGGGCCTCGGACTCGACGTCCTCGGCGATGATCAGCAGCTGCTTCTTGGCCTCGCGCACCTTCTCGAGCAGCGGGAGGAGCTTCTGCAGGTTCGAGACCTTGTCCTCGTGGACGAGGATCAGCGGCTTCTCGAACTCGACCGTCATCGCGTTCGGGTCGGTCACGAAGTGCGGCGACACGAAGCCGCGGTCGAACTGCATGCCCTCGACGACGGTGACGTCCGTCTCCATCGTCTTGCCCTCCTCGACCGTGATGACGCCGTCCTTGCCGACCTTCTGCATGGCGTCGCCGATGATCTTGCCGACGCGCGGGTCGTTGTTGGCAGAGATGGTCGCGACCTGGCGGATCTCCTGGTTGCCGCTGACGGGGCGGGAGGCCTTCTCCAGGGCGGCCACGGCGGCCTTCGTGCCGTCGCGCAGGGCCTGGGCGACGCGCGCGGGCGCCGCGCCGGCGGTGATGGCGCGCAGGCCGTGGTTGAAGATGGCCTCGGTCAGCAGGGTGGCCGTCGTCGTGCCGTCGCCGGCGACGTCGCTGGTCTTGCTGGCGACCTCCTTCACGAGCTGCGCCCCGAGGTGCTCGTAGGGATCCTGGAGCTGGATCTCCTCGGCGACGGTGACGCCGTCCTTCGTGACGGTCGGCGCGCCCCAGCCCTTGTCGAGCACGGCGTTGCGGCCGCGCGGACCCAGGGTGCTGGTGACGGCCTTCGAGAGCTTCTCCACACCGCGGCGGATCGCTTCGCGCGCGTCCGCCTCGAATACCATTTGCTTGGGCATGAACTCGGGAGCTGGCTGGGGACTCGGTTGGGCCTCGCGGGGCGAGGCGCGTCCAGGACTGGCGCGCGGTGAGCAAGAAGGGTGCCGGGGCCGCCGCGGGGTCCTGGCGGCGCTCCGCGGCCCCCGGAGCGCCGTGAGGGCCTGCCGCTTTGGCAGCTGCGGGGGAGGCGTCGGCCACCGGCTGCCAGACTGACAGCAGGGGGATCGCGGTCGCTCGAGCAGGCTGCGCCCTGGGCCGCCGGGCGGCGCGGGCTAGGATCCCGCCATGCGTTCCGCCCTGCTGCTCGCGCTGCCGCTCCTCGTCCAGGACCCCTCCGCGACTCCGACCGCCCTGCTGGAGCAGGCCGACGGCACCGTCGTCCGGCGCGAGCTGGGCGCGCTGCGCCCCGACGACCTGGCCGAGCTGGGCGCCGTGCTCGTGACCCTCGAGGGCGTCGAGCCCGCCGCCCCGGCGGAGGCGTCCCCCGACCGGGCCCGCGTCGAGCTCGCCTCCGGCGACCGCCTGTGGGGCCGCGTCGAGGGCGGGGGCGGGGACGACCTGGAGCTGCGCCTGCAGGGCGCCGGCACGATCGCGCTCTCCATCGACCACCTCGCCTCGCTGCGCTTCGACGGGCGGCTCGCGCCGGGCGACCGCGCGGCCATGGCGCCCGCCGAGGAGGCGGACCGCGTGTACTGGATCACCCCGGGCGGCCTGGACTGGGACGACGGCACGCTCGTGGAGCTGACCGCCGAGGGCGTCGAGTTCGACGGCCGCATCGGCGCCAAGCTGCACCGCTGGGGGGACCTCGCGGGTCTGTTCCTCCAGGACCTGGGCTTCGACGACGACCCCGGCGCGCTCGGCGACGCCGTGGCGGTCGACCTCGTGGACCTGGGCCGCCTGCGCGGGCGCCTGGTCGAGCTCTCGCCGCGGGGCTGCCGGCTCGCGCTGGGCAGCGGCGACGAGGTGCTCCTGCCGCTCCCGACCGTCCGCGGCCTGTACCGCGACGACGGCTCGGTCGTGTTCGTCTCCGACCTCGAGCCGCGCGTCGAGCGCGACGGCTCGCCCTTCGACGACGGGCTCGGCATGCGCTGGCCGCCGGTCCGCGACCGCTCGGTCACCGGGCTGCCGCTGGTGGTCGAGGGCCGCACCTACGCCCGCGGCCTGGGCGTGCACGCGCCCAGCCGCCTGGTGTACGCGCTCGACGGCGGCTTCCGCTCGCTGCGCGGGGAGGTGGGCGTCGACGACCAGGTGCTGCGGCTCGCCTCGCGCGGCTCGGTCGAGTTCCGCG
>JAUIDW010000001.1 GCA_030428395.1 bacterium | reverse complement strand
CCTACCGCCGGGGGGCACCCGGTGGGTAGCCGCTGGGACCGCTTCTGGTTCGCCGAGGCGTCCCTGGTGCGCCTGGGCGCCTTCCGCGCCCTGGTGATGCTGCTGGTGGTCGTCGACCTGCTCGCCTACGCGGGCACGAACCTCGCCGACGCGCGGGCGGTGTCGGCGGGCGCGGTCGCCAAGGCGTGGACGCCGATCTACCTGTTCGAGGTGCTCGGGCTCGAACCCATCGGGCTGGGCGCGGCGCGGCTGGTCCTGGGCGCCGCCCTCGTCGCCGCCGGCCTGGCGCTGGTCGGCTACCGCGCGCGGCTCGCGTGCCTCGTGGCCGGCGCGCTCGAGCTCCACTGGACCGGGCTCAACTACTCCTTCGGCAAGGTCCACCACGAGAAGGTCAGCCTGGCCTTCGCGCTGCTGGCCCTGCCGCTGGCGCCGGTCGGCGCGCGGCTCTCGGTCGACGCCCTGCTGCGGCGCGTGCGCCGCGCCCGCCGCGGCCTCGACCCGCGCGTGGCGCCGGAGACGAGCCCCTTCGCCGGCGTGCCGCTGAAGCTCGTCGCCCTGACCGTCGCCATCGGCTACGGGTTCGCGGGCTGGACCAAGCTGCGCCTGCGCGGGCTCGACTGGGCCAACGGCTACACGCTGATGGGCATCCTGGTGCGCTACGACAACGACTGGTCGGCCTTCGCCGTGCAGTCGGTCGAGCTCGCCGTCCTCGCGAGCGTCGTCACCCTCGCCGTGCAGGGGCTGTTCCCCCTGGTGCTCGTCGCGCCGGCCACCCGGTGGTTCTTCCTGCCCGCCGCCGCCGGCTTCCACCTGGCCGCCTGGAAGACGATGGACACGGGCCCCTACGTCACGCTGTGGTTCCTGCTGATCGCGTACCTGCCGCTCGAGCGCGTCCCGGGCTGGTTCGTCGAGCGCGCGCGCCGCGGTCCGGTGTCGGCCGCGGGCGCCGCCGCCGCGGTCGGGGCCCCGGCGGCGCTGGTCGCGAGCGTGTTCCTGCGCTACCTGCCGGCCTGGACGGCGCTGTTCCTGCTGCCGCTCGCGGCCCGGTTCGTGCTGCCGCTCGTCCACCGCGCGCCCCTGCCGCTGCTCGGCGCCGGGCGCGCGGCCTGGACCCGGGCCCTGCTGGCCGCGGCGGACGGGTGCGGGCTGCTGGCCTGGGAGGGCGACGCGCCGACGGCCGCGCGCCCATTGCGGGTCCGCACCCCGGGGGGCGAGCGCGCGGGGCCCGCGGCCTGGCGCGCCGTCGCGGTGCGCCTGCCGTGGACGGCTCCGCTGGCGGCGCTGCTGCCCCGCCCGCGTCGGTGAGGCCGCTCAGACGCTCGGCGCCAGGGCCGGGTAGATCGGCTTCGCGCGGGCCAGCTCGCCGACCTCGCCGCGCACGCGGCGCGCGACGTCCTCGTCGGCGGGCGCGTCCAGCACGTCCGCGATCCAGTTGCCCAGGCGCGTCATGTCGTCCTCGTCGAGCCCGCGCGTGGTGATCGCGGCCGTCCCGAGGCGGACGCCCGAGGCCTTCATCGGCGGCTGCTCGTCGAACGGGATCAGGTTCTTGTTGCAGGTCAGGTCGACCGCGTGGAGCGCCTCCTCGGCCTCCGCGCCGGTCAGGCCCTTCGAGCCCACGTCGACCAGCATCAGGTGGTTGTCGGTGCCGCCCGAGACGATGCGCACGCCGCGGCCCGACAGCGTCTCGGCCAGGCGGCCGGCGTTGGCGACGACCCGCGCGGCGTAGTCGCGGAACTCCGGCGCCAGCGCCTCGCGGAAGGCGATCGCCTTGGCCGCGATCGTGTGCATGAACGGGCCGCCCTGCCCGCCGGGGAAGACCGCGCTGTTGACCTTCTTCATCCACTCGACGTCCGCGAGGATCAGGCCGCCGCGCGGGCCGCGCAGGGTCTTGTGCGTGGTCATCGTCGTGACCGTCGCGTGCGGGACGGGGCTGGGGTGCGCGCCGCCCGCGACGAGGCCGGCGATGTGCGCCATGTCGACCATCAGGTGCGCGTCGACCTCGCGCGCGATCGAGGCGAAGGCCTCGAAGTCGATCACGCGGGAGTACGCCGAGGCGCCCGCCATCAGCACGTGCGGGCGCACGGCGAGCGCCTGCTCGCGGATCGCGTCCATGTCGAGGCGCTCGGTCGCGCGGTCGAGCCCGTAGGAGTGGAACTCGTAGAACACGCCCGAGAAGTTCTTCGGGTGGCCGTGCGACAGGTGCCCGCCGTGGTCCAGCGACATGGCCAGGACCTTGTCGCCCGGCTTGCAGAGCGCCATCAGCGCCGCCACGTTGGCCTGGGTGCCGCTGTGGGCCTGGACGTTGGCGCGCGGGGCGCCGAACAGCTCCTGGGCCCGCTCCCGGGCCAGGTTCTCGACCTCGTCGACGAACTCGCAGCCGCCGTAGTAGCGCCTTCCGGGGTAGCCCTCGGCATACTTGTTGGTGAGGACCGTGCCGGCCGCCGCCATCACCTCCCGCGACGTGTGGTTCTCGGAGGCGATGAGCTCGAGTTGGGTCTCCTGACGCTCCAGCTCCCGGTCGACCGCGGCCCAGACGGCCGCATCCGTGCGCACTTCGGACATGCAGAGTTCCCTGTTCGTCTCGACCGCCGCCCCGACCGCGGGGCCGCCGTGCGCAGCTCCGCCGCCCGCCGGGCGTGCGAATTCGCGCCATTGTCGGCCCTCCGCGCTCGAGGGCAACCCACGACGCCCGTAGACCTCGTCCATGCCGCCTCCCACCGCCCCCCGCCGCGGCCGCCTGGCCGCCGCGGCCGCCCTGCTGGCCCTCGCGGCCTGCGCGCCGTCCGAACCGACCGCCGCCGGCGCGGATTCCGCCCCGGCCGCGGCCGCGCCCAACCCGTTCGACGTCGGCGAGGCCCCCCGCGGGCTGCGCATCGCCAACCCGATGGACCCCGAGCGCGACTACAACTTCGACCTCGGCCGCGTCCCCTACGGCAGCGTGCAGGTCGTCGACGTCCAGCTCGAGAACGTCGAGGCCACGCCCGTCACCCTCCGCGCCGTCAAGCCGGGCTGCGGCTGCACCGTGCCCTCGGTCTCCTACACCGAGCCGGACGGGACCGTGCGCATCGGCGACCTGGGGCGGGCCGGGGACGTGCTGACCATCCCCCCGGGCCACCACGCGGACCTGCGCCTCGAGGTCGACACCCGCAACGTCGACAAGCAGAACAAGAGCAAGCGCGTCCTGGTGCGCGTCACCTCGGAGGCGGAGGGCTCCGACGAGGTCTTCTACCTGACCCTCGAGGTCCACCTGATCGTCGACGTGCCCTTCGTGGCGGTCCCCGGGCGGCTGGACATGAAGCGCGTGCCCGTCAGCGGCGGCGGCGTCGCGATGGTGGACATCACGCGCGCCAACCACGAGGGCCTGGGGCTGGGCGAGGTCGTCTCCGCGCCCGAGCAGGTGCTGACCGACCTGCGCCACGAGCAGCGTTTCGGCCTGGACGTGTGGACGCTCTCCGTGCGCCTGGTCCCGCCGATCCCGCGCGGCCTGTTCCAGGGCGAGGTCGTGATGGCCGTGCTCGACGAGGAGGGCCAGGACGCCGGCCGCACGTTCGCCGTGCCCGTGCAGGCGCTGGCCGTCCCCGACGTCGAGGTCGTCCCGCGCAGGCTCGTGTTCCCCGAGCGCTCCCTGGACCGCCAGCCGGTCGCCCGCAGCGAGCTGGCCACCCTGCTCCCCGGCCACCGCCTGCGCGTGGTGGACGCCCGCGTCGAGGGCCCCGCGGCGCCGCACCTGCGGCTGACGGTCGACCCCGTGGACGGCACGCGCGAGGGCGGCTCCGCGCGCTGGACGATCCAGCTCGAGACCCTGCCGACCCTCGACGTGCCCGAGCTCGAGGGCGAGGTCGTCCTCGAGATCGACGACCCGCAGTTCCCGGAGGTCCGCGTGGCCTACACCGGCACCGTCCGCCTGGACGGATGAGCCGCGCCCGCGTTGTCCGCCCGCGGACGCGCCGGTAGCCTCCCGCCATGTCCGCCCCGCGACGACCCCGCTGCGCCGGCGCCCTGCTGCTCGGCGGCGCGCTGCTGCTGGCCGCCTGCGCCGACGCGCCGGCCGGCCCGCGGCCGAACGTGATCGTGATCTCGCTCGACACCGTGCGGGCCGACGCGCTGACGTTCCGCGACGCGGAGCGCGCCCCGCGGCTGACCGCCTTCGCCGGGCGCGGCACGGTCTTCACGCAGGCGACCTCGGGCTCGAGCTGGACCCTGCCGGCGCACGTGCAGCTCTTCACCGGCTGCCCGCCGACCGTCCACGGCGTCGAGAGCGACGACGTCGTCATCGACCCGCTGCTGCCCACGCTGCCGGAGGTGCTGAAGGGCGCCGGCTACGCCACCGGCGGGCTCTTCACCGGCTGGTACCTCGAGGGCGGCTACGGGTTTGCGCGCGGCTTCGACGCCTACGAGAACGCCATGACCGACGGCGACGAGCTCGCCCGCGCGTTCCAGGAGGCGCTGGAGAGCGGCAGCACGTTCCAGTCCGCCACCGCCGACAAGGAGCGCGCCGCCCACGCCGACGTCACGTCGCGCAACGTCGTCGAGCGCGCGGCCGCCATGCTGGACCGCTTCGAGCAGGCCGACCCCGACGCGCCGGTCTTCCTGTTCGCGCACTTCTTCGACCCGCACTTCGACTACGTCCCGCCGCCGCCCTACGACACGATGTTCGACCCCGACTACCAGGGGACGATCGACGGGCGCGAGTTCTGGTTCAACGAGCGCATCTACGACGACTCGAAGAGCCCGGCGCGGCAGATCGGCGACCGCGACCTCGAGCACGTCGTGGCGCTGTACCACGGCGAGGTGGCCTGGACCGACTCCGCGGTCGGCGACCTGCTGGACCTGCTCGAGGAGCGCGGCGTGCTGGACGACGCCGTCGTCGTGATCACCTCCGACCACGGCGAGGAGTTCTTCGAGCACGCCGGCCGCGGCCACCGCCAGCACCTGTTCGAGGAGGTGCTGCGCGTCCCGCTGCTGGTCGTGCCGCCGGCGAGCGCCGTGGCCGACCCCGCCTCGCTGTCGGACGCGCCCGTCAGCCTGAGCGACGTGGCGCCCACCGTACTCGACCTGGCCGGGCTGGGCGCCGAGAAGAGCATGTACGGCCTGAGCCTGGTCCCGGCGCTGTCGGGCCGGCCGGTCGAGCTCCGCCCGCAGATCGGCAGCCTGTACCGCTACGAGGTCGTCACCGACGGCAGCTACCGCCACTTCCTGCTGCACGTGGCGCGCACGCCGCGCCGCTCGCTGACGCGCAGCCTGGTGGTCGAGCCCGACGGGCGCATCCGCGTCCAGGGCGCCATGGCCCACGACCTGCGCGCGGACCCCTTCCAGCAGCGCTCGGACGGCGGGGCCGACTCGGCGGCGGCCCGGGAGGGCTGGCGGGAGCTCGAGGACGAGCTCGACCGCATGCGCGCCCACCACGCGCACCTGCGCCACACTCCGGCGCGCGAGCGCAAGACCGGGATCGCCGACACGCTGGCCGGCGACCTGCGGGCGCTGGGCTACCTCGACAGCGAGACCGAGGACCCCGGCCTGCGCACCGAGCACCTGCCCTGGGGCCTCGCGCCCTTGCCGCGCGTGCCGCACCCGGCCGAGGCGCGCTGAGAGCCGGGCGGCCTCCGGGAGAGCGGGCGGGCGCTTAGCGGCCCGCGTCGTCGAGACCCGCGCCGCGGTAGATCCAGACGCTGCCGTCGTCGCGGTCGAGCCGCCGGTAGGGCGCGCCGACCGCCAGCTCGGGCCGGCCGTCGCCGTCCAGGTCCCCGGGCAGCGCGAGCGACGCGCCGAAGTCGCCGCGGACGCAGTCCTCGCGGCGCGGCGGGTCGTTGAGCCGCCAGGCCTCGGCGCCGTCGCGCGGGTCGAGGGCATAGACCCGGCCGAACTCGAGCGGCCAGACGTGCGCGGCTACCGGCGCCCCGGCGACCAGCTCGTCCGCGCCGTCGCCGTCCAGGTCGGCGCACGCGAGCGCGCTGCCGAACAGCTCGTCGGGCCGCCGGCCGGAGATCGTCCTCAGGGGCGCGCCGGTCGCCCCCGAGAGCAGCGCCACGCGGCCGGTGCGGCCGTCGCCCCCGCGCGGCGCGCCCACCGCGAGGTCCGGCGCTCCGTCGCCGTCGAGGTCGGGGACCGCGCACAGCGCCTCGCCGAAGCGCTCGCCCCGCGCCGCGCCGGTCGTCTCGTGGAGCACCGCGCCGCTGGCGCCCGAGACCACGAGCACGGCGCCGCGGCGGTCGCGCGCGTCCCCGCCGACCGCGGCGGACGGCGCACCCAGCGCCACGTCGGCCACGCCGTCGCCGTCGACGTCGCCGAGGACGGCCAGGGCCGCGCCGAGCTCGTCCAGGCGGTCGCCGCGGTCCACGCGCCACAGCTCGCGGCCGTCGGCGCCGGCGTGCAGGCGGGCGGAGGCCGGACCGGCCGTGCCGTCGCCGTCCGAGTCGGTCGGCGCGCCCACCAGGACCTCCTCCACGCCGTCGCCGTCGAGGTCGCCGACGGCGAGCACGCGCTGGCCCCAGCCGAACAGCGCCGCGCGGCCGTCGCCGAGCGGCAGCCCGGCGTCGCCCGAGGCGGGCCACCCGGCGCCGCCGGGGCGCTGGGGCACGTCGGTGGACTGCACGACCAGGTCGGCGCGTCCGTCGTCGTCGCGGTCCCCGGCCGCGGCGTAGCCGAAGAGCTTGTCGTGGACGATCGCGAACAGGCGCTCGCCGGTCGCGCCGGAGAACGCGAGCACCTGCTCGGACCCCTCGCCCGCGATCCAGGGCCCCACGAGCAGGTCGCCCACCCCGTCGCCGTCGAGGTCTCCCGCCGCGCGCACGTCGCCGCCGAACCCCGCGCGCCGCGGGGCGCCCTGGACCTGCCGGGGCGGCAGGAACAGGTGCAGCGCGCCGCGCTCGCGCAGCACGCGCGCGTCGAACGCCGCGGGATCGGGAGCCGGCGCGGCCGCGGGCGACCAGCGCACGAGCTGCACCTCGCCCTGGGACGACAGCGGGTGCCCGTGGAAGTGCCCGTCGACCGCCACGAGCAGCTCGGAGCGGCCGTCGCCGTCGACGTCCGTCGCCGCGCACCGGGGGACGCGCCCGAAGGGATGCCCGCAGGCGTGGTGCTCGATGCGCACGACGCCCCGGGACGCGTAGTCGTGCACGTCGAGATGGCCGCGGCCCTGTCCGTCTAGCCAGCCGACGGCGAACTGCCGCGGGGCGGGCAGCTCCGCACCGGCGAAGGACGGGACCGCCTCGAGGTCGGGGACCGTTCGTGCCGCGACCTCCAGCGGGCCGTCCAGCAGGACCCCGAACGGCACGTAGTTCTCCACGCGGTAGCCGGCCGCGTCCGGCGATGCGGCGAGCAGGAACGGGGTCTTCCCCTCGTCGAGGTGCAGGACGCCCATCGAGTACAGGCCCAGGCCCCCCGCGAGCTCCTCGCCCCAGACCCCAGGAGCGCGATCCCAGCGGTGGAGGTCGACGGGCCCCAGGCTCCCGTCCTCGAGCTGCCACAGCTGCGGCTCGCCCTCCGCCGCAGGCGACGAGACCCACAGGCGACCGTCTCCGGGACCCCACGCCGCGGCACCGAAGTCGCCGCCGCGGCCGACGTGCGTCGCGAGGACCTCGCCGGACGACGGTGACACCACGGCCACGGCGCCCAGCGCCTCGCCGTCGACCTCGTACGCGGGCAGGCCGACCCACACCTCCGGCGCGCCGTCGCCGTCGACGTCGCCGAGCAGGCCGAGCCGGGCGCCGCCGTCGGGCCATCCCGGCGCCAGCGACCGGACGTGACTGCCGTCCGCGCCGGAGAGGACGTGCAGCGCGAGCGTGCGCGCCTCGTCGTCCGCGCGGTGGAGGCCGGCGAGGAGCACGTCCTCGACGCCGTCGCCGTCCGCGTCGCCGCAGGCGACGGCCAGGAGGCCCAGCTCGCCCTCCTGGTACGGGCCGCGCTCCAGGAAGGCCTCGCCGTCGGCGCGCCAGAGGGTGCGGCCGTCCGCGCTCGAGACCATGCGCACGCTGCCGCGCCGCTGGCGCCCGGCGGCGCGGTAGGGCGCGGTCACGAAGAAGTCGCGCAGGCCGTCGCCGTCCACGTCGCCCGCCGCCCCGAAGGCCGTGGCGAAGCCGCCCTCGTCGGGCAGCCCCCGGACGGCGAGCAAGACCTCGTGCCCGCCCCGGGCCGGGGCCGCCTCGGCCTCCTGGGCGGGGGGGCCGGCGAGCAGGGCGAGCAGCAGCGGCGCGAGGGATCCCATCACGGGGAAGTCTAGGCCCTGCGATCGCCCGCGCTGGCGTAGGCTGGCTCGATTCCGCCCGCGCCGGACCCGGCCCCGGACGCGCGCGCCCCTCCCCCGGCCCGCCCCGCGGGCCCCCTCCCCCCCAGCTCCGCATGACCCTCTCCCGCTCGTTCTCCCGCCTCGCCGCGCCCCTGGCCGCCCTGGCGGTCGCCAGCGCCCCCGGCGCCGCCCAGCAGTTCCAGTACCAGCTCGGCGCGATTCCCGGCCCGCCCCGGTGGACCGAGGGCATCGAGGCCGTCGACGTCGACCACGACGGGGACCTGGACCTCGTCTTCGCCAACGGCGAGGGCTTCGCCAGCGCCGGCACGCCCCGCGCGGCGACCCTGATCGTGAACCAGGCGGCCCAGGGCGCCCCGGGCGTCTTCACCGACGAGAGCGCCGCGCGCCTGGGGACGCTGGCGAGCCACGGCAAGGGCGTGTCCACCGCCGACGTGAACGGCGACGGCTGGGAGGACGTGATGATCGCCAACGCGTTCAACACGACGGTGCCCTACCTGTACATCAACCGCGGCGCGACCCAGCCGGGCTTCTTCGACCTGGAGAGCGCGGCGCGCGGCTTCACCGAGGCGCTCTCGTCCGCCTCCTGCCAGTTCGGCGACGTGGACGACGACGGCGACTACGACGTGATCTTCAACGACTCCGGCCCCAACTTCCTGTCCGGGCCGGGCGAGCGCCCGCGGCTGTACCTGAACGACGGGACCGGCGTCTTCACCGAGCAGCCGCTGCCCACCGCGCCGATCCTGATCGGGGCCATGGACGCCCAGCTGGTCGACGTCGACAACGACTGGGACCTGGACTACGTCGGCATCAACCGCGGCTCGACGCACTTCCTGCTGCGCAACGACGGGCCGCTGGGCTGGGCGAACCTGACGGGCCTGCTGCCCAGCACGGGCAACGTGTACGAGGCCGAGGTCGGCGACCTGGACGGCGACATGGACCTCGACCTGTTCTTCCTGAGCCTCAGCGGGTTCCGCGAGGGCCACGTGCGCAACGACCTGATCCCGACCCTGTCGCTGACCTTCACGGCCGGGGTGCTGCAGCCGGGGAACGTGGACGACAACGAGGTCGTGCTGCTCGACGTCGACAACGACGGCGACTACGACCCGATCGTCGGCTCGCTCGGCGCCCAGGAGCGCCTGTACCGCAACCAGGGCGGGCTGGTGTTCACGCCGGAGACGAACGCGATCACCAACGTGTCCGACTCCACGCTCGACATGACCGCCGTCGACCTGGACAACGACGGCGACTACGACCTGGTGACCACCCAGGGCGAGTCCAACCCGGCCCAGTGGGCCAACAAGGTCTACTGGAACACGGGCGCGCCCGACACGGTGCCCCCGGTGATCCGGGCGATCGACGCGCCGGCCGCGCCGGACGCGTGGCCCGTGGTGGTCCGCGCGCGGATGCAGGACCAGGTCGTCGACGACGGCATCACCTTCGTGTCCGGGCAGGTCGAGTACGCCGCCGTCTCCGGCGCCGCCGCGGTCACCCACCAGGCGGGCGTGTTCTCGCCCGCGGTGCTGAACGTGGCGGTCGGGACGCGCGTGACGTTCACGAACCTGGACGGCACGGCGGAGTCGGCCACCAGCACGACGGCCCCCTACGGCTACGACCTGCCGCTGGCGGCCGGGGGCGGGACGGCGGACTACGTGTTCGTGCGGCCGGGGACGTACGACCTCGCCAGCTCCGGCTCGGGCGCCACCGGGCAGGTGGTCGTCACGGGCACGTCGGTCGCGGCCGCCGCGGTGACGTTCCGGGGCGAGCGCTACCGCTTCGAGATCGACGAGCTGCCGCTGGCCCCCTCGGGCGAGATCGCCTTCGAGCTGCGCTTCACCGACTGGCCCGGCAACGTGTCCGTCAGCGAGAGCCAGGTGGTTCCCTTCCCGACGTGCACGCCGGAGCTGTACTGCACCGGCAAGACGAACTCGATGGGCTGCGTGCCCTTCCTGGTCACCAGCGGCTTCGCCAGCGCGACGTCGTCGGCGCCCTTCTCGATCCGCGCCGAGGACGTGCTGCCCGGCGAGGCCGGCTTCCTGCTGTACGCCTTCAAGAAGTCGAACCTGAACTTCCACGGCGGCAAGCTCTGCGTGAAGACCCCGATCACGCGTCTGCTGCCCCCCAAGGTCGCCAAGACCACGGGCGCGCCGCCCTGCACGGGCTTCGTGAACCGTAACTTCAACGGCGCGGTCCAGTCCGGCAACGACCCGCTGCTGACCGCCGGGCAGACCGTGTACGCGCAGTGGCGCCTGCGCGACCCGCTGGACCCCGCCGGTTTCGGCGACGGCCTCAGCAACGGCGTGCGCTTCCTGATCTGCCCCTGAGCGGACCCGCGGCCCCCGCGGTCACGGGCGCCGCCCCACGTCGGGCGGCCCCGTGCTCGCTGGGGTGCAGGGATCGAGCAGCGCGACGTAGGCGCCGCGCCCGTGGGTGAAGGCGACCAGCCGGTCGGGGTCGCGGAAGTCCAGCGACTCGACCACGGTCAGCGGCAGCCCGGGGTTGGCCGGCACCCACGTGGCGCCGCCGTCGTCGCTGGCGAAGAGCCCCAGCTCGGTGCCGACGTAGAGCTGCTGCGGGTCGCAGGGGCGCACCGCGATCCAGTGGGCCGGCAGGTCCGGCAGGCCGCCCTGCCCCGAGCCGTCCAGGGCCAGCCACGACTGCCCGCCGTTCGTCGTCCGCAGCACGTGCGGCACGCCGAAGGTCGAGTACGTCGCGTAGGCCGTGTCCGGGTCGTAGGGGTCGACCGCGACGCTGCTGACGAAGGCGCCCACGAGGCCCTGGGTGAACACCTGCCACGTCGGCGCGGGGCTCGTCCCGTTCGTCGTGCGCGCCACGAAGCCGTTCGTGAAGCCCAGGTACACCACGTCGCTGCGCGAGGGCGCGACGGCGATGGCGGAGATGCGGTCGGGGCCGGGGAGGTCCGGGCCGGCCACCTGCCAAGAGGCGGCGCCGTCCTGCGTGCGCCACGGGCGGCGGCCGCCGGTCCAGAGCGTCTGCGGGTCGGCCGGGTTCATGGCGAAGGGCGTGATGAAGAGCGCCTCGGTGTCGGTGATCCCGTTCGTGGCCTCGACGAACGTGTCGCCGCCGTCCACCGACTTCTGGATCGACGGGAAGTCCTGGAACTCGACGTACATCGTGTCCGGGTCGGTCGGGTCGATCGCCACGTAGCCCCCGTCTCCGCCGAAGATCGTGTCCCAGGCGTTGATCGAGGACGCCGACCGCGCGCGGTTCGTGCCGTTGTCCTGCGCCCCGCCGACGAACAGGTCGACGTTGCGGCCCGCGTCGCCGTGGTAGAACTGCGTCACGCCGTAGTTGCTGTTCAGCGACTGCCACGCGATCTGCGGCAGCGGCAGGGTGCCCGGCAGGGGGCAGTCCTCGAGGCTGGTGGCGGCCCGGGCGTTGTCCGTCCGGAAGATCCCGCCGTCGTTGCCGACGTACATCGTCTGGTTGCCCGCACCGTCGTAGTGGGGGTGGAAGACGATCTCGTGCTGGTCGGCGTGGACGTACTGCGGCGCGCCCGGGGCGACCTGCTCGAGGAACCAGTAGCTCGCGATGCCGAAGTTCACGCCGGCGTCGTCCGAGCGGAACAGGTCGATCCCCCCGACCCACACGACGTCGGCGTCGACGGGGTCCACGGCGACGATGTTGTCGTACCAGCCCTGCGAGTAGACCGGGTAGTCGAGGCAGCCCGTCGCCAGCGTCAGGTTGCTGAGCAGCCAGGGCCCGGCCAGCGAGCCGAGGTCGACCTGCCCGGTGAACGTGTTCCCGCCGTCGCCGGAGCGGTACAGGTTCACCAGCTGGCCCAGCGCGCCGCCGGAGCCGTTGTCCGCCATCAGCACGTACAGCACGTCGTTGTCGCCCGGCGCCAGGGCCAGGGTCATGCGCCCCTGGTTCGCGGGCACCGAGTACGTGACCCACGTGTCGCCGCCGTCGAGCGACCGGAACAGCCCGTCGGCCTGCACGCTGCCGAAGGCGGCGAACAGGACGTCGGGGTCGCGGTCGCCGCGGACGACCAGGTCGGTGCAGCCCACCAGGCTGCCGTTCGACTCGTACGGCCCCGGGACGTACGCCGGGTTGCCCAGCACCACGCTCCAGGTCGCACCCCCGTCGAGGCTGCACCAGACGCCGGTCCGCGTGGCCGCGTAGATCCGGTCGCGGTCGTTCGGGCTGATCCGGACCTTGTTGACGTAGTCGAAGGCGCCGTCGGGCACGCCGGACACCGTCCCCGCGAGCTGGCTCCACGTCGCGCCGGCGTCGACCGACTTGAAGACACCCATGCCGCGCACGAACACGTTCGACAGGTAGTAGCCCTCGCCCGTCCCCGCGTAGAGGACGTTCGGGTCCACCGGGTCGATCGCCAGCGCTGACACGGCCAGGTTGTCGAGCATGTCGTCGGCCGGGCTCCACGAGCCGCCGGCGTCCAGCGACTTCCAGACCCCCCCGGCGACGCCCGCCGCGTACATCGTGCTCGGGTTGGACGGGTCGACGACGATCGCGCGGGTGCGACCGCCCACGTTGCCCGGCCCGATCCAGTCCCACGCGCGCAGGTCGCCGACCGCCGGGGCCGCCTCGGGCCGCCGCGCCAGCTCGCGCTCGCGGGCGCGGATCGCGTCGCGCTCGCGCAGGACGTGCTCCCAGGGGTAATCGCGCTCGCCCCGCGGCAGGCGCTGCTCCAGGAAGAACGCCGCGCGCTCCTGGGGCTGGTTGAAGGGCTCCCCGCCCTCCTCCCCGCGCTCGGCGAGCCCGCGCTCGAGCGCGGCGCGGCCCGGGGCCGTCGCGGGGTCCTCCGCACCTGGCGCGCCGTCCGGCGCCGCGCAGCCCGCGAGGAGAGCGGCGAGTGCGACCGGGGCGAGCAGGACGGTACCGGACGCGCCGGACGGCTCGACGCGGGAGGAGCGGAGCGACGGCTTCCACATGGGAGCTCCCTTCGGCGGGGATCGAAGAAGCGCTGGCCGCGCCGATCGTACCACCGCGTTGCGCGCGCGGGTGGCGGCCCTGCTCGCCCCGCCGGCTCGCCCGGCCCGGGCCGCGCTCCTACGATGCCCCGATGCCGGGGACGCCCTTCCACGACTACGCCGCGGCGTACGCGGCGCACCGGCCCACCTATCCCGCGGAGCTGTTCGACGCGCTCGCCGCGCTCGCGCCCGCGCGCGGGGTCGCCTGGGACTGCGCCACGGGCAACGGGCAGGCCGCGCGCGCGCTGGCGCGGCGCTTCGAGCGCGTCGTGGGCACCGACGTCAGCTGGCTGCAGCTCGCCGAGGCCGAGTCGGCGCCCGGGGTCGCGTACGCCTGCGCCGCCGGAGAGGCGCCGCCGCTGCGCTCGGGCACCGTCGACCTGGTGACCGTGGCCCAGGCCCTGCACTGGCTCGACCACGAGCGCTTCTTCGCCGCCGTCCGCCGCGTCCTGCGCCCCGGCGGCGTGCTGGCGGCGTGGTGCTACGAGTTGGCCACCGTCGACCCCGCCGTCGACGCCGTCGTCGGCCGCCTCTACGCCGACGTCGTCGGCCCGTACTGGCGTCCCGAGCGGCGCCTGCTCGAGCAGGGCTACCGCACCCTGCCGTGGCCCTTCGAGGAGCTGGAGCTCCCGGCCGCGTCGATGTCCGTGCGCTGGACCCTCGACGCCCTGCTCGGCTACCTCGGCACGTGGTCCGCCGTGCACGCCTACCGCCGCGCGGAGGGCTCCGACCCGCTCGACCTCGTGCGCGCCGACCTGGAGCGCGCCTGGGGTCCGCCGGCGTCCGAGCGCGTCGTCACCTGGCCACTGGCGGTGCGCCTGGGTCGCGTCCAGCGCTGACCGCGGGCGGTGCGGCTAGCCGCGCACGCGGGCGAAGCGGCGCTTGCCGACCTGAACCAGGAGGTCGCCCGCGGGCCGGGCGACGGGGGCCATGGGGTCGGTGGCGCGTTCGCCGTCGAGCTTGACGGCGCCCTGCTGGACCATGCGGCGGGCGTCGCTGGTGCTCTTCACGAGGCCGAGCTCGCGCAGCAGGTTGGCGAGGGGGAGCTCGTCGCCGTCGGCGGGGAAGGCGTGCTCGGGGACGTCGTCGGGGGTCTCGCCCTGGGCGAACTGGGCGTCGAAGGCGGCGGCGGCGTCCGCGGCGGCGGCGTCGTCGTGGTAGAAGGCGACCAGCTCGCGCGCGAGGCGCGCCTTGGCCTGGCGCGGGTGGCCGGCGAGGATCGCCTCGACCTCGGCCTCCGGCAGGGTGGTCGTCAGGCGGAACCACTCGGGCATCACGTCGTCGGCGATCGACATCACCTTGCCGTACATGTCGCGCGGCGCGTCGGTGAAGGCCACGGCGTTGCCGTAGGACTTGCTCATCTTGCGACCGTCGAGGCCGTTGATCAGCGGCAGGGTCATGCAGACCTGCGGCGCCTGGCCCTCCTGCTCCTGCAGCTGGCGGCCGACGAGCAGGTTGAAGAGCTGGTCGGTGCCGCCGAGCTCGACGTCCGCGCGGATCTGCACGGAGTCCCAGCCCTGCATCAGCGGGTACAGGAACTCGTGGATGCCGATCGCCTCGCGCGCCTCCATGCGCTTCTGGAACGTGTCGCGCTCGATCATGCGCGCCACCGTCATGCGCCCGCACAGGCGCAGCACGTCCTCGAAGCCCATCGCGTCGAACCAGGTCGAGTTGCGGTGGACCTCGGTGCGCTCCATGTCGAGCACCCTGGCGGCCTGGGTCGTGTACGTCTCGAGGTTGGCGTCGACCTCGGCGCGCGTCAGCTGCGGTCGCAGCTTGTTGCGGCCGGTGGGGTCTCCCACCATCGCCGTGGCGTCGCCCACGATCAGCACGATCGTGTGGCCCAGCTCCTGGACCGCGCGCAGCTTCAGGAGCTGGACCGAGTGGCCGACGTGCAGGTCGGGAGAGCTCGGGTCCATGCCGAACTTGACGCGCAGCGGGCGGCCGGCCGCGGCGGCGTCCTTCAGGCGCTGCTCGAGGTCGCGGCGCTCGATCAGGTCGACCGTGTGGCGCGCCAGGACGTCGAGCGACTCGGCCAGGGAGGCGGCGGGGGTCATGGCGTGGCTCGGGCGTGGGCGGGTCGAATCGGGGGGAGCTACGGGGAGCCGGGCAGCGCCAGGTCGGCGCGGTCCGCGGCGGCGCGCCGGGAGCCGCGCGCGGTGAGCCAGCGGCGCCAGGCCTCGGGGTCGCCGCCCGGGCCGGCCGCGCCGCTGAGCCAGCGCAGGCACGGCACCAGCCGGGTCAGGTCGGGCAGGTTCATGTCCGCGGCGACCGCCGTCAACCCGTCGAGCGCCTCCTCGCGCCGGTCGCCCGGGATGCGCACGGTGCGCTCGAGCGCCGGGGGCAGGTCGAAGCCGGGCGTCGCGACGTACCGGACGAGCTCGGCGGGCTCGACCGGCTCCTGCGGCAGGAAGGGCCCCAGCCGCACCGCCTCGCAGCGCGCGACGGGCACGTCCATGGCCGGGTAGCCCACCGCGTCGGTCGAGCCGACGTGGATCGAGCCCGCGAAGAGCTCGAGCTGCCAGCTGCCGCGCACCGCCAGGAAGCGGCCGACCGGCAGCTCGGCGGCGCCGACGTCCAGCTCGAACGAGCCGTGGGCGGGGACCGGGATCTCGCTGAGGCGCTCGACCGCGAAGGTGCGCACGGCGCGCTGCTCGTCCCCGTCGACGTCCACGGTCGTCATCCACAGGCGCAGCCGCGCCGGGGCGGTGCGCAGCACCACGTCGTCGGGGCCGGTCTGCGTGGCGACGAAGCGCGCCACGTACGTGCCCGGGGCCTCGGCCAGCTCGCGGCACTCGAGCCGCAGGTCGAGGCGGTCGGCCAGCGCGCGGCCGACGAGGATGCGCTCGTAGGTCGCGGCGGCCTCGAGCACGTCGGGGTCGCGCGAGCGCGTCCGGATGCGGGCCAGCAGCTGGCGCGCGGAGTCCTCGTCGCCCGCCTCGATGGCCTGCTCGAGCGCCTCGAAGGTCGGCAGGAGCGCGGCCGGAACGACGGGACGCGACGGCCCCGGGGGGGCCGCCGCGTCCGCGTTCGTCGGTCCGCCGGCACAGGCCGCGAGCGGGAGGGCCAGCAGGAGCGCGAGCGCCCCCGCGGTCGGTCCGGTCCGCTCGCGCACCTGGTGCACCGGCGCGTCGGGCTCAGTCGCCCGCGGGCTCCTCGGCGCCGGCGTCGGCCGCCGGGGCCTCCTCCGCCGGGGCCTCCTCCGCGGAGGCCGCGGCCTCGCCGCCGCCCCCCTGGAAGCGCAGGTTCTCCTCGAAGTCGGAGTGCACGAACGACAGGCCGATCTTGCGCTCCTCGGTGTCGACGCGGATCACGCGCACCTCGACCTTCATGCCGGACTGCACGACCTCCTCGGGCGACATGACCTTGTGGTCGGCCAGCTCGGAGATGTGCAGCAGGCCCTCGAGGTCGTCCTCGAGGCGCACGAAGGCGCCGAAGTTCGTGATCTTCGTCACGACGCCGGAGAGCAGGTCGCCGACGTGGTACTTCGAGGGGATCTCGTCCTGCCAGGGATCGGGCTGCAGCTGCTTCATGCCCAGCGCGATGCGCTTCTTCTGCGTGTCCACCGACAGGACCGCGCACTGCACCTTGTCCCCCTTCTTCACCATCTCGGAGGGGTGCGTGATCTTCTTGGTCCAGCTCATGTCGGTGATGTGCAGCAGACCGTCGATGCCCTCCTCGATCTCGACGAAGGCGCCGTAGGAGGTCAGGTTGCGCACCGTGCCCTCGATGACCGTGCCGGCCGGGTAGTGCTCCTCGACCAGGTCCCAGGGGTTCGTCTCGGCCTGCTTCATGCCGAGCGAGATCTCCTGCTTCTCCTTGTTCAGGTCGAGCACGACGACCTCGACCTCGTCGCCGATCTTCACCATCTCGTTCGGATGGTTGATGCGGCGGGTCCAGGACATCTCGGAGATGTGCACCAGGCCCTCGACGCCCTCCTCGAGCTTCACGAAGGCGCCGTAGGACATGATGTTGACCACCTGGCCCTTGTGCTTCGTGTTGATCGGGTAGCGGTCCTCGATGCCCTCCCACGGGGACGGCGTCTTCTGCTTCAGGCCGAGGGCGATGCGCTCGCGCTCGCGGTCGACCTTCAGCACCTTGACCTCGAGCTCCTGGTCCAGGTCGATCATCTCCGAGGGGTGGTTGATGCGGCCCCACGTCATGTCGGTGATGTGCAGCAGGCCGTCGATGCCGCCCAGGTCCACGAAGACCCCGAAGTCGGCGATGTTCTTGACGGTGCCGGTGCGCAGCTGGCCCTCCTCGATGTGGTCGAGCAGCAGCTCCTTCTGCTTCTGACGCTCCTCCTCGAGGAGCTTGCGGCGAGAGATGACGATGTTCATCCGGTCCGCGTCGATCTTGATGATGCGCGCGCGGATCGGCTCGTTCACGAAGTCGGAGATGTCGTGCGTGCGCCGCAGGTTGACCTGGGACGCCGGCAGGAAGACGTTCACGCCCTCCACGTCGACCAGCAGGCCGCCCTTGATCTTGCGCTGGACGACGCCCTGGACCTCGTCGCCCTCCTGGTACTTCTTCGAGACCCGCTCCCAGGCGCGCAGGCGGTCCGCCCGGCGCTTGCTGATGACGGCGGTGTCGTTCTCGTCCAGGCCCTCGTAGAAGACCTCGTAGGTCGAGCCCTTCTCGGGCATCGTGTCGCCGAACTCGGCGATCGGGATGGCCCCCTCGGACTTGCCGCCGATGTCCATGACCACGGCGCCGGTCTTGTCGTCGACCGAGTCGACGGTCGCTACCACGATCGTGCCCTGCTGGATGTCCTTCACGGAGTCCGACAGGGCGTCGTCGTACTCGGCTACCGAGATCCCGCCCATCGCGGCCTCGATGCGTTTGTCGAGGTCGGACGAGTCGAGTTCGAATTGCTTGATGCGTCTGGAGGCGAGGGCCATGAAAAGGGGTTCGGTTGGTAGGTGACTAGGTTTCGGGTTCGTCCCGCGCGCGGCGCGCACGGGATGCTCGGTCGGGTTCAGCTCCCCCCGGGGTTGCCTGACGGCGTGCTCGACGGGCCGGGCGACGCGTCGGCCGCCTGCCGCCAGGGCTGCTCGGCCGCGTCGTCGGGCGCCAGCTCGACGCCGGCCAGCTCGGCGACCGTGGCGCGCAGGCCCTCGACGGCCTCGCGGCCGGAGTCCTCGCGCACGTCGACCGGCGGGCCGAAGCGCAGGCGCACGCGGTGCGGGCGCGGCAGGCGCTGCTGGCGCGGCCAGGCCTCGAACGAGCCGCGGATGCCGACGGGGACCACCGGGACGCCCGCGCGGCGCGCCGCGTGCAGGGCGCCGGCCTGGAAGCCGTGGACGCGGCCGTCGGGCGTGCGGGTGCCCTCGGGGAAGATGGCGACGCAGTCGCCGGCCTCGAGCTGGGCCACGATCGCCCGCAGGGCGCGCCGGTCGCGGGCGCCGCGCTTGACCAGCACGGCGCCGCACTCGCGCATGACGTAGGCGAGCCAGCGCGTGTGCGCGAGCGTGTCGCGGGCGACGAAGGCCACGTGGCGCGGGACCGTCCCGCCCAGGAAGGGGATGTCGAGGAACGACTGGTGGTTGGCCGCCAGCAGGCAGCCGCCCTCGGGCAGGTGCTCGAGGCCCTCGACCCGCAGGCGGAAGAACAGCTTCGACGTCAGCCAGGCCAGGCCCGCGCACAGGCGGTAGACCGGGGTCTTGCGCGTGAGCGGCTCGGGCGGAGCGTCGGCGCCCGCGCGGGCGGCGGACCCGCTCGTCACGGCGCCGTCTCCCGCGCGCGGATGACGTCCAGCATGCGCTCGACGACCTCGCGCTCGCCGAGCCCTTCGGTGTCGACCTCCACGGCGCCCTCGGCCCGCTGCAGGGGCGAGTCGGCGCGCGTCGAGTCGAGGTGGTCGCGGCGCCGGATCTCCTCCAGGACGCCGTCGACGCGGTCCTCCTGGCCGAGCTGCGCCGCGCGCCGCCGGGCGCGCTCGCGGGGGGATGCGATGAGAAAGAACTTGTGGTCGGCGTCGGGGAACACGACGGTCGTCGTGTCCCGACCCTCGGCGACGAGCCCGGGGGACCGCGCGCCCAGCCGCCGCTGCATGGCCACGACGGCCCGGCGCACCCGTGGGTGGGCGGAGACGCGCGACACCTCGCGCGTGACCGCCTCGCCGCGGATCTCCGGCTCGCCGGGCTCGCCGTCGACGAGGATGCGGCCCTCCGCGTCGAACGTGAGCTCCACCCCCTCGGCGATGCGCGCGCAAGCCTCCTCGGACCCGAGATCGACCCCGAGGCGCATGGCGACGAGCGTGACCGCCCGGTACATGGCCCCGGTGTCGAGATAGACGAGCCCCAGCTCGCGCGCCAATCGCTTCGCCACCGTGCTCTTGCCGGCGCCGGCGGGTCCGTCGATCGACACGATCATGCTGGAGAGTTGCGTGCCTCGACAGCGGGCAGGGCGAAGAGGATACCGGCCGGCCCTTCTGGATCAAGGACTTAGGGCCCCTCCGAGCCGTTCCCGGCCCCCTCCGGGCGGAGCCCGGCGACCCGCCCCTACGGCCCCGGGGGCGGCGGCGCGGAGGTCTCCCGGGCCCGCTCGAAGACGAGCGCGCCACCCGGGCCCACCCGCGCCAGGTCGCGGGCGCCCCCGAAGGCGTCCAGCACGACCCAGCGGACGCCGTCGACCTCGTCGTCCCGGAACCGGTGCGCGTGCCCGCACAGCAGGCTGCCGGCCCCCGCGGCGCGGGCCAGGGCGACGACGGCGTCGACCTGCTGGGCCTTCTCCTCGGCGGGCTTGGCCTGGACCGACGCGACGGAGGCGCGCCGGATCCTCCGCGCGACCGCGATGCCCGCAGCCGCCGGCAGCCGCGGCGCCGCCCAGCGCAGGGGCGCCGAGCGCAGCACCGCCCGCAGCCGCAGGTAGCCCCGGTCGCGCGTGCAGAGCTCGTCCCCGTGGACCAGGGCGACGCGCCGGTCCCCGGGCCGGGACCCCGCGCCGGCGTCCAGCAGGCCCACCGCCCCGCTCGAGTGCACCCGCGCCCCCGTGCGGCGCTCGAACCAGGCGCCCAGGAGGAAGTCCCGGTTCCCGGGGACGACGTCCACGGCGGTGCCGCCGGCGGTCAGCCGCGCGAGCGCGTCCAGGACCGGGGCGCCACCCGGCAGGCGCTCCTGCCCGGGGCCGACCCAGAAGTCGAACAGGTCCCCCAGCACGACCAGGCGGGGCGCGCGCAGGGCCTCGAGCCAGCCCGCGAAGCCCGGACCGGGGTCGTCCCGCCCGAGGTCCAGGTGCAGGTCCGCGATGATCCGGGTGCCCTCCTCGAGGGGGATCTCCGGCCAGGTGGCCGCGGCGGCGCGCATGGGCAGAGTTTCGCCCAGCCCCGCGGGGGCTTCACGCGGAATCGCCGCGACCCGCGGTGCGCGGGGCCGCCTCGGGGGCCTCGACGCCGTGGTCGCGCATCTTCTCCCACAGGACCTTGCGCGAGATGCCCAGCAGCTCCGCGGTCTGCGAGCGGTGCCCGCCCGTGGCCGCCAGGGCCTCCTCGATCAGCTCGCGCTCGCGCTCGCGCAGCACCTCGCGCAGCGGGCGGATCTCCTCCTGGACCTCCGTCGCACCGCGCCAGCGCGGGTCGAGCGGCAGGAGGTGCTCGACGGCGAGCTGGAGCCCGTCCCCCGCCAGGGCCGCGGCGCGCTGCACGGCGTTCTCGAGCTCGCGCACGTTGCCCGGCCAGGGGTAGCGCTCGAGCGCCGCCATGGCCGGCCCCGAGACCTTCAGCGGGCGCCCGCCGCCGTGCTTCTCGATCATGTGCTGCACGAGCAGCGGCACGTCGCCGTGGCGCTCGCGCAGCGGGGGCAGCTGCAAGGGCACCACGTGGATGCGGTAGAAGAGGTCCTCGCGGAAGGTGCCCTCGCGCACGAGGTCGCGCAGCGGCTTCTTGGTCGCCGCGACCACGCGGATGTCGACCGAGCGCGTCGTCTCGCTGCCCAGCCGCTCGAAGGTCCGCTCCTGGAGCACGCGGAGCAGCTTCACCTGCACCGCCAGGGGCATGTCGTCGATGTCGTCCAGGAAGAACGTGCCGCCCTCGGCCAGCTCGAACCGGCCGCGGTGCTCCTTGCGGGCGTCGGTGAAGGCGCCCTTCTCGTACCCGAAGAGCTCGGCCTCGAGCAGCGTCTCGGGCAGCGCCGCGCAGGAGATGGCGATGAACGGCCCCTCCGCCCGGCGGCTGGCGGCGTGGATCGCGCGCGCCGCGCGCTCCTTGCCCGTGCCGCTCTCGCCCTCGATCAGCACCGTGGCGTCGGTCGGCGCGACCGTCGCGATGCGCTCGAACACCGCCCGCATGGGCTCCGAGCGGCCGACGAAGCCCTCGAAGCGCTGGTGCGAGTCGAGCTGGGCGCGCAGCGACTCGTTCTCGACCTCGAGGTGCCGCAGGCGCGCCAGCGCGTCGAGCTTGCGCAGGATGGCCTCGTTGCGGAAGGGCTTCTGGATGTAGTCGTACGCGCCCTGGCGCATGGCCTCGACGGCCTGGTCCACGGTCGCGAACCCGGTGATCAGCAGGACCGGGCGCGACGCGTCCAGCTCGCGCGAGCGCCGCAGGACGGCCATGCCGCCCTCGCCCGGCATGCGGATGTCGGTCACCACGCAGTCGGGGGCGTCCTGCTCGAGCGCCTGCAGGGCCTCGGCCGTGTCGCGCGCGTGCACCACGACGTGGCCCGCCTCCTCGAGGGAGTCGGTGAGCGTCACCGCGATGGTGACCTCGTCCTCGGCGAGCAGGATGCGCATGGGGAGGGCCGCCGGGGCGGCCGGGGGACTCGCGGCCCGGGGCGAGCGCGCCGGCCGGAGCCTCTACCGTGGCACCCTAGCGCAGGTGCGGCGTGGGGTCACGGTGGACGAAGCGATCGCCCCCCGCCTTGCCCGCCTCGGACAGCGCGCTCTCCGCCGCCGCGAGCAGCGTATCGAAGAACAGCGTGTCCTCCCCCGTCGTGTGGGAGGAGCCGATCGAGACCGTCACCTGGAGCGGCCGGCCGCCGCCGTCGAAGTGCAGCTTGCGGACGCCCTCGAGCAGGCGGTTCGCCAGCGCCCGGGCGCCCTGCGGGTCGGTGTGCGGCGCCACGCAGAGCAGGCGGTCGTCGACCAGCCGGCCCAGGAAGTCGCAACTGCGCGTCTCGGCCTGCAGCAGGCGCACGACCTCGTCGAGGATGGTCTCCTTGGAGTCGTACCCGTACAGGTCCCGCAGGTGCGTCAGGCGGTCGACGCCCACCATCATGCAGACGAGCGGGTAGCGGTAGCGCTGCGAGCGGCCGTACTCCACCCGCATCAGATGCATGATCTGGGAGAGCGAGAACAGGCCGGGATCGGCCGGGGCGCCGGGGGCTTCTCGGAACTCGGGCAACGCGGACTCCTGGGCAGCGGGTTGTACCAGGATCGACCGTTCCGGGGCCGGAGGTTGCTCGAAATCCCCCCTTACACCCGCTGGCGGGAGCGGGCCCCGCGCTCAGTCCGGCAGCAGGCTCGCGATCGAGTCCAGGAAGCCGTCGTAGCTGACGTCGAACACCACGCGACCCACCAGGGCGCCCACCAGCAGGATCGCCGCGAGCACGGTCAGCGTGACCACCTGCGCCACGACGAAGGCGACCAGCCCGCGCGCGCCTTCCCGCGCCTTGCGGCCGGCGCCGCGCAGCCCGCGCAGGGTCGGCGCCATCACCAGGTCGCGCTGGAGGCGCGCGGCGCGCCCGGCGAGCCGCGACTCGGCGTCGGGCTTCAGGCGGCTGGCCGCGATCACCTCGTCCGCGCAGGCGTCGGGCTCGAAGCGGCCCTCGACGACCGCCTTCTGCCAGCGCCGGGCGACGTCGCGCGGCGCGAGGCCGAGCTCGACGAGCAGCCCCGCGCGCACGCGGCGCGCCTCGCTCCCGGCGCCGGCGGCGGAGGCCTCCGGCGGGTCGACGGGCTGGAGGTCGGCTTCGGGGAGGTCGGGCATCGGAGGACGGCCCGTCGGGGCGCCCGCGCGGCGCCGGTCCGCGGGCCGGGGCCGCCAACGTAGTCCCGGCCGGCCGGCGCGACTATGGTCGAGCCATGAAGCTCCTCGTCGCGCCCCTGCTCCTCGCGCTCCCCGCCGCCCCGCTCCCCCAGGAGGACGCCGGCTGGCGCGTCCTGCCGCTGCCGTCGCTGACCGCCGAGCCGCCGGCCGCGCCCGCGCTGCGGCGGCTGGTCCAGGGCTCGCACCTCGAGCTGCCGGAGGACCACCTGGACGAGGCGGAGGCGTCGCCCAGCCCGCGGCTCACGCGCGCCTCGCTGCTGGAGCTCCTGCGCGAGGACGCCCGCCGCCGCGACCTCGACGTGGCGCTGCACCCCACGGCCCCCCCGCTGCTCGGCCGCGGCCGGGCCGAGGCGCTGCAGGCCGTCGAGTCCCGGCTGGCGGAGCTCGAGGCGCACGCCAGGTCCTTCGACGTCGAGCTCGAGGTGTGGCTGACCGCCGCGCCCGGCCCCGGCACCACGCGCCCCGACGAGGCCGCCTTCGCCAGCCTCATCGGCGACGCGCCCTCCCTGGGCGTGGCGCGCGTGCGCTCCGGCGAGTGGGCCGCCCTCGGCGACCGCCGCACCAGCGAGTTCGTGGCCGACTACCGCGTCGAGGTGGCCGCCGACAGCGGCGTCGCGACTCCGAACCTCGGCCGGCGCCTGACCGGCCGCACCGTCCACCTGCGACCGTGCCGGGTCGCGCGCGGGACCCGCGTGCACGTCGAGGGCTTCCTGGACCTCTCGGTCCCCTCGCGCACCGAGACGTTCGACCCCGGCACCCCCGACCTCGGGCTGGTCGAGCAGCCCCTCGTGCGCGGCATGCAGGTCGCGTTCGCCGGCGCCGTGGACTCCGGCGGGCTGCTGTGCGTCGAGCTGCGCGGCACCGACTTCGAGCCCGCGGACTGGTCGCTCTGGATCCGCGCCACGACCACGCCGGCGGCGGCGCAGGAGCTGCGGGCCCTCGACCTGGCGCTGGTCGAGAGCCGCGCCACCGACCTGCCGCTCCCCACGCCCGGCGCCGGCCTGCCGACCCACGACGCGCCGCGGCGGCCGCCGGTCCGGCTCGAGGCGATCACCTCGTCGACGCTCGCCGCCGTGTTCGAGCAGAGCCGCAGCGCGCGCTCCGAGAAGATCGGCCGCGGCTCGTGGCCGCTCGTCTCGTTCGCGCCCGCGCTGCTGCTGGCCGTCCCCGACGACGACGCGGCCTGGGCGCAGGTCGAGGCGCTCGTCGCCGCGGCCGAGCGCGCGCGCTGCCGCGGCGCCGAGCTCGTGGTGCGCAGCGGCGCGGCCACCGTGCGCCTGCCCGTGACCGAGGGCCTGCCCGCGCGCGTGCTCGCCGTCCTCGAGCAGCCCGTGGTCACCGAGTACGAGGTGCAGGTCGCGCCGGAGACGTGGATGCCCGCGCCGCTCGTCGCGCGTCGGCTGGACGGCGCCCTGGTCCAGGGACACCTCTCCGGGGAGCGCTTCTGGCACACGAGCTGGTGGGCCGCCAGCGCGCGCTCCGAGGAGATCCCGCGCGCGAAGCTCGGGATCGCGCGCCTCGACCTGCTGCGGCGCACGTGGTCGCCCGGCGCCGGCAGCGTGCCGGCCGACGGCGCGCCGCACGCCCTCGTCGGCGCGGGCCTGGACTCCGGGGCCGCGGCGCCGGGGCTGTCCGCCCGCCTCGTGCTCGACCCGTAGCGCCGCGGCCGCCCGACCGGTCCCCGCGCGGCGATCCGCCCACCCCGGCGGGTCCGCCCGGGGCGTGATCTATACTGGGGGCGGCCCCCATCGCCATGAAACTCGGCCTGCACCAGAACGTCCGGATGGAGCAGCGGCTCGTGCAGTCGCCGCAGATGATCCAGGCGATGCAGATCCTGCAGCTGCCGGCCCTCGAGCTCGAGGGCCGCATCGAGCAGGAGCTGACGGAGAACCCGTTCCTCGAGCTGGCCGAGAACGAGACGCCCGAGAGCGACTCCGAGCGGCGCGACGAGGCCGCGCCGGAGAAGCGGGACCGCGAGAAGAACGACGCCGAGTCGAGCGGCGTCGAGAGCATGCTCGAGGAGCTCGAGCGCTACGAGCGCGACTTCGGCGAGAGCTCCTCGCCGCGCCCCGCGCCGGACGACGGCGAGGGCGACCGCAAGTACGAGGCGATGAAGAACACGCCGGCCTCGGGGTCGACCCTGGCCGAGGCGGTCATCGAGCAGCTCGCCTTCCTCGACTTCGACGAGCGCGCCCGCGAGGTCGCCGAGTTCCTGATCTACTCGCTGGACGGCCGCGGCTACCTCCAGGAGTCGCTCGAGGACGTCGCCGCGGGCTGTCCGCTGGGGGGCGTCACCCCCGCCGAGCTCGACGGGATCCTGGCCGAGCTCCGGCGCGTCACCCACCCGGCGCTGGGGGCCACCGGCCTGGCCGAGGCGCTGCTGCTGCAGCTCGAGGCGCTCGAGTTCCACGACCCGCTCGCGCACACCCTGGTCGAGCACCACCTCGACGACATCGTCACCAACCGCCTGCCGCGCATCGCCAAGGCCACGGGGCACCCGATCGAGGACATCAAGGCGGCCCTCGAGACGATCCGCTCGCTCGACCCGAGCCCCGGCGCCGAGTTCGGGGAGGAGCTGGCGGCCGTCATCGTCCCCGACGTCGTCGTCGAGGAGGTCGACGGCCAGTACGAGGTGCGCCTGACCCGCCAGCGCACCCGCGAGCTGACGCTGAACCCGATGTACAAGCGCCTGCTGCGCGAGGCCCGCAAGGGCGACGGCGTGCAGGAGTGGGTCAAGAAGCGCGTCGAGTCCGCGCGCTGGTTCATCGACGCGATCCAGCAGCGCCAGAGCACGCTGCAGCGCATCGCCACGGTGATCTTCGACCGCCAGCGCGGCTTCCTCGACCGCGGCGTCCGCGGCCTGGCCCCGCTGCGCATGCAGGAGGTCGCCGACGAGGTCGGCGTGCACATCTCGACGGTCAGCCGCGCCGTCTCGGGCAAGCACGCGCAGACGCCCCGGGGCATCTACCCGCTGAAGTTCTTCTTCACGGGCGGGACGCCGCGCTCGACCGGCGGCGTCGCGAGCCAGGCCAGCATCAAGCAGCGCATCGCCGAGCTGGTCGAGCAGGAGGACAGCGCCCACCCGCTGTCCGACGACCAGCTGGCCGCCAAGCTGAAGGAGCTGGACGGGATCGCCATCGCCCGGCGCACGGTCACGAAGTACCGCAAGGCGCTCGAGATCCCGTCCTCGAGCCAGCGCAAGAGCTTCTGAGCGCGCCGCGCGCCGCGGAATTTCCCGGCCCCCGCGCGCGGACCCCGGCGCCGCGACTGCTACCCTGGGCGATCCGGCGCGGGCCGCGAAGGACCCGCGGAGCCGGCCGGAGACCACGCCGAGGAACGAGACGACGCCGAAGGACTGCCATGGGAACGCGAGCGACCGAACTGCGGAAGGGGATGGTGATCGAGAAGGACGGCGAGCTGCTGCTCGTGACCGAGTTCCACCACCACACGCCCGGCAACCTGCGCGCGATCATCAACATCAAGACGAAGAACCTCGGCACCGGCCAGGCGAACGCCATGCGGCTGAGCTCCGGGGACGTCCTCGAGGTCGCCTACCTCGACCGCAAGAACTGCGAGTACCTGTACCGCGAGGGCGACGGCTCGTACGTGTTCATGGACACCCAGACCTACGAGCAGTTCCCGCTCAGCGAGGAGTTCGTCGGCGACAAGATGGGCTACGTCCGCGAGAACACGGCCGTCGAGGTCACGTTCCACAACACGACGCCCATCGGCGTCGAGCTGCCGGCGACGGTCACGCTGACCGTCACCGAGGCCGAGCCGGCCGTGAAGGGCAACACCGCGACCAACGTGAAGAAGGACGCGGTCGTCGAGACCGGCATGGCCGTCAAGGTGCCCCTGCACGTCGGCGAGGGCGACGTGATCAAGATCCGCACCAGCGACGGCGAGTTCCAGGGCCGCGCGAACGACTAGCGCGGCCGCCGCTCAGTCGCGCACGTAGACCCAGACCGACAGGTCGCGGGTCCCGACCTGCAGCGGGAAGGCCTCGACCATGCGGAACTGCTCGCGCAGCATGGCGAGCGTGTCGGCGCGGTCCTCGGGCCACCACGTGGCCGCCTCGAAGCGCTCGCGCTGGACGACGAGCCACGTGCGCCGCGGGTGGCGCAGCCACTCGACCGGGATCTCCGAGGTGTAGCCGTCGTGCCGCACGACCCGCCGCGGCGTGCGCAGCGCCTCGTGGCCGGGGTTCAGGTAGTACTCCCCCACCGGGGAGTTCGCGCCGAGCACGAGGTCGTCGGGCCCGCGCTCGTTCCAGACGTAGCGGTACGCGTCGCGCCAGCGCGGCCGCTCGCCCGCGTAGGGCCCGAAGTACATCGCGAGCCCCGCCAGCGCCGGCAGCACGAGCAGCGCGGCGTAGACGACGGCCGGCGCCGCGCGCGCGCCCTCGCCGGGCCGGTCCAGCGCGCCGAGCGGCGCCGTCGCCAGCACGGCGATCCAGGGCAGCAGGCAGAAGACGTACTGCGCGCTGACCACGGCGACGGTCGACGCCAGGGCGGCCGCGGCCAGCGCGGCGACGACCCCCGCGAGCACCAGCGCGTCGAACGGGTCCCGCCGCCGCAGCGCCACCCACGCGCCGGCCAGCGCCGCCGTCCCGAGCAGCGGCGTGACGTACCATCCGGTCGTCAGCCCGAAGTGCACGACGCCGGCGCCGAGGCTGGCGATGCCCTTCTTGCCCAGGTACTCGCCCCAGCGAGGCGCGGCGACCGCGGCGCCCACCAGCACCAGCAGCGCGGCGCCGGCGAGGAGGCGCCGCCGCACCCGCGCGGCCTCCGGCGGCAGCCCGACGCGCAGCCACGGCAGCACCGCCGTGCCGGCCACCAGGCCGACCGGGACGAGCAGCCCCGAGAGGTGCATGCCCGGGGTCAGCGCCCAGGCCAGCAGCCCCGCGGCCAGCGGGCCGAAGCGACCGCGCCAGAGGCCGCGCAGGTAGAGGCCGCCGCCCAGGAGCGAGAGCGTGAGCGCGAACGTGTAGAAGCGCGCGTTCTGGGACCAGTACAGGTGCCAGCTGCTAGCCGCCACCAGCAGCGCCGCCAGGGCCGCGCGGCGCCGGCCCGCGAACGGCCGGAAGGCCCAGGCGGTCAGCGGGATGGACAGCGCCCCGGCCAGGGCCGGGAGCAGCCGCAGGTCGACCTCCGACGGCCAGGCGGCGCCCACCGCGCGCGTCCACAGCGCCACGAGCCCGACCCCCAGGGGGTGGCTCGGCGTCGCGCGCCCCGCCAGCAGGTCGCTCAGGTCGTGCAGCGTCAGGGCCTCGTCGTGCCAGAGGCTCCACTCCCCGAGGCGCAGGAAGCGGGCCGCGGCCAAGACGAGCGCCAGGCCCAGGAGCGCGCTGGCGAGGCGGTCCGTGGGCTCGCCGCCCGCGGTCCGGTGGACCGCGCCGACCGGCTGGTGGACCGCGCCTGCCGGCCGAGAGACCGCGCCAGCGGCCGGGGCCGCCGCCGGCTCGCCGGAGGGCTCCCGGGGGTCGGAATCGGGCGGCGCCACTTCAGGAGAGTTCCACAGCCGGCCGACGATGGCAACCGCGGTCCGCGCGCTCCCCGGCGCCCCCGACGCGACCTTGCAGCCCCCCCGCGCCAGGTCGAGAATGACCCCCGTGAAGCTCCGCCTCACCCTCGTCCTGCTCGCGCTCCTGCCGCTCGCCGGCTGCCTCGCCCTCGAGAGCGAGCCGGGCGTGCTGCTCGCCTCCGATCCGCCCGGCGCGCGGGTGATCGTCGACGGAGCGGACTCCGGCATGGTGACCCCCTGCCGGATCGACCTGCCGCGCGATCCGCAGCGCGTCGACCTGGAGCTGCCCGGCTACGAGACGGCCACGCGGTACTTCTCCCCCGACGTCGAGTGGGACGCCGTGCTGTGGAAGGAGATGTCGGTCTCCAACGACACGTGGCGCAACCCGCTGTGGCTCGAGTGGATCCGCTTCATCTTCCCCTTCTGGCGCACCACCAGCCTGGCCCCCCAGCGGGTGTTCGTGCGCATGCGCATCTCCGGGGAGGAGTGAGCCGCCCCGCGGTCTTCCTGGATCGGGACGGGACGCTGAACGTCGAGCGCCAGGGCGCGCTGCGCGACCCCGACGACCTCGAGCTGATCCAGGGCTCCGCCGCCGCCGTCGCCCGCCTGCAGGAGGCCGGCCGGGTCGTCGTCGTGATCACCAACCAGAGCGCCGTCGGGCGCGGCTGGATGACGCCGGAGGACCTCGCCGCGGTGCACGAGCGCCTGGCGGAGCTGCTCGCCGCCGCGGGCGCGTGCCCGGTCCGCGTCTACGCCTGCCCGCACCACCCGACCGAGGGCGTCGGCGAGCTGCGCGTCGCGTGCGACTGCCGCAAGCCGGCCCCCGGCATGCTCCTGCGCGCCGCGCGCGAGCTCGACCTCGACCTGGAGCGCAGCTGGGCCGTCGGCGACGCCGCCCGCGACGTCGCCGCCGCCCGCGCGGCCGGCGTGCGCTCGCTGATGGTGGCCACCGGCAAGGGCGCGCGCGAGCACGCCGCGCTGGCGGCCTCCGGCGCCGAGGCGCCGCCGCTCTTCCCGGACCTCGCTGCGGCGGTCGACCACCTCCTCGCGGCGGCGGACCCCCGGGGCGCCGGGACCCGATGACCCGCCTGCCCGACCCGCCCGAGCCCCGCCCGGACGCGGGTGCCGCCCCGCCGCGGCGGCCCGTCTCGTGGACCGCGCGCTGGCGGCGCTGGCTGTGGCTCGCGGCCGGCGGGCTGGCCGTCGTGGGCGTCGGCATGGAGCTCGCCAACTACGTGCCGCGCATCGAGCGCAAGCTGGGCCCGCGCTCGAACCCGGAGGCGGCCGACGTCGCGGCCGACCTGCGCGCGCTGGCCGAGGCGGCGCGTGCGTACGCCGCCGAGCACGGCGCCCCGCCGGCCACCCTGGCCGAGCTGCTGGCCTCGCCGCACCTCGACGCGGTCCCCGAGGACCCCTGGGGCCGGCCCTACCGCTACGCCGGGCCGGCCGGCGCGCGCGAATTCCTGTTCTTCACCCAGGGGCGCGACCGCACGCCCGGCGGACGCGGCGAGGACGCCGACCTCGACCACCGTCGCCTGCGCCCGACGCCCGACCGGCGCGCTCAGGGCAGGTAGCGCGCCAGCGCCGTCGACAGGCGCCGCGTGGCCCACAGCGGCAGCCGGCTCCAGGTGTCTCGCAGCACCTTGGTGCGCGGGTTCGACGGCGTGAACGTCGGCAGCCCCTGGTCGCGCACGAGGTGGAAGCGGTACGCCAGGTCGCGGCCCTCGAAGCCCTGGTGGGTCTTGAACCGGTAGGCCCCGGAGTCGCGCCGGCTGCGCCCGAAGTCGAAGGTCCGGAAGCCGGCCTCGACGGCCCACTCGCGCAGGGCCATGTACATGAAGTTGCTGGCGCTGTACGCGCGGTCCGCGCCCTCGGCGGTGCCGGCGTAGTAGGCGTAGACGGTGCCGCGCCACAGGAACGACATGACCGCCGCCAGCGGCTCGCGCCCGCGGCGCACCAGGTGGACGGTCACGGCGTCCCCGAACTCGTCGCACAGGCTGGTGAAGAGCTTCGGGGGCAGGCCCGGCGAGCCCAGGTTGCGCTTGTTGACGTGGAACATGCGCACCAGGTCGTCGAGGTACCAGAGCCCCGGCGCCAGCACCAGGTCGTGGCGGTCGCGCGCCTTGCGCGCCTCGGCCCGCGCCTTCTTCGGCATCCGGGCGAGCACGTCCTCGACGCGCTCGGGCAGGTCGGCCACGAACGTGGCGTAGAGGTCGGAGGCGGGCAGGTCGACCGCGGCCTCGCCGGCGTAGCGCAGCTCGAGCCGGCCCACGCGCGCGCGCTCGGCCTGCGCGACGGCGGCGTCGACCAGGGTACGCTCGACCGCGTCGTCGACCGCGACCGGGCCCCCGTAGACCGCGTACGGCATCGAGATCAGGTTCGCGCGCCCGCTCGGTCGCCGCGTGGCCATGAGCGGCAGGACGCCCACCAGCTCGTCCCCGCGCCAGGCCAGCAGGTCGCGCGGCGCGTGGCCGAACACGCGCTGGACGACGCGGCGCCAGCCGGACAGGTGGAAGAACGTCCCCGCGGGCAGCCGCTCGACGAGGGCGTCGCGCGCCTCGTCGTCGGCCGGCCGCGACGCGCGGACGTCGACCGCGCCCGCCGCCCCCGTCGCGGGGGAGGCGCCTTTGCCGGTCGCGAGCTCGGAGGAGGCGGGCGTCACTCGTAGATGCGCTCGATGCGGTACTCGCGCAGGTTGCGCGCCTGCGTGAAGATGATGATCTCGCCCACCAGACCGAAGCCGATGATCTGCACGCCCAGCACCACCGACATCATCGCCAGCAGGAAGATCGGCCGGCCGTAGAGCCCCGCGCCCAGGAAGATGCGCTGCCAGACCACGACGGACAGGATGGCGCCCCCGACCAGCACGAAGAGCGCCCCGATGGTCCCGAAGAACCGCAGCGGCTTCATCGTGAACTTGGTCAGGAACATCACGCCGAGGATGTCCAGGAAGCGCCGCACGTAGACGCCGAAGCCGTAGAAGCCGCCCTGGCCCCACTCCTTCAGGTGGCGCACCGGGACCTCGACCACGCGGAAGCCCTGGCGGAAGGCGATCACGGGCAGGAAGCGGTACATGTCCCCGTAGATCGAGACGTCGTCGAGCACCTCGCGCCGGATCATGCGCAGGTAGCAGTTCATGTCGTGGAACTCCATCCGGATGATGCGCCGCATCAGCCAGTTGAAGAGGCTCGACTGGATCCGGTTCAGCACGGGGTCGACGCGCGGCTTGCGCCACGGCGTGACGAAGTCGGCGCCCTCCTCGAGCTGCTCGAGCATCGGCCCGAGCTCCGCGGGGTCCACCTGCACGTACTGCGGCGAGGTCAGCACGTAGCGGCCGCGGGCGGTCTCGTAGCCCGCCGAGAGGCACATCGACTCGCCGAACGGGTTCTTGAAGGAGACGATCTGCAGCTGGTCCCCGAGCCGGTCGCGCAGCGCGCGCGCCTTGTCGAAGGCCGCCCCGCGGACGCCGTCGAAGACCAGGATGCACTCCCAGGTGCGGCCGAGCCGGTCGAGCTCGCCGCCCAGGGCGGCCACGACCTGGTCGACCTCGGCGTCGGCGACCTGCACCGGCACGACGATGCTGACGTCGAGGCGCGGCGGCTCGTCCTCGCCGTCGGGGCGGGGCGCGGCGCCGGGGTCCCGGGCCGTCGCCTCGCCGGACTCCCTGGCGGCGGGCTGCAGGGCGGGCGAGGTCACGTCAGGAGAGCTCCGTCAGGATGCGGTCGAGCACCCGGTGGCGGTGCATGCCGCTCGCCGTGATCGCCAGCTCGGACAGCAGCCCCAGCAGCACGAAGTAGATCGCGACGAAGAAGAAGAGCGCCGCGATGAACATGACGAAGGCGGGCCAGCCCGCGATCATCTCCCAGGTCGAGTAGTTCACGACGCCCAGGCACAGGAACGCCAGCGTGGCGCCCATCATGATCAGCGCCAGCAGGCCGAAGTAGTGCAGCGGCCGGTGCGAGAACTGCGCGATCAGCTTGATGGAAAGCATGTCCAGCAGCACGCGGCTCAGGCGGCCGATGCCGTACTTGCTGTGCCCGTAGCGGCGCGCGCGGTGGTTCACCACCAGCTCGGTGACGCGCGCCCCGCTGCCCGTCGACATGGCGGGCAGGAAGCGGTGCTGCTCCGCGTAGATCGGCAGGTTGCGCACGAGCTCACGCCGGAAGGCCTTCAGCGTGCACCCCGTGTCGTGCACGTCGGTGCCCATGATCCAGCCGATCAGGCGGTTGGCGGCCACCGAGGGCAGCCGGCGCAGCAGGAAGCCGTCCCGCCGCGACTTGCGCCAGCCGGCCACGATGTCGTGCCCCGCGTCGATCTCGCCGACCAGCCGCGGGATGTCCGCCGGGTCGTTCTGGAGGTCCGCGTCGAGGGTCACCACGACCTCGCCGCGCGAGTGGTCGAAGCCCGCGCTCATGGCGGCCGTCTGGCCGAAGTTCCGCCGGAAGTGCACCACCCGCACCCGCCGGTCGGCCCGGCGGAGGTCCAGGAGGGCCTCCAGGCTGCCGTCGGTGGAGCAGTCGTCCACGTAGACCGCCTCCCAGGTCCAGCCCGTGGGCTCCAGGGCGCGGGTGATCTCCGCGTGGAGCTCCGGCAGGCTCTCGACCTCGTTGAAGACCGGGACCACGACGGAGAGCTTCAGGGGCGGCGGCATGGCGGGGTCGAAGGTAGCACCCGACCGGCCCCGCGTCCCCGCTGCGCGGGCCCCGGGGGCCGTCCCGCGGCCTCGGCGGTGGCCGCGCGGAGCCCGGCCGAGGTCCCGCGGGCGGCCCGTCGGGCTTGCCCATCGGCGGGACCGCGATAGGATCGGGCTCTCGACGCGACGTCGAGCTTCGCGCAGTCAAGGAGGGGAAGATGAGCGACGGACGACGCGCCGCGGGCCCGGGAGGCACCTGGGCGGTGCGGCTGGGGCCGGGGCCCCGGCTGGAGGGCCTCGAGCCCCTGCTCGCCTCGCTGGCGGGGACCGTGAACGGCCCCGGCGCGGCCGACGTGCACACCCTCGCGGACCTCGACGAGCTCGTCGACCCGTTCCCCGCCTCGGGGCGCGTGGTTCTGGACGGAGACCATCTGCTGGTCGAGGACATCGGCTTCGTGCGCCGTTTCCTGAGCCGGAACCCGGACTGGTCCCTCATCCTGGTCGGCGAGGACGCCGCCCGGCAGACCGCCCGCACGGTCCTGGCCCTCGAGCGCACCTCCTGGCTGGCCTGGCCGCCGGACCTCGACCAGCTCAAGGCGCTGGTCCGGGACCCCCACGCCCCCACCTGGACGCCGGCGCCGCCCCGGGCCCTGACGCGCGAGCCCCGCATCCTGCGGGAGCAGGCCAGCGACCTGGCCGACGCCGTCCAGCGCCTGGAGCTCGCCTACTCGGCCCTCCGCGAGGCGGCCGACCTGTCCGGGGACGAGGCCGAGGCCTGCTCCGCCGAGCTCCACCGCCTGCGCGAGTTCACCCGCGGCCTGCGCGGCGAGGGCGAGGCCGGGCAGACCGGCGACTTCGACCTGGGCTCCCTGATCGAGGAGGAGCTGACGGGCCTGACCGTGCGCGGCGCCGACGCGCCCCGGTACCTGTTCAAGAGCGCCGGCGACCTGCTGGTCTCGAGCGACCCCGAGCGCCTGCGCGAGGCCCTGCGCGAGGTGCTGCTGCTGGCCCGCGCGGCCTCGTCGGCCGGCGACGTCATCCGCGTGCAGGCCCGCGCCGAGCCCGAGGGCGCGGTGGCCATCGACGTCGACGCGCCGCTCGGCCCGCTGGCCGGCCTCGCGCGCCGCGAGTGGCTGGACCCGGCCACGCTCGCCCGCCGCCTCCCCGAGGTGCAGGCCGAGACGCTGAGCGCCGCCTTCGCGACGCTGCGCGAGCTGCACGGCCGGCTCGAGGGCGGACCCTCGTCCGCCGGCCGCCAGCGCCTGCGGGTCACCCTGGGCCGCGGGGGCGCCTCCGACGGCCCCGGCGCGACGCCCGTGGCCGAGTCGGTCGCCTAGGGCGCCCCCCTCCCCGGCGCCCGCGGCGGGCGTTCAGATCCCGCGCCGCGGATGTCGAGAAAGATGGACGCCGGCGCGCCCGCCGGAGCCCATGGCCGCCCGCGTCGCCGTCCTCGACCCCGACCCCGACACCGCCCGCCGCCTGGCCGGCGTCCTGGCGGGCGAGGGCCACCGCGTGACCTCGGCCGCCGACCTCGACGAGCTGGCGGCCCTGGGGGACGTGGACCTGCTGCTGGTCGAGGCCTCGCTGGCGAACGCCGCCGAGCTGGCGCGTCTCGCGCTGGGCGAGGACGCGCCGGCCGTGCTGCGCCTGGCCGGCCTGGGCTACTGCGCCGACCCCGACCCCGCGGAGTTCGAGACCCTGGCGCACCCGCTCTCCGACGAGCAGGTGCGCGTCGCCGCCCGCCGCGCCCTGGACCGCCGCTCGCTGCGCGCGGAGAACGAGCGGCTGCGCGCGTCGCTCGACGAGCGCGGCGACCTCGGCAACGTCAAGAGCCGGGACCCGGGCATGCGGGCGATCTTCCGCACGCTCGAGGCCGTCGCCGACACGCGCGCGACGGTCCTCCTGACCGGCGAGAGCGGGACGGGCAAGTCGCTGCTGGCCGAGGCCCTCCACGCGCGCTCGTCGCGGCGGGACGGCCCGCTCGTGACGGTGAACTGCGGCGCGCTGCCGCCCCAGCTGCTCGAGAGCGAGCTGTTCGGCCACGCCCGCGGCGCCTTCACGGGAGCCGTGCGCGACAAGCCCGGGCGCTTCGAGGCCGCCGACGGCGGCACGCTGTTCCTGGACGAGATCGCCACCGCGCCGCCGGACCTGCAGGTCAAGCTGCTGCGCGTGCTGCAGGACCGCGAGTTCGAGCGCGTCGGCGAGACGCGCACGCGCCGCGCCGACGTCCGCCTGGTGTGCGCCACGAACCGCGACCTGCGCGCGGAGGTCGCCGCGGGGCGCTTCCGCGAGGACCTCTACTACCGCATCCACGTGATCGCGCTCGAGCTGCCGCCGCTGCGGGACCGGCCCGGCGACGTGCCCCTGCTGGCCCGGCACTTCCTCGAGCGCCTCGGCCGCGAGCACGGCCGTTCGCTGGAGGGCTTCGAGCCCGAGGCGCTCGCGAAGCTCGTGGCCCACGACTGGCCGGGCAACGTGCGCGAGCTCCAGCACGCCGTCGAGCGCGCCCTGCTGCTCGCGCCGGGCCCCCGTGTCCGCGCCGCGGACCTGGTGGTCGGCCCGGCGCGCGCCGACGCGCCGCCGGCGGCCGACGACCCCGAGGCGGGCCCGATCCTGCCCCTCAAGCAGGCCCTCGAGGGCCCCGAGCGGCGCCTGATCCAGCGGGCCCTGCGCCGCAACGCGGGCAACCGCAAGGCCACCGCGGAGCAGCTCGGCATCAACCGCACGACGCTCTTCAACAAGATGCGCAAGTACGGCCTGTTCGAGGACGACGCCGCCCGTAGGGAGGAGCCGTGATGCGCGTCTCCGGGTCGAAACGCGCCGCCGTGGCCCCTAGAGGTTCCCGAGGGGAAGCCGGAGCGACCTGTCGCCTTGATCGCCCCGTCCCGCGTCAGCACCTTATCGTGCCCCCTCCGCCCGCTTCCCCGTCCCCTCCAGCTCCCTCCCACCGATGAAGATCACGGCGTGGCTCCTCGTCCTCGCGGCCCTGGTCGTGATGGGCAGCCTGGGCGGGCTCCTGATGAGCGGCGCCGACCGCACGGCCCAGGAGCTGCTGGAGTCCGCGCAGCGCCGGCAGCTGCAGGGGGACCCCGACCTCGAGGGCGCGCTGAGCGACCTCGAGCGCGCCCTGGTGCAGGCCCTGCAGGTCGAGAAGGACGACCAGCTGGTCGCCGAGGTGCTGATCGAGCGCGGGCGCGTCCAGCGCGAGCTCGAGCTGCTGAGCCCCGCGCGCGAGGACCTGCTGGCCGTGCTCGAGGAGTACCGCCCGGGCGACAAGGCCGTCGAGATGGAGCTCGTCGCGATCGACATGCTCGCGGGCCAGTACGACGACGCGCTGGACCGCGCCACCGACGTGCTGCAGCGCGACCCGGCGTACACGCCGGCGTGGACGTACCGCGGACAGATCCTGATGCTCATCTCCGACGAGTACATCCAGCGCTGCGAGACGGTGCTGCGCTCGGCGGTCCCGGCGGAGACGGCCGAGGGCGGGATGGAGCTCGTCAACCGCATCACCGGGATGGACCTGGACGACCCCTACCGGGTGTCGCTCCTGCTCGAGCTGCGCGGCTACTTCGAGCCCGAGGAGGAGAACCTCGCGCGCGAGGCGCTGCGCATGGTCGACTACGCCTCCGAGGCCATCGCCAGCGCGCGCGAGGCGTTCGCCGAGTCCTTCGGCGGCCAGCTCGACGCCGACGCCGTCGAGATGTACCTGCGTCTGCTGCTGCGCTCGGGCCGCACCCAGGACGCGCTCGACTTCGGCCTGGCGGTCGTCCACCACGCGGCGGCCAACTCGAACGTCGGCACCATGCAGCTCCTCATGGAGGCGCTGACCGAGTCCGGCCGGCCCCAGGACGCCGCGCTGCTGATCGACCGGTACCTCGGCAAGCGCGTCTTCCCCGACCAGGACTTCTACCTGAGCTGGTGCGACACGCTGCGCCAGGCCGAGCGCTGGAAGACGCTGCTGTTCATCTCCGACCGCATGCGGCAGGCCACCGACGACGACTTCCGCGCCGTGGCCGAGTACTACTACGGGCTGGCGCGCTTCGAGCTCGGCGAGTACCTGCAGGCCCGCATCGCGCTGGAGAGCTTCGTCGAGGAGGTCACCGTCGAGCCCTTCCCCGGCGCCCTGGCCCGGGCGTGGCGGATGCTGGCGATCACCGCCCGCCAGCTGGGCGACGGCTTCGCCGAGGGGACCGCCCTGCTCGAGGCGCTGAAGCTCGACCCCGAGATCGACGGCGAGCTGTGGCTGCGGAAGGCGACCCTGCTGATCGCGATGGACAACCCGTCGCTGGTCGATGCGGAGACGTCCCTCGCCCACGCCATCCGCCTGATGCCCGACCGCGTCGACGAGCTCATGCCCCAGTGGGTCGAGCTCGGCGAGGCCGCCCTGGCCGCGGCCGGCGTCCACGTCGACCTGCTGCGCCGCGACCTCCGCGCGCAGAACCTGTTCACGCCGCTCAGCGAGACCGGGCCCTACGAGCTATTCAAGCTCGCGCAGCTGCACGAGGAGAACGGCGAGCCCACCGGCGTCGTCTACGCCTGCGACAAGATCCTCCTGAAGTTCCCCGGGTTCCTGCCGGCCATCGACCTGTCGATCCGCGCCACCCAGCAGCTCGACAAGCAGGACCAGGTCGCGCGCCTGGCGCTCGAGCGCATGGAGCGCTTCGGGGCCGACCGCAAGAGCATCGCACGCGTCGCGCGGCTGCCGGCCGAGGTGCTCGACAGCGAGCAGCAGCTGCGCTTCATGCAGCTCGACCCCGGCGTGACCGGCCGGCTCATCGTGGCCGAGGCGCTGGCGCGCGAGGGCCGCTACGCCCAGGCGCTGACGGGGCTCACCACGCTCGGCCTCGAGCCGCTGGGCGGCGACGGCTCCCTGCTGGCCGGCGAGCTGATGCTCGAGCTCGGCCACTACGCCAACGCCCTCGAGACCCTCGGCGCGATCAACAAGGGCAACCCGCGCTTCGGCCAGGCCCTGGCGATGCGCCTGGAGGCCGCCCTGGAGATCGGGCACGAGGCCTGGATGCGCAAGCTCTCGACCGAGCCCAGCCGGCACGAGCACCTCGACCGCGAGGCGCTGCTGCCGGTCGTCGACCGCATGCTGTGCGCGGGCTACTTCGAGCAGGCGCTCGCCTTCCTCGAGCAGCTCGACCGCTTCGCCGAGACGCGCAGCGGCGGCGTCGTCCTGCGCCTGGCCATGGTGCAGATCCTGCTGGACCGCCGCGAGGAGGCGCAGAAGACGCTCGACCGCGCCGAGGCCCTGACCGAGTCCGGCATGGCCGCCTTCGGGCGCGCGCTGCTGGCCACGGAGGCGGAGGCCTGGGGCACGCTGCCGCTCCAGATGGCCGACCTCGTCCGCAGCGAGCTGCGCACCACGGCCGTCCAGCGGGCCGCCGTCGCGCTGCTCGACGAGCGCCTCGAGGAGGCCCGGGACATCGCCGAGCGCAAGATCGAGGAGGAGGACGACCGCGACCCGCTCTGGGTCCTCTTCGAGCACGCCGCCGACGTCCTGCGCGCGATCGACTTCGTGCCCGCCCCCCAGTTCGGCGAGGAGACCGCGGAGGAGACGCGCCTGGCGCTCCACGGCCTGGGCAGCGGCAAGCGCGACCCGCGCCGCCTGCTCGTCCGCGTCGCCGCGGTCGAGTCGCCGCCCTGGACCGTCTGGGCGGTCGCCGAGATGATGCGCGAGGGCATCGACCCCGACGGGACGATGTGGCCCGCCTACCTGTCGGCCCGCGGCTACCGCAACCTGGGCCTCGCGGACGAGGCCACGCAGCTGCTCGAGCGCATCAACGAGCGCTGGCCGACCTTCGCCCCAGCCTGGGACCTGCGCGAGGAGCTCGAGCTCGAGCGGCTCGGCCGCATCGACCACCTCGACCTCGTCCGCCTGCGCCACCAGCGCCGCCAGAAGCTGGGCCTGCGCCCGGGCGAGGAGGCCGAGGAGGCGCTGACGGCGGCCTGGGCGGCCGAGCAGGCGGGCGCCCTCGATCGCGCCGTGAAGAAGGCGCGCGAGGCGGTCGAGCTGGACGAGGAGTTCCTCCCGGCGCGCTTCAAGCTGGCCCACCTGCTGCGCGAGCGCGAGAAGTACGCGCCGTCGATCGAGGCGTACCAGGAGGCCTTCGCCATCGCGCCGGAGGAGAACGCCTTCGAGCTGGCCGAGGAATTCCTCGGCGTGCTCTCCGAGGCGCACGCGGCCGACCCCGAGCAGTTCCCCGACACGCTCGTGCAGTCCGAGCTCGAGAGCCTCGCGCTGCGCCTGCCGCGCGACCCGCTGGTTGCCCTGCACCTCGCGCGCGGCGACCTGGAGACCGTGGGCCTGTCGCCGGCGCTCGCCATCGACCGCGCCTACCGCCGCCTGGACGGCTTCCGCGCCACGACGGGCAACCTGCCCATCGACGAGCTGCGCCCGGGCACGTCGCGCCTGTGGAAGGACTTCTTCGCGGGCCTCGACCCCGAGCGCGCGGAGCGCTTCGTGCGCACCGAGCTGCGCGCGCGGCCGGGCTCGCTCGACCTCTGGACCATGCTGGGCGAGACCTACGAGGCCCAGGGGCGCCTGCGCGAGGCCATCGACCTGTACGAGACCGTCCAGCAGATGGTCCCAGACGCGCGCGGCCGCCTGCGGATCGCCTGGCTGCAGGCCACGCTGGGCGAGCCCCACGAGCGCATCGAGGACCACCTCGCCGCCGCCGAGGAGCTCGACCCGCTCGTCTCCCGCGGCGCGCGCCTGCAGTTCATCACCGCCCGCTCGCTGTTCAACAGCCCCGGCGAGAGCCAGGCCACGGCGCTGCAGATGCTCGCCACGCTGTGGCGCGGCCGCGACCAGACGACCGTCCTGGGCAAGGACGAGCTCGGCCAGACCTACGGGACGCTCCTGGTGCACCGCGGCGACTCCGCCGACCGCGACATCAGCCACGCCGTGCTGACCGAGACCGCGCAGGTGATCGAGGACTCCGCGCGCCGCAACCTCGTGCTGGCGCTCGCGAACCTCGGCAAGCAGATCCCCGTGCGCCGCCGGCCCACGGGCCGCGACCCGGCCAGCCAGTGACCCGCCGGCTCAGGCCGGCCGGCCGGGCTGCAGCTCGCCGCGCTCCTCGAGCACCTGGCGCAGGCTGCCGAAGCGGAAGCGCTCCAGCAGGCGGTCCAGCCGCGACAGCGTGCGGTCCAGGTTGAGGTAGTGCCGGAAGCGCTTCAGCGCGGGCGCCGGGTAGCGCGGCTGGTCGGGGTCGAACTCCCACGGGTGCAGGTAGATCGCCGCAGGCCGCCCGCGCCGCTCGAGCCCCGCCACGCCCGCCCGCAGCAGCCAGCCCGGGAGCAGGCGGAAGTAGCCGCCGCCCCCCATCGGGAGGTTGCGACCGGCCAGAGGCCAGGTGGCCACGGGGAACTCGACCAGCTCGCGCCCGGACGGCCCCGCGATGCGCGAGATGCCCGGCTCGAAGTCGGGGATCCCGTAGGTCGGGTGGTGCACGGGGTGCACGCTCGAGTCGTACCGGTAGCCGCGCTCGGTCAGCACGTCGACGGCCCACCACGTCGCGCGCGTCAGCGTGAAGGTCGAGGCGCGGAAGCCCACCGGCCGCGGCGCCCCGGCCGCCTCCAGCGCCTCCTCGGTGCGCTCGAGGTCGCGCGCCAGGTTCTCCGGCCCGATGTCCTGCAGGAACTCGTGCTCGTAGCCGTGGCTCGCCACCTCGTGGCCGGCCTCCACGCACCGCCGCACCCACTCGGGGTGGCGCTCGGCGATCCAGCCCAGGAAGAAGAAGGTCGCCTTCGCGTCGCGCCGCGCCAGGCAGTCCAGGATGCGCTCCATCCCGACGTCCAGGCGCGAGGGCACGTCGTCCCACTGCTCGCGCGAGACGAACGCGCGCAGGTTGGCGACCTGGAAGAACTCCTCCACGTCGAAGGAGACCGCGTGCAGCATGCCGCTCACGCCGCTCCCTCCCGGCGCCGGGCCAGCAGCGACTCGACCGCCCCCACCACGCGCCGCGCGTTGCCGCGCCACGTCAGGTCGCGGGCGCGCACGGTGTCGAGCGCCGCGGCGCCCAGGCGCGCGCGCAGCGCCGCGTCGCCCGCCAGGCGCACGAGCGCGCCGCGCAGGGCCTCGCCGTCCCCCGCGGGCACCAGCAGCGCGTTCTCGCCGTCGGTCAGCACCTCGCGGATGTTCGGCTGGTCGGGCCCGACGACGGCCAGGCCCGCCGCCATGTACTCGTGCAGCTTCAGCGGCGAGGCGTACGGGTTGATGGCGGGCACCAGCGCGACGTCGAAGGCCGGCAGCAGGCCGGGGATCGCGTCGTGCGGCCGCGGGCCGGCGAACAGCACGCGCTCCGCGACGCCCCGCTCCGCCGCGCGCGCCGCCAGGCCCTCGTGCGCCGGCCCCGTGCCCACCAGCACGAGCCGGGCGCGCGCCAGCGCCGGGTCGGCCAGGGCGTCGACCACCAGGTCCAGCCGGTGCCAGTCGCGGTAGTAGCCGACGAAGCCCAGCACGAGCTCGTCGCCGGGCTCCTCCGGCAGGCCCAGGGACGCCCGCGCGGACCGGCGCGCGACGGCGCTGCCGGGCTCCGCGTACAGCTCGGGGTGCACCCCGTTGGGCGTGACGAGCAGGCGCGCCGGGTCGACCCCCATGTCGACGAGCATGTCGCGCAGCACGCCGGTCACGACGCAGACCAGGTCGGCGTTCTGGAACACGAACCGCTCGACCCGCGCCGCCATGTCGGGGAACGAGAGCCCGCGCGTCCGGCCCAGCTCGAGCACCATCGGCGAGTTGACCTCCAGCACGAGGGGCACGCCCAGGCGCCTGGCGGCCAGCACGCCCGCGACGTTCCCGAAGGCGTAGCGCTCGTACAGGAAGTCCGGGTCGAAGCGCGCGCCCGCGCCGACGATGCGGCTGCGCGCCAGGCCGCCGTAGGCGTACTCCGCCAGCTCGCGGGCGAAGCGCGGCATGCGCGTGACCCAGCCCCAGCGCGAGCCCGCGCCCTTCTCCGGTTCCCGGCCGTCGCGGCCCGCTCCATCGGCGGGCACCGTCTCCGGAGCGGGCGCCGGCGCGTCGGGTCGCCGGGCGACCAGGCTGACCTCGTGGACCTCGTGCCCCTCCTGCTCGAACGCCCGCTGGAGCGCGCGGATGTGCACGGCCTGGCCGTCCTCGGCCTGGGTGCGGTGGTGGTACAGGATCCTCACGCCGCCCGAGCCTCCTCGATCGCGGCGCGAAGGCAAGCCTCGAGGCGCTCGAAGCTGGCGTCCCAGGACAGCGGCTCGACGCGCGCGCGCAGCGCCGCGGGCGCCAGGGCCCCCTGGCCCGCACCCGCCAGCGCGGCGGCGAGCGCGTCGCCGACCGCCTCGGGGTGGCGCGACTCGACCAGCAGGCCCGGCAGCCCGTCCAGCAGCTCGCCCGTGCCGCCGGCCGCGGTGGCCACCACGGGCCGGCCGCTCGCCAGCGCCTCGAGCACCACGTTCGGGCGTCCCTCCCGCCGGCTGGTCAGGAGCAGCGCGTCGCAGGCCGTGTACCAGCCGGCCAGCTGCTCGGGGGTCTGCTCGCCGGGGAGCAGCAGCCGCTCGCCCAGCCCGGCCTCGTCCGCCGCGCGGCGCAGCGTGTCCCGGAGCGGGCCGCGCCCGACCCAGGCGAGTCTCGCCCCCTCGGGCGCGCCGCGCACGAAGGCGGCCAGGGCCAGCAGGGGGTCCTTGCGCTCGATCAGGTGGCCGACGCACAGCACCAGCACGCCGGCTGCGGGCAGCCCCAGGCGCGCGCGCGCCGCCCCCCGGTCGCCGGGGGCGAAGCGCTCGAGGTCCACGCCGTTGGGCACGAGGACGCCGCGGCCCGGCGGTCCGGCGAGGACGTCCATGCGCTGGACCAGGTCGGCGGACACGGCGCACCAGCCGCGCGCGGCCCGCAGGCAGCGCGCCAGCTCGTCGCCCAGGCCGGCCTCGCCGGCGACCTGCAATACGTCGCTGCCGCGCCCCGACACGACCGCGGGGACGCCGCGGGCCGCCAGCTCCGGGACCGCCGCCGCCGCCGGCCAGGCGTAGTCGCACACGACGACGTCGGGCGCCGGCTCCGCGGCGATCGCCGCCACGCCGCGGGCCGCGAAGCGCTCGGCGTTGCCCCGCGCGCGGCCGGGCAGGTGCAGGTAGCGCGGGCGCTCGACGCGGAGGTCCCCGCGCTGCTCGACCCGCGGACTGGCCGCGACGGCGGCCCAGTCGGCGCGTCCCAGCGCGCGCGCGAGCGCGGCGGGCGGCGCGAAGGGCAGCGGCTGGACCACACGCACGTCGTGCCCGCGCGCGCGCATGCCGAGCCAGCGCCGCTCGGCGAAGATGCCCTCGAACGGCCGCGCCGCCGACGGGTAGAGGGACGTCAGGACCGCGACCCTCATCCCGCCAGGCCGGTCACGCCGTGACGGCGGCGCCAGTGCTCGAGCACCAGCAGGCTCCACAGCAGGCGCCCGTGGTCGCGGGCCCCGCCCTCGTGCTCGGCCAGCCGCCGGCGCAGCGCGGCCCGGTCGAACCAGTCGGCCGGGAGGCTCTCGACCGCCTCCGCCGCCGCCGCGCGCAGCGGGCCCCGCAGCCAGGCCGCCAGCGGCGTGTCGAAGCCGCGCTTGCGCCCGTCGAGGACGTCGTCGGGGAGCCGGCCGCGCAGCGCCTCGCGGAAGGCGTGCTTGCCGCGGCCGCCGCGCACCTTCTCGGCCGCCGGCAGGTTCGCGAAGGCCCCGACGAAGCGGTGGTCCAGGATCGGCACGCGCACCTCGAGCGACACGGCCATGGAGGCGCGGTCCACCTTGGCCAGGATCTGGTCGGGCAGGTACGTGTGGAAGTCGGCGTACTGCGCGCGGTACAGCGGGTCGTCGACCGCCGGCCGCGCGTAGTGGCGCTCGAAGGCCTCGAACGGGTCGTGCTCGCACAGCGCCGCGCGCACGTCGTCGGCCAGCAGGGCGCGCGCGTCGTCGTCGGCGAGCTGCGTGACGCTGGACCAGTAGGCCCGGGCCGGGTCGCGGCCGACGTTGGACAGGAAGCTGCGCGCGCGCAGCACGCGCGGGGCCCAGTCCAGCTTCGGGTAGGCCCGCCCCGCCAGGCGGAAGGCCGCCTGCCCTGCGCGCCCCACCGAGCTGCGCAGGCGGTTCTCGGCCACGTCGTGCACGTACCGGCGGTACCCCGCGAAGGTCTCGTCGCCCCCGTCCCCCGACAGCGCCACGGTCACGTGCTCGCGCGCCATCCGCGACACGAGCCAGGTCGGCACGGTCGAGGGGTCGGCCAGCGGCTCGTCGTAGAACCAGGGCAGCACGTCGACCGCGACGGCCGGGTCGGGCTCGAGCACCTCGGTGTGGTGCACCGCGCCCAGGCGCTTCGCGGTGGCGACGGCCACCGCCAGCTCGTCGTGGCTGCGCTCGCGGAAGCCGACGGAGCAGGCCACGACCGGATCGGCGCTCGTGCGCGCCATGCTCGTGACGACCGCCGTGCTGTCGATGCCGCCGGACAGGAACGCGCCGAGCGGCACGTCGGCCACGAGCCGGTCGCGCACCACGGTGTCGAGCAGGTCCAGGATCTCCTCGCGCGACGCCGCCTCGCGCAGGCCGTCGGTCGGCAGGTCCCAGTACCGGCGCAGCTCGAGCGGCCGGCCCGGACGCCAGGTCAGCACGTGGCCCGGCGGAAGCCGCTTCACGCCCTCCCAGGCCGCGTCCTCGCCGCCGACGTAGCCCTGCACCAGGTAGTCCAGCAGCTTCGGCGCGCGCAGCCGCCGCGGGGTCGCCTCCCAGGCCAGCACGGCCTTGGCCTCGCTGCCCCACAGGAGCCCATCAGCGGTCTCGGCGTAGTAGAGCGGCTTGATGCCGAGCCGGTCCCGGGCCAGCACGACCACCGGGTGGTCGGGGTCGCGGTGGTCGAGCAGCGCGAAGCCGTACATGCCCACCAGCTCGTCGCACAGCCGGTCGCCGCGGTCCTCGTAGAGGTGCAGGACGACCTCGGCGTCGCTGCCGGTGCGGAAGCGGTGGCCGCGGGCCTCCAGCTCGGTGCGCAGCTCGCGGAAGTTGTAGATCTCGCCGTTGAAGACGAGCGCGACGTCGCCCTCCTCGTTGTGGAGCGGCTGGTGGCCGCCGGCGAGGTCGATGATCGAGAGCCGCCGGAAGCCGACGGCCGTCGAGCCGGCGACGTAGACGCCCTCGTCGTCGGGCCCGCGGTGCTCGAGGGTGCGGACGGCCGCGAGGACGGCGTCCTCGTCCGGGCGCCGACGCGGGTCGGCGTAGGCGATGCCGCACAGTCCGCACATGGGCCCTGGCTCAGAACGCGCGGCCGACCGGCAGCTGGCCGCCGTAGCCGCTGCGCACCGCGGGGCGGCGGTCGAACCCGGAGCGCGGCTGGAAGCGCAGCTCGCCGCGGCGCCCGCTGCGGACCGGCGAGGCGACCGTCGGGCGCTCGCGCTCGAACTCGTCCATCTCGGCGCGCGCGACGCGCCCGTACGCCAGGATGACCGCGACGATGTGGTAGAAGAGGTCGAAGTGCGCGCGGTTCAGGAAGACCGCGCCCACGATGAAGCCCGCCAGGGACGTCTCGAACATCGTCCCGTACTGGATGATCCAGCTGGTGCGGAAGAGCTTCCTGGCTCGTCGTCGCGTCCTCCAGATGTCGTGGAAGGACCAGGCGATGAGGAACAGGTAGAGCAGGAACGCGGGCGTGCCGCACTCCGCCCAGATCTGCAGGTAGCTGTTGTGCGCCACGCGGACGTGGTCGCGGTTGCCCAGGTCGCTGTACTCGAGGTAGTGCTGCTGGAACTTGTTCATCCCGACGCCGAGCATCGGGTTGCCCTTGGCCATCGTGATGGCCACCTTCCAGGCCCGCAGGCGGCCCATGGCCGAGCCGTCCTCCTCGTAGTTGCCGATCGTGGAGATGCGCTCCTTGTACGACTGCGGGGCGAAGATGACGCCGATCACGGCGACCACGAACATGGCCGCGAAGGCCACCACGCGGTTCTTCGAGCGCCACGTCAGCGCGAAGATCACGACGCACAGCGACAGGAACGCGCCGCGGGAGTGCGTCAGGATGACCGTCAGCGCCGTCAGCGGCACCACGATCCGCAGCCCCTTGCGAAAGACCGGGCGGTTCTCCGTCGTGCTGAGGTGCAGGATCCACGGCAGCGCGGTCACGAGCGCCAGCGAGAAGTCGTTGTTGTCCTCGAGCATGCCGCCCGGCCCCTGCCGCACGACCAGGGAGCCGCCCGAGAGCACCCCCGCCAACCCCACCTTCACGCCGTAGAACCCGAACGACAGGGCGATGACCCACACCATCATCCGCAGGTGGCCCTTGTGGCGGATGACCGACGTCGTGAAGATCGCGATCACGAGGACCTTCACGTACTCGATGTAGCGGTTGATCTCGTACTTCTGGACGGCCTGCGCCTGGGATATCCCCAGGCCGACCAGGACCCCCAGCGCCACCATCGCCCAGGTCCGTGGGTCGCTGATGAACATCCTCCCGGGGTTGTTCACGACCCAGCCCGCGAACATCACCAGCGCGATCAGCAGCGACCAGCGCTGGTTGCGCGCGAAGCCCCAGCAGAGGTCCTGCGGACGCATGTACGCCAGCCAGGAGAAGACCAGGAGGCCGATGAACGGTCGCTTGTAGCAGACCGGGACGACCCCCAGGATCATCAGGCTGAAGATGACGTCGCGCATGGTTCCGGCGGCCGGGGGACCCCGGGCGCACGGGCCCCCTACCGGAAGTTCAGGCGGAGGTCCTCGATCACCTCCTGGACCTGCAGCGGAAGGAGGTTGGGCTGGCGCTGCCAGATCACCGCGACGACCAGGATGCTGCCGATCAGCGCGATGCTGGAGGAGCCGATCGCGAAGCGCATGAGCAGCTTGCGGCGCAGCTCGAGGCGGGTCTCGATCACGTTGATCGCCCCGAGGACCGGGACGCTCATCACGCGCGCGATGTCGTTGACGCTGCGGAAGCAGCTGCGGCTGTACTCGGCCAGCATGGCCGAGCCGATGCCGACGCCGAGGCCCAGGAAGGCGGCCAGCCCGATGATCATCACGCGGCTGGGCTCGCTGGGCGACCGCGGGGCGTACCCCTCGCGCTCGATGTCGAACGGGTCGCCCTCGGGCCCCTGGATCAGCGACACGAAGTCGGCCATCCGGCGGTACGCGCGGTTGGCGTCCTGGTAGGCCTCCTGCTTGGCGTCGACGTCCAGGCGCATCAGCTTGACCTCGCGCAGCACCTCGGCCTGCTCGGTGTGCTCGATGAACTTGCTGCTGATGACGAAGTCCAGGCGCTCCTTCTCGGCGCGCAGCCGCTCGATCTCGCGGTCGGAGGCCAGCAGCTCCTGGTACAGGCTCGGCTTGTCGGGGTTGGGGACGTACTTCTCCTCGACCGTGGCGCGGCGCTGGACGGCGCGGACGCGCTCGAGCTCCTGCTCCTTGTCGAGGATCTCGTACTCGAGCTGCTTGTAGCGCGAGTGCAGCGGGCGGTAGCCCTCCTGCTCGCGCTTCAGGCGCAGGATGTCGAGCTCGAGCTGCGACTCCTCGACCGCGGTCGAGGTGCCGGCGTCGATCACGCGGTCGAGGACCTCCTCGGGCGCGTCCTCGTACTGCTCCTCGAGCTTGGCGCGGGTCGCCAGGAGGCCCTCGAGCTTGCGGGTGGTGCGGTCCAGCTCGAGCCGCGCCTCCTCGTAGGCCTTGAAGACGAAGTCCTCCTCCTGGTCGGTGATGCGCGTCAGCGACAGGCCGTGCTCGCGGCGGTAGTCCGACAGGCGCTTCTCCGCCTCGCGCAGGCGGATGTCGGCCTCGGTGCGCAGCTCCTGCAGCTTGTCGCGCTCCTCGCGCATCTCCCGCCGGTACCGCTCGACCACGTCCTCGACGTAGGCGTCGCGCAGGCTGTTCACGAACACCTCGGCGCGCGCGCCGCTCGTGTCCGTGTACAGGATGTCGATGAAGGTCGGCGCGTCGAGGTTCTTCGTGTTGCCGCCCCGCACCCGCACGTTGATGTTGCGCAGGACGCGCTGCAGGTAGTCGATCTGCTCGTCGCGCGGCAGGGTGACGTAGTCGTCCCACTCCTGCTTCTCGAGCACGCGGCGCACGCGCTCGAAGTGCATGATCTGCAGGTTCGGGTTCGCGAAGCTGCGGTTGTACGCCATCAGCTGGTCGCGCCCGACGTCCTCGAAGCTCGAGACCTGCACGGGGCGCAGCTCGATGACGGTGCGCACCTTGTACTTGTACGGCACGAAGATGGCCGCCGCGATCCCGAGGGAGAGCACGAACGCCATCGGCAGGATGATCTGCCAGAGCCGCCGGCGCAGGACGCCGAGCAGCTCCTGGAACTGACTCTGCTGCTGGACCTGGAATGCCAAGGGACGAGACCTGGGGCGGGGCCCCTAGAAGATGGTTCCGAAGTTGTTGTTCCGGCCGCGGCCGCGGCCGGCGCCGCCCCAGAACCCGAAGCGACCTGCTGCTCGGGAGATCTCCTGGAGGACGCGCGTGAACGGCTGGATGAGGGCCGTGAGGAAGTTGCCGAGCGCGGCGAGGACGGTCGGCGGGACGTAGATGATGTCGTTCTCGAGGACGTGGACGTTGTAGGTCGAGTCCCCCGTCCGGATGATCTCGTCGATGTTGACGGTGATCACGATCGGGTCGCGCGGGTCGGGCCGGATCAGGCGCACGCGGCCCAGGTTCGCCCCGGCGGTGTCGGGGTTGGCGCCCATGACCGCCTCGAAGACGGTCAGGTCCCCGGGGAACGGCTTCTGGCCGGCGCCGCCGACCTCGCCGTAGATGAAGTAGTTCTTGCCGCGGGTCGTCAGGCGGGCCTTGATGTCGAGCTGCTCGTAGTACGGCGAGTACTTCTCCATCAGGAACGCCTCGAGCTCCGTGCGCGTCATGCCCGCGACGTGCACCGCGCCGATCTCCGGCAGCACCACGGTCCCGTCGATGTCGACGGTCTGCGTGATCGTGAGCTCGGTGTGGTAGAGGTCGGTGATCGACATCGAGTCGCCGATCGTGATGTAGTTCGCCTCCTCCGCGTTGCCCGTGTAGCGCTTCCCGAAGCCCTCGGTGTTGAGGTACTGGAGGATGCGCTTGTCCGGCTCCGAGTAGCAGCCGGCGAGGAGCAGCCCGAGCAGGGCCAGGAGCAGCGTGCGTGCGGTGGTCGGGGTCATGGGGAGCCGGTCGGCGGAGGGGGCGCCGCGGGCACGGAGGGCCCGGCCACGCGCCCCGGGGACGGCGCCGGGCAGGCGCCGAGGGGGGTTCGCGGGGGCTCCTGGCGTTCGCCGCGTATCGGTTGCATCGGCCGAAAACCCCCGGAGGTTGATCGGCCGCTCAGGAACCGTACTGCCGCGCGTAGTACTCGCGGTAGGCACCATCTCTAACCCGTTGTAGCCACGTAGTTTGCGCCTGATACCAGCGGATGGTCAAGGGCAGCGCCTCCTCGAAGGTGAAGCGCGGCCGCCAGCCCAGCTCGTTGTCGATCTTGGCCGCGTCGATCGCGTAGCGCCGGTCGTGCCCGGGCCGGTCCCGCACGTACTCGATCAGGGTGTCCGGCTTGCCCAGGGTGGCCAGGATGGCCTTCACGATCTCGATGTTCGGGTACTCGTTGTGCCCGCCGATGTTGTAGACCTCGCCAGCCCGGCCGTCCTCGAGGACCCGCAGGACCGCCTCGCAGTGGTCCCGGACGTACAGCCAGTCGCGGATGTTCATCCCGTCGCCGTAGACGGGCAGCTTCTTGTCCTCCGCCGCGTTGGCGATCATCAGCGGGATCAGCTTCTCCGGGAACTGGTAGGGCCCGTAGTTGTTCGAGCAGCGCGTGATGCAGGCCGGGAACCCGTGGGTGTGGCAGGCCGCCCGGACCAGCAGGTCGCTGGCCGCCTTGCTGGCCGCGTAGGGCGAGTTCGGGGCCAGGGGGGTCTCCTCGGTGAAGAAGCCCTCCTTCCCCAGCGAGCCGTAGACCTCGTCGGTCGACACGTGCACGAAGCGCCCCACGCCGCGGGCGCGGCAGGCGTCGAGCAGGACCTGGGTCCCCATCACGTTGGCCTGCACGAAGGGCAGGCCGGACTCGATCGAGCGGTCGACGTGGCTCTCGGCGGCGAAGTGGACCACGCCCAGGGGCCCGCCGAAGGCCTCGGCCGCGTCCAGGGCGCGGTCGACGTCCTCGCGCGAGCAGACGTCGCCCTTCACGAAGGCGTAGCCCTCGCGGCCCTCGACGGCCTCCAGGTTGTCGAGGTTGCCGGCGTAGGTCAGCGCGTCGAGGTTGACGATGCGCCAGTCGGGGCGCTCCTCCACCAGCGTGTGGACGAAGTTGCTGCCGATGAAGCCGGCGCCGCCGGTGACGAGAACGGTCTGGATCGGGGTCTGGGGCATGAAGAGGTCGGGCGTGGATTCCGGGACCGCCCTGGGCGCTTTCGCTTCGGGCAAGCCGGAAAAACGGGGCCGCGCGGCTCCGGGGAGGGCGACCGGGACGGTCCTTCGGGGCCCCGCTCGCCGGGGGGGCGCGGGGCGGGGGCGGCACGCCCCCGTGGACGCAGCAGTCTAGCCGGCTTCCCGCGGGGAGCCTGCCCCGATTCGGGGCGATACGAGCCCGCGGGTCCGCCGGGCGCGTCCGCGCCGGGTCCCCGGTCCGCGCGGATCAGAGCGGCTCGACGGCGACGAAGGCCTCGAGGGCCTCGCGCCAGCCGGCCAGGGGCCGCCCGCGCTGCGCGGTCAGGCGCGAGCACTCCAGCACGCTGTAGGCCGGGCGCGGGGCCGGCCGGGGGAACTCGTCGGTGCCGCAGGGCTCGACGGGGACCGCGCCGAGCCCGACCAGCTCGAGGGTGGCGACCGCCAGGTCGTACCAGCTGCAGGCCCCCTCGCAGGCGGCGTGGAAGATCCCCGTCTCGCGGCTCGCCAGGACGTCCCAGAGGGCCGGGGAGAGCTCCAGCGTGGTGGTCGGCGACCCGACCTGGTCGGAGACGACCTTCAGCTGCCCCCGCTCGCGGGCCAGGCGCACGATCGTCCCGGGGAAGTGGGCCCCCCGCGGGCCGTAGAGCCACTGGGTGCGGACGACCGCGGTGCCGTCGGCCCAGGCCGAGAGCGCCAGCCGCTCGCCCTCGAGCTTGGTCCGCCCGTAGACCCCCAGCGGGGACGGCTCGTCGTCGGGCCGGTAGGGCTCGCGGCGCGTGCCGTCGAACACGAAGTCGGTCCCCACCGCGACCAGGCGAGTCCCCCGCCGCGCGCAGGCCTCGGCCAGCACGCCGCAGGCCGTGGCGTTCACGCGGTGCGCCAGGTCGGGCTCGGACTCGGCCTTGTCCACCGCGGTGTACGCCGCGGCGTGGATCACGCCGTCGACGGGCGCGAGGCGCTCGAGCAGGCCCTCGACCGCCTCCGGCTCCGCCAGGTCGACCCCGGCCGCCGCGACGCCCGGCCCCTCGCGCAGGTCGACGCCGAGCGCCTCGACGCCGGCGGGCGCGTCGAGCAGCAGCTGGCTGCCCAGCATGCCGGCCGCGCCGGTGACGAGCACCCGCGTCATGGCCGGCTCAGTCGTCCTCGGAGACCAGGTTGGCCCCGCCGTCGGCGACGAGCGAGCTCGCGCGGTGCAGCGACTCGAACGTGCCCGCGTCGGTCCACCAGCCCTCGAGCACCTCGTAGCTCATCGAGCCGTCGCGGATGTACCAGTTGTTGACGTCGGTGATCTCCAGCTCGCCGCGGTCGGAGGGCTCGAGCTTCTCGATCACCTCGAAGACGCGCGAGTCGTACATGTAGATGCCGATCACCGCCAGGTTCGAGGCCGGCTCCTTCGGCTTCTCGACGATCTCGACGACCTTGTCGCCCTGCACGCGGGCCACGCCGAAGCGCTCGGGGTCGTGGACCTCCTTCAGCAGGATCTTGGCGCCGCGCCCCTGCTTGCGGAAGTCGCGCACCGCCTTGTTGACGTTGCGCTCGATGATGTTGTCGCCCAGCACGACGGCGATGCTGTCGTTCCCCACCCAGTGGCGCGCCAGGCGCAGGGCGTCCGCGATGCCGCCCTCGCCCTCCTGGTACGTGTAGTTCAGGTGCTTCAGCCCGAAGGCGCTGCCGTTGCCCAGCAGGCTCAGGAAGTCCCCGGACTTGCGACCGCCGGTGACGATCATGATGTCCGTGATCCCGGCGTTCACCAGGCACTGGATCGGGTAGTAGATCATCGGCCGGTCGTAGACCGGCAGCAGGTGCTTGTTCGTGATCTTGGTCAGCGGGAACAGGCGCGTGCCCAGTCCGCCGGCGAGGATGACGCCCTTCATGGCAGCTTCGAGGCTCCTGGAATCGGGGGGGAGGCGAGGAGGAGGGCCGGGGATTCTAGCCCGGTCCCGCGGGTCCGGCCACGGCCGCGCTCAGCGGCTGGAGGCGCCGACCTGGGCGTCGACCTGCTCCGGACCCTCCGGGCCCCGGTACCAGGCCACGAACTTGGCGAGGCCGTCCTTCAGCGGGGTCCGCGGGTCGTAGCCCAGCCGCGTGCGGGCCTTCTCGATGTCCGCGCAGGTGACCTTCACGTCGCCGGGGTGCAGCGGCTGGCGGTCCAGCACCGGCTCGCGGCCGCACAGCTCCCCGATCTGCTGCACGAGGTCGGCCAGCGACGTCGTGGCGCAGTCGCCGAGGTTGTAGATCTCGTACCCCTCGCAGCGGTCGATCGACCGCACGACGCCGTCGACGATGTCGTCGACGTACGTGTAGTCCCGCCGCGTGGTGCCGTCGCCGAAGAACGGGATGGGATCGCCCCGCAGCACGGCGCGCACGAACTTGTGGATCGCCATCTCCGGGCGCTGCCGCGGCCCGTACACCGTGAAGAACCGCAGGCACGTGGTCGGGATGCCGTACAGGTGGTGGTACGTGTAGGCCAGCAGCTCGCCCGCCCGCTTGGTCGCCGCGTAGGGCGACACGGGGTGGTGGATGTCCTCGTCCTCGCGGAACGGGATCTTCTCGTTCGAGCCGTACACGCTGGAGGACGACGCGAACACGAAGCGGGTCCCGGGGCGCCGCCGCAGCTCCTCCATCAGGATGGTGGTGCCGCGCACGTTGACGTCCTCGTAGAGCAGCGGGTCCTCGACGCTGGGGCGCACCCCCGCCATGGCCGCGAGGTGGACCAGCACGTCGACGTCCGCGCCCTCGCCGAGCAGCCGCGCGACCAGCTCGCGGTCGCGGATGTCCCCCTCGACGATCTCGGCGCCCCGCAGCAGCTCCGCGTTCCTGCGCTTGATGGCGGGGTCGTAGAAGTCGTTGTAGTTGTCCAGCACCGTCACGCGGTCGCCGCGCGCGAGGAGCGCCTGGCAGACGTGCGAGCCGATGAAGCCGGAGCCGCCGGTGACGAGGATGTGGGGCATGGGGCCGGGGGGTCGGAGGTGAAGTCGGGGGGGTCGAGAGGGGGCGCCGCGAGACCGCGTCACTCGACGGTGACGCTCTTGGCGAGGTTGCGGGGCTTGTCGATGTCGCAGCCGCGCAGCAGCGCGTGGTGGTAGGCGAAGAGCTGCAGAGGGATGACGTTGAGCAGCGGGGACAGCCACTCGTTCGTGGCCGGGACGGGCACGCCCTCGTCCGCCAGGGCGAGGCTCTCGGGGTCGGAGCCGACGCAGATCACGCGCCCGCCGCGCGCCTTCACCTGCTCGATGTTCGAGCGCACCTTGCTCGCCACGCGCCCGGGGCTGTTCACCACGACCACGGGCATGCCGGGCTCGATCAGGGCGATCGGTCCGTGCTTCATCTCCCCCGCCGCGTAGCCCTCGGCGTGGACGTAGGAGATCTCCTTCAGCTTCAGCGCGCCCTCCAGGGCGACCGGGAAGTTGATCCCGCGGCCCAGGAAGAAGAAGCCCTTGGCGTCCTGCGTCTGCGCGGCGATCTCGGCGCAGCGGGCGTCGACCTCGTCGGACACGAGGCTCTCGACCCGCGGGCGCAGGCGCCGCAATTCGTCCAGCAGCTCGCGTCCCTGCTCGACGCTGAGGCGCCCCCGCGCGCGGCCCATGCGCACCGCCAGCAGCAGCGCGGCCACGACCTGCGTCACGAACGCCTTGGTGCTGGCGACGCCGATCTCGGGGCCGGCGTGGGTCAGGATGACCGCGTCCGACTCGCGCACGACGGTGCTGCCGATCACGTTGCAGATCGACACCGGGCGGGCCCCGAGCGAGCGCGCCAGGCGCATCGCCGCCAGCGTGTCGGCGGTCTCGCCCGACTGGCTGATGGCGAGCACCATCGTGTCCGGGACGAGCTGCGGGTCGCGGTAGCGGAACTCCGAGGCGAAGTCGACGTCGACCGGGACGCCGGCCAGGCCCTCGATCATGTAGGCGGCGATCATGCCCGCGTGCAGGGCCGTGCCGCAGGCGACGACCTGCACGCGCTGGACGCGCTGGAGCGCCTCGTTCTCCCAGCCGCCGCCCTCGAAGGCCACGTCGCCCTCGACCTGCAGCAACCGGTCGAAGGCGGTCTGCGCCAGGACGTCGGGCTGCTCGTGGATCTCCTTCAGCATGTGGTGGGCGTAGCCCCCCTTGCTGGCCTCCTCCGCGTCCCAGTCGATCGTCCGCACGGGGCGCTCGACGGGGTTCCCGGCCAGGTCGGAGAGCTCGAAGCCCCCGGGGCGCAGGATCGCGACGTCGCCGTCCTCGAGGTAGGTGACCTCGCGCGTGTGCGGGATCAGCGCCAGCACGTCCGAGGCCAGGAAGGAGGCCTCAGCGGTGGCGCCGACCACCAGCGGCGGGCCCTGCCGGGCGCAGACGATCTGGACCTCGTCGCGCACGGCGACGACGGCCACGGCGTAGTAGCCCTGCACGCGCGCCAGCGCCGCGCGCAGCGCCGCCGCCAGGTCGCCGGTGCGCTCGAACTCGCGGCCGACCAGGTGCCCGAGCACCTCGGTGTCGGTCTCCGACGTGAAGGTCACCCCGGCGTCCAGCAGGTCGCGGCGCAGCTCGAGGTAGTTCTCGATGATGCCGTTGTGCACCAGCGCGAGGTGCCCGGAGCCGTCGGAGTGCGGGTGCGCGTTCTCGTCCGAGGGCTTGCCGTGCGTCGCCCAGCGCGTGTGGCCGATGCCCCCCAGCGCGCCGTCGAGCGCGCCGTCCTGCAGGACCGCCTCCAGCTCGGCCAGGCGCCCCACCTTGCGGCGCACGGCCACGCCGTCCGCCTCCGCGACGGCCACGCCGCACGAGTCGTAGCCCCGGTACTCGAGCACCCGCAGCCCCTCGACGAGGGGCCGCAGCACCGCTTGGGAGCGGGAGACGGCGCCGACGATCCCGCACATGGCCTCAGCTCCGCCGCGTCCCCGCGGGCTCGGGCTCGGCGAGGCGGGCGCGGAAGTCCGCCAGCGTGCGCTCCAGGCCCTCGGCCAGCGGCACCCGCGGCTCCCAGCCGAGCACGCGCCGCGCCTTGGAGATGTCGGGCTGGCGCACCTTCGGGTCGTCGACCGGCAGCGGCTTGAAGGAGACCTCGGACTTCGACCCGGTCAGGCGCAGCACCTCCTGCGCGAACTCCAGGATCGTCATCTCGTGAGGGTTGCCGATGTTCGTGGGCTCGACCTCGTCGGAGTTCAGCAGGCGCCAGATGCCCTCGACCAGGTCGTCGACGTAGCAGAACGAGCGCGTCTGGCTGCCGTCGCCGAACACGGTCAGCGGCTCGCCGCGCAGCGCCTGGCTCATGAAGGCCGGCAGCGCGCGGCCGTCGTTCATGCGCATCCGCGGCCCGTAGGTGTTGAAGATGCGCACGATGCGCGTCGCCAGCCCGTGGTAGCGGTGGTACGCCATCGTGATCGCCTCGGCGAAGCGCTTGGCCTCGTCGTAGACGCCCCGCGGGCCGACCGGGTTCACGTTGCCCCAGTAGTCCTCGCGCTGCGGGTGGACCAGCGGGTCGCCGTAGCACTCCGACGTCGAGGCCAGCAGGAACCGCGCCCCCTTCGCCCGTGCGAGCCCCAGGGCCTTGTGGGTCCCCAGCGAGCCGACCTTGAGGGTCTGGATGGGCAGCTCGAGGTAGTCGATCGGGCTCGCCGGCGAGGCGAAGTGCAGGATCGCGTCCAGGCGCCCCGGGACGTGGATGAACTCCGTGACGTCCTGGTGGATGAAGTGGAACAGCGGCTCGCTCGCCACGTGCTCCACGTTGCGCAGGTCGCCGGTGACGAGGTTGTCCATGCAGAACACCTCGTAGCCTTCCGACAGGAAGCGGTCGCAGAGGTGGCTGCCGAGGAAACCGGCGCCCCCCGTGATCAGGACTCGTTGGCGCAACTCGTCTACTCCGGGATCAGGTTGGGGGCCCCCTGGGGGGCGAGGCCGTCGAGGAGCACCTCCTCGCCGGCGGCGAGGCGCAGGCGCAGGCCCAGGGCGTCCACCTCGGCGGGCTCACCGGCGCTGAGCAGCAGCGCCGTGCCCTGGACCTCGCTGCGCGCGTCCCCGCGGACGCCCACCTCGAAGCCCGTCGCCGGGATGCGCCGGAAGCCCACCGGGTCCAGCGGGACCGAGCCCGCCTCCAGCAGCGGCAGGTCGACCGCGTGGCCCGGGCCTAGCTCGAAGATCGCGTCGCGGTAGGCGATCTCGAGCGTGCCCTTGCTCTGGTTGTGGACGCGCAGGATGTCCGCGTAGAGGCGGTCGAGGACGTAGGGCCCCGACTCCCCCGTCAGGATCGCGCCGCCCTGCAGCATGACCTCGTCGCCGGGCACCAGCTGCAGCGTGGCGTGGTCGGTGGACGCGAGCAGGAAGATCGGCTGGCCCCGGCTGGGCGAGCCGATCAGGCCCACGCTCTCGTCGGACAGGACCAGCGAGGTACCGTTGGGCCACAGGATCTCCGCGCGGCCGCCGGGGGCGACGAACACGGCCGAGCCGGCGTTGATCCGCACGCGCTTGCTGTAGAAGGTCAGCGGGTAGGCCCCCGCCGAGCCCGCCGGCCGGACCTGGACCGGGTCGGAGTGCCGCATCACGAGGACCTCCTCCGGGCCGCGCTGCATCAGCGGCTCGGCGCCCGGCGGCAGGGGCAGCACCTCGGCCTCGACCGGCCCGGGGTAGCGCCGGGCGTCGAAGATGCAGGCGGGCGCCAGCAGCGCGCAGGCGAGGGCGACGACCGCACCGGCGCCGCGGAGCGCGGGGCGGGCGTGCCCGGGGAGGTCGCGGTGGCTCATTCCTGATCCCGGGAAACGGCGCCCGCAAGGTAGCGCTCCACGAACCCGGTGTCGTGCCGGCCCATGCGGAAATCGGGGTGGTTCAGGATGCGCCGCTGCAGCGGGATGGTGGTCTTCACGCCCTCGATCACGAACTCGTCCAGGGCCCTCAGCATGCCCTGGATGGCTCCCTCGCGGTTGGGGCGGTGGACCAGGAGCTTGGCGACCATCGAGTCGTAGTTCGGCGGAATCCGGTAGCCGCTGTAGCCGTGCGTGTCGACCCGCACGCCCGGTCCCCCGGGAGGCACGAAGGTGTCCACCAGGCCCGGGGAGGGCCGGAAGTCGTGGTCGGGGTCCTCGGCGTTGATCCGGCACTGGATGGCGTGCCCGCGGATGTCCACGTCCTTCTGGCGCAGGGAGAGCTTCTCGCCCGAGGCCAGCCGGAGCTGCTGCTCGATCAGGTCCAGGCCGGTGACGAGCTCGGTGACGGCGTGCTCGACCTGGATGCGGGCGTTGACCTCGATGAAGTAGTGCTGGCCGGAGCCGTCCAGCAGGAACTCGACGGTCCCCGCGTTGTGGTAGCTGGCGGCCTTGGCGATCTTGACCGCGTCCGCGCCGATCTTGGCCCGCTGGCGGGGCGTGAGGGACGGGGACGGCGCCTCCTCGATCAGCTTCTGGTGGCGGCGCTGGACGGAGCAGTCGCGCTCGCCCAGGTGGATCACGTTGCCCTCGCGGTCGCCCAGGATCTGGAACTCGATGTGCCGCGGGTTCTCGACGAACTTCTCGAGGTACACCCGACCGTCGCCGAAGGCCGCCTGGGCCTCGGCCATGGCCGCGTGGAAGCCGGACTTCAGGTTGGGCTCGTTGCGCGCGATGCGCATGCCGCGACCCCCGCCGCCGGCGGCCGCCTTGATCATGATCGGGTAGCCGATGCGCTGCGCGGCCTCGCGCGCCTCGTCCTCGCTCTCGACCGGGCCGTCGGAGCCGGGCACGACCGGCACCTTCGCCTCCATCGCGATGGCGCGGGCGCGCGCCTTGTCGCCCAGGGCGGCGATGGTCTCCGGCTCGGGCCCGATGAACTGGATCTTGCAGGTGTTGCAGACCTCGGCGAAGTGCGCGTTCTCGGCCAGGAAGCCGTAGCCGGGGTGGATCGCCTCCACGTCCGCCACCTCGGCGGCCGCGATGATCGAGGGAATGTTCAGGTACGACTGCGCGCCCGGCGCGGGCCCGATGCAGATCGTCTCGTCGGCCTGGCGCAGGTAGATGGCGTCCGCGTCGGCCTGGGAGTAGACCGCGACCGTCTCGATGCCCATCTCGCGGCACGTGCGGATGATCCGCTGGGCGATCTCCCCGCGGTTCGCGATCAGGATGCGGTGGAACATCAGGCGGGTCGGAGCAGGAACAGCGGCTGGCCGAATTCCACGGCCTCCCCGTTCTCGACGAGCACGCGCACGACCTGCCCGCGCGTCTCCGCCTTGATCTCGTTCATCACCTTCATCGCCTCGATGATGCAGACGACGGTCTCGTCCTCCACGTGGGCGCCGACCGAGACGAAGGGCTCCGACTCGGGCGAAGCCGCGCGGTAGAACGTCCCCACCATCGGGCTCAGGAAGGGCACGTCGCCCCCGTCCGCGCCGCCGTCCGCGGGCGCGGGCGCGGGGCCCGCCCCGACCGCCGGCGCCGGGTCGGCCTCCGCCGGCCGCGCCCCGGCGGGCTGCAGCTGGACCACGGGGGTCGCGGGCGCGGCCTCCGGCTCGGCGCCGCGCTTGAGGTGCACGCGGATGCCCTTCGCGGAGTCGTCGATCTCGACCTCGGAGAGGTCGGCCGTCTCCATCAGCCTCACCAGGTGCTCGATCCAACCGAGGTCCATGTCCGGGGCGTCCTCCGTCTCGCGGTTTCGGGGAGCCGCCCCGCCGGGGGGCAGCGCCCGGCAGCATAGCGGGTCGGGGGGGCCGCTTCTCCACCCGCGCCCCCACGGGTACGGGGACCCCGGGCGGGCGGGGCCGGCCGCGGTCGCCGGACCGGCCGGGGCCGCGCCCTCAGCGGTCGGCGGGCGCCGCCCGGTCCCCGCCGGCGCCCGCCCCGGGCCCGGCGGTCCAGACACCCGACCGCCCGCCGCTCTTCTCGAGCAGCTCGACGTCCTCGATGCGGATGCCCTTGTCCAGCGCCTTGGTCATGTCGTAGACGGTCAGCGCCGCCGTGGCCGCGCCCACCATGGCCTCCATCTCGACGCCCGTGCGGCCGCGGCAGCTCGCGCGGCAGCGCACCTCGAGCACGTCCTCGCCGACCGCGCGGAACGACACGTCGACGGCGTCGAGCGCCAGCGGGTGGCACATCGGCACGAGCTCGCCGGTCCGCTTCGCGGCCAGGATCCCCGCGACGCGCGCGACCTCCTCGATCGGGCCCTTGGGACCGCGCCCGGCGAGCACGCCGGCGAGGCACCCGGCGGGGAAGCGCACGCGCGCCCGGGCGAGGGCCGTGCGCTCCGTGACCTCCTTGGCGCCGACGTCGACCATACGGGATTCGTAAACGACGCCGGGTTCCGCGCCGCCCTCGCCGGGCTCGTGCGCCCCGTCCGCGGGACCGGCAACGGCCCGGGCCCGCACGTGCGAGAGGCGTTCGCCGGGGTCGTCGGGCATCGGGGGGGCTCCAGGGTGCGGCGGCGCGCGCTCGCGCCCTCCCGTCCGCGGCCCCAAGTTAAGGACCTTCCCGGCGGCAGGGCGCGAAAAGGCATCCTACAGTACCTCTCACTTTCGCTCCAAATCCCCCGTAGAACCGCCGATACGCCCGCAGCGGCAGCCGGCCGGACGGCCGGCAGCCCGCGACGCGATCCCGCGATCCGAAACGAGAGCAGAGCCCATGATCCAGCCCCGCGCCCTGGCCGTCGCGACCCTCGCGCTCCTTCCGCTCGCCGCGCCCGCCGCGACCCCCACCGCCGTCGCGCAGGACGAGTTCGAGCAGCTGCTGCGCCAGGAGCTCGCCGCCGTCGAGAGCGCCTCGCCGGACGAGCTCTGGTCGCGCGCCGCCGCCGTCCGCGGCCTGGCCCGCGAGTTCGACGGGGCGCGTGTGGACTCGACCGTCGCCAGCCTGCTCGCCCAGGAGACCGGCGGCCGCGCGGTCCTGCTGCTCAGCGGGCTCAGCCTGCAGGGCGAGGACCCCGACCTCGAGGACCTCTCCGGTCGCCTGGTCGCGCTGCTCGACTCCGACGACCGCGCGGTGGCCCGCGGCGCCGCCGGCATGCTGGCCTCGCCCGGCTTCGCGCGCCTGCCCTCGGACGCCCGCGAGGACGCCCGCGAGGCGCTGCGCACGGTCGTCGAGGACGGCGAGCGCGACCCCGCGCTGCGCCTGGAGGCCGCCGGCGCCCTGCACGTCCACGGCGACGGCAACGAGAAGCGCCTGGCCGCCCGCCAGATGCGCGCCTTCCTGGGCTCGGCCGACCCCGAGCTGCGGGCCCTCGGCGCCCTCGCGCTGGCCCGCTCCGGCGCCGAGATCACCGGGGACCTGATGGACGAGCTCGAGCGCCTCGCCGCCCTGCCCGGCCCGCAGGGGGTGCTGGCCGACTCGTACCTGCGGCGCGAGCGCGACCGCGAGCTGTACGACCGCAAGCTGAAGAACCAGCGGCGCTACTACGAGGCGAACCCCGCCGACGTGCGCGTCGACCAGCGCAGCGACAGCCCGGAGAGCCAGTTCCGCACCATCCTCGAGATGGTGAAGAGCTACCACCTGGACGGCGACAAGGTCGAGGAGGACCGCCTGCTCGACGCCGCCATGGACGGCATGCTGCGGTACCTCGACGAGCACTCCGCGTACTTCGCCCCGGTGGAGTTCGAGCGCTTCGAGCAGGACCTCGAGGGCGAGTACGGCGGCATCGGCGCCTACGTGTCCGTCGACCGCGCCGACAGCCTGTTCACGATCACCCGCCCGATCTACTCCGGGCCCGCCTACGAGGCCGGCCTGCGCACCGACGACAAGATCGTGCGCATCGAGGAGTGGTCCACGATCGGCCAGCCGCTCGAGGACATCATCAAGCGCCTCAAGGGCAAGCCCGGCACCAAGGTGAAGCTGTACGTCTGGCGCCAGGGCATGGACCTGCGCAAGATCGACCGCCCCACCGAGGACATGGCCGTCACCGTGGCCCGCGCGCGGATCACGATCCCGCCGCTGAACTACGAGACGCTGCCCGGGGACGTCGCCGTCGTCGACCTGCGCGAGTTCAGCCGCACCGCCACGCGCGAGCTGCGCAAGACCCTCGAGGAGCTGCTCGCCAGCGGCACCAAGGGCGTGATCCTCGACCTGCGCAACAACCCCGGCGGCCTGCTCGAGGAGGCCACCTCCGTGGCCGGCCTCTTCCTGCCGAAGAACAGCCTGGTCGTGACCACGCGCAGCAAGATCGGCCCCGACGACAAGCACTTCACCGAGGACGAGCCCGTCGTCCCCATGGACATGCCCGTCGTCGTGATGATCAACCGCTTCAGCGCCTCGGCCTCCGAGATCGTCTCGGGCGCCCTGCAGGACCACGAGCGCGCCGTCGTCGTCGGGGAGCGCAGCTTCGGCAAGGGCTCGGTCCAGAACCTGCGGCCGATCCCCGGCGTGCGGGACGATCAATGGCGCGACGAGAACGGCAACCGGCGCTACGACAGCTGGGAGACCCTGACGTACGACGCCGACAAGGACGGCCAGTTCGACTTCGCCCCGCGGATCAAGCTCACCGTGGCCAAGTACCTGCTGCCCAGCGGGCGCTCGATCCACCGCGAGTTCGACCGCGACCTCAACATGATCAACCCCGGCGGCGTGCAGCCCGACGTCGAGGTCGGCGCCCGCGACATCGACACGTGGCGCCTCGAGGAGATCAACCGCATCAACCGCCAGCGCAAGGCGCGCGAGTACGTGGACGCGAACTGGGACGAGCACCGCGAGCTGTTCGTCGAGCTCGCCGTCAACGACGACCGCGACCCCGCCCGCTACCCGGGCTTCGAGGAGTTCTACCAGGGCCTCTCGACGCCCCTGCCGGTGGACGACGTGCGCTTCGTGCTGCGCCAGGAGATCCGCCGGCGCGTCCAGGACGAGCGCGGCCGCCAGTTCGGCAACGCCGACTACGTCGAGGACCCGCAGGTCCAGGAGGCCGTGACGGCGCTGCTGGCCAAGCTCGGCACGACCCCCGATTCCGTCCCCGAGTACGCCACGACCTTCAAGCCCCGCGCCTCGGTGGGCGTCAACGTCGCCTACGGCGAGCGCCGCGAGGTCGAGGAGACCCTCGAGGCCGTCTCGAAGGCCCGCGAGGGCGACGGCAAGCTCGACCCCGAGACGCTCGACCGGCTCAAGCACCTGCTCGAGGGCTCGCTCGAGTAGGCCGGCCCCCACCCCGCGCGCGCTCGCGGGTCGGGACCCAAACGCGGCGGTCTCCCTCCGGGGCGGCCGCCGCGCCGCGTTGCGGCTGGACCGTCGTGCCGCGGCTTCGCGCTCCAGCCGGGGAGGGGCGCCTCAGGCGCCCGACTCGCCCAGCGCCGGCAGGCTGGCGCGGTAGCCCTCCACGAAGCTCTCCTCGAAGTCGAAGCCGTCGCGGAAGTCCTCGATCGAGTCCTCGTCCTGGCGCTTCAGCATCCCCGCGTCGACCAGCAGGAAGACGATCCGGCCCCAGTCCAGGGAGTCGTGCACGCCCCAGGAGCGCCAGACGTGGGCGGCGAGCGGGCCGAACGTCTCGAGCGCGTACTCGCGCATCCCGGCCAGGACCTCCTGGCCGCTGACGTGTCGCTCCGTGCCCTCGGCGCCCTCCTTGCCCGCCAGCCGCACCGCGTGCTCGAGGGACTCGAACAGGAAGCGGAACGCCTCGGGCGAGTAGCGCCCGTCCTCGCGGGCGAGCTCTCGGAACGGGTCCTTCATCGGGCGGGCACCTCGGCGGCCGCGCCGACCCCGGGCAGGGCCGCGAAGGCCCGGTCCAGCGCCGCGTCGGGGGCGAGGTTGTGCTCGACATCCTCGCGGGCGACCAGGGCCGTGTGCAAGGCCCCGCGCCAGCGCGCCTCGACGCGCGGCAGCCCGGCGAGCGCGCCGCCCGGCGCGAACAGGTCCCCGTGGGCCAGCTCGTCGGGCGCGACGCCGGCCGCCCAGCGCAGGCCGTCGCCGGCGACCGCGAGCAGCAGGCCGAGCGTCGTCCGGGCCCGCTCGCGCGCCTGGGCGGTCGGCGTGCCGGGCGGGAAGCTCCCCTCGACGTCCCAGACGTCGCGGGCGCGCTCGACGGCGCCGTCGAGCCCGCCGCGCCCCGCCAGGGCCGCGGCCACGAGCTCGCGCAGCGCCGCGCCGCCGCGCTCGCGCAGCTCGAGCGCGACGCCGGGCGAGCCCCGGCTCCAGCGCGCCAGGCGCGCGGCCTCCTCGGCCGGCACCCCGCTCGACGCCAGGACGCGCGCCGCGTCGTCCGCACCGAGCGGCGGGAAGTCGACCCGGATGCAGCGCGAGTGGATCGTCGGCAGCAGGGCCTCCAGGCGCGAGCACTCCAGGATCCAGAGGCAGCCCGGCGCGGGCTCCTCCAGCATCTTCAGCATCGCGTTCTGGGCCTCCGGCCGGGCGCGCTCCATCTCGCGCACGATCGCCACGCGCCAGCCGCGCTCGGCGGCCCGCAGGGCGAAGAACTCCTCGGCGCACGGGCGGTCGCGGTCCTCCGGCGGCCGCTTCTCGGCCGGCCGGTAGGCGAAGCGGTGCACCTGCAGGCTCTCGCGCCCCTCGGCCAGCGGGTCGAGCACGAAGAGGTCCAGGTGGTTGCCCGTGCGCGTCCGCGTGCAGGCCCCGCACGCCTCGCACGGCGCGTCGGGCCCGCGCTCGCACAGCAGGCCGCGGGCGAGCAGCTCCGCCGCGCGGAACCGGCCGATGCCGCGCGGTCCGGCGAAGAGCAGCGCGTGGGGCAGGCGCCCGGCCGCGGCCGCGCGCCACAGGCCCCGCAGCACCTCGCCGTGGGCGACCAGGCCGCCGACGTCGCCGCGGCCTCCGGCGTCGCGTCCAGCGGGGGCGGCGCTCACCGCGCGCCCTCCGCGGGCACGAGGCCCGGGACGCTGGACTCCAGCGCGGCGCGCACGCGCGCGGCGACCTCGTCGGGCTCGCCGCGGCCGTCCACGACGCGCGCGCGCTCGGCCCGCTGCGCGTAGCGGCGGAAGCCCTCGGCCACGCGCTCCTGGAAGCCCAGGCCCTTGCCCTCGATCCGGTCGCTGGCGGGGCCGCGCCGGCGCGCCGCCTCGGCCACGTCCACGTCGAGGATGAGCTCCACGTCGGGGCGCGGGTCGCCGCACCACGTCTCCAGCAGCGCCAGCACGCGGTCCTCGTCGAGCTCCCCCGCCACGGCCTGGTAGGCGAACGTCGCGGGGTGGAAGCGCTCGCACACGACGTCGCGCCCGGCCGCCAGCGCGGGGCGCACGAGCTCGTCGAGCATCTGCCGCCGCGCCGCCGCGAACAGCAGCGCCTCGGCCGCGGCGCCCAGGTGCACGTCGGGGTCCAGCAGCACCGCGCGGATGCGCTCGCCCGCCGCGGTCGTGCCCGGCTCGCGGACGTGCAGCGGCGGCGGCGTGCCGGCGCGCGACGCGGCGGCGGCGAGGTCCGTCACGAGGCGCTGCGCCTGCGTCGTCTTGCCGCAGCCGTCGACCCCGTCCAGGACCACGAAGGTGCCCGCGCCCGCCGCCATCGCCCCATCGTGGCCGGCTCAGGAGAGCCGGTCCAGCACCTCGGCGGCGGCCTCGGAGTCGGGGTCCAGCTCGAGGGCGCGCCGCGCGGCCTCCGCGGCCTCCTCGCGCCGGCCCAGGTCCAGCAGCAGGTCGGCCTCGAGCGCCAGCAGCTCCGCGCGCTCCGTGTCGTCCGGCGGGCCCTGGTCGCTGGCCTCGAGCTCGTCGGGGACGCGCCCGGCCATGCGGACCTCGAACAGCGCCTGCTCCGTCCGCCCGGCGCCCCGCAGGGCGAGCGCCCAGCGGTGGTGCAGCTTGCGGCGGAAGGGGTCGACCTGGTTGGCCTCGGCGTAGAGCTCCGCGGCCTCCTCGTAGCGCTCGGTCTGCAGGAAGTGCAGCGCCACGCGCTCGCGCAGCGAGACGTCGCCGTCCTCGTAGCGCAGCCAGCGCCGGCGCGCCTGGGCGCGCTCCTCCATGCGGTCCGTGCGCCCGTACAGCTCGGCCAGCGCGAGCTCGGCGGCGCTCTCGCGCATCGGGAAGCCCGGGAAGCAGGCCTCCGCCGCGAGGTAGTGCTGCTCCGCCGTGTCCCAGTCGGACTTCGTGGCCGCCAGCGAGCCCAGGCGCATGCGCACGCGGAAGTCGTCGCCGCCCGCCTCCAGGCCGCGCTTCCAGAGTTCCATCGCCCGGTCCTCGTCCTCGTCGGCGAAGGCCAGGCGGCCCTGGAGGAACAGCGCGCGCGGCGGCGCCTCGCCGGCCTGGGTCAGCGCGCGCAGGGCCTGCTCGGCGTCGACCCGGCGCCCCTGCTGGAAGGCCGCCCAGGCGACCGTGCTCCAGCCGTCCGCCCAGGCCGCGCGCTCGCCCGGGTCGTCGGGGGGCGCGTCCGGCAGCGAGCGCCGCAGCGCGCGGGCCACCGACGGCTGCCAGGTGGGCTCGATCCGCAGGCCGCCGATCTCCTCGGCGACGAACGCGCGGAACGCTGCGTCGACCTCCTCCGGCGTGGTCTCGAACACCTCCGCGAAGGCGGCGTCGAGGTCGAGCCCGCGGTCGAAGGCCTCGAGCAGGCGCACCATCGGCTGGAAGCCGTGCCGGTCGATCAGCATCCGGCAGAGCAGCCCGCCCTGGTAGTACCCGAACAGGATCCGCGGGCCGCGGAAGGCGCGGTTCAGCTCGCGCGTCGGGATCAGGTCGTCGTTGGCGTGGGCGTTGACCAGATCGAGCCGCATGTTGCGGGCCCAGGCCGTGTTCTTCTGCGCCTCCTCCCACGTCGCCAGGCCCTCGGTGATCCAGCGCGGGCAGCGGTTGTGCGACAACCCCAGGTGGATGACGTGGGTGAACTCGTGGAAGGCGGTGCGCGCCCAGGAGAAGCCGCCGCGCATCTCCGACAGCGGCGACACCGCGGTGACCACGGGCCCGAAGCAGACGCCCAGGGCAGGGAAGCCCTGGAAGCCCGTCGAGCGCACCGAGAAGTCGTCGAAGCGGTGGAACACCTCGATGCGCACCGGTCCGGTCGTGAAGCCGTAGCGGGCGGACAGCTCCTCGCGCGCGGCCTGGAAGAACGGCTCCTGGTAGGCGAACAGGACGTCGGCCTCCTCGGGGCGGTACACGAAGGTCAGGTCGCCGGAGGTGCGCTCGACGTACTCGCGGTCCAGGCGCCGCAGCACGAGCGTCGTGTTGTGCCGCCACGCGTTGGCGCGGCCGGCGGCCAGCTCGATCGAGCGCTCGAGCGCCTCGAGCCCGCCCTCCTCGTCGCCGGTGTTCGCCAGGCCCTTGCCGAGCTGCATCCAGGCCAGCGGGTCGAACGGGTCGCGCTCGAGCGAGCGGCGCAGGAACGGGACCCCCTCGGCGAAGCGGTAGAGCTCGAACAGGACGCGGCCCACCTCGCGCTCGGGGAGGCCGTCGCCGGGGTCCTCCTGCGCCAGCTCGGCCAGCAGCTGCTCGGCCTCCTCGCGGCGGTGCTCGACCCAGGCGAGCGCGGCCCGGAGCGTGCGCACGTCCCGGCGGCGCGGCGCCAGCTCCTCGAGGCGCGCCAGCCGCGCCCGCGCGGAGGGCAGCTGCCCGTCCTCGAGGTCGGCGGCCGCCGCCGCGACCCAGCCGGGGATCGAGTTGGGGTTCGCCCGCAGGAGGTCCTCGAGGTACTGCGTCGGCGCGCGGTTCTGCCGCCGCCAGTTGAAGCGGCCCAGCCGGTACAGCCCCAGGAGCGCGGCCGCGTGCGTCGGGTGGCGGTCCAGCGCGGCGCGGTACAGCTCGCCCGGCGAGCGCCCGCGGGCCTCCGCGTGGTCGACCTCGGCGTCGGCCTCGAAGTAGATGTCGGCCAGCTCGGCCAGCACGTCGGGCTCCAGCCCGTCGCCGTCGGCGCGCGCCCGGGCGTCGGCCAGGACCAGCGTCCGCGAGGCGCGCTCGAGCCAGTCCAGCTCGCGCTCGCAGCGGGCCTTGGCCAGCAGGCGGTCCCAGCTCGCGTCCGCGGGCGTGTTGGCGCCCTGCTGCAGGACCTCCTCGGCGGACTCGGCCTCCCCCAGCGCGCCGCGCAGCCGGCCCAGCGCGAGGGCGTCGCGCGCGTCCTCCGCCGGGCGCAGGTCGGCGAGCACGCGCCGCAGGGTCTCGTCCGCCTCGCCGGTGCGGCCCGCCTCCAGCAGCAGCTCCGCCAGGGTGCGCGCGGCCTCCGCGCGCAGCTCGCGGTGCTCGGGTCCGGGGCGCTCGAGCGCCTGGTCGAAGGCCCGCCGGGCCTCGCGGAAGGCCCGCTCGTGCTGGCCCTCCTCCCAGCGCACCCGCGCGAGCAGGGCGCGCGACGCGACGTCCTCGGGGTCGTCCTCCAGCAGCTCGCCCAGGCGGGAGCGCGCCTGCCGCAGGTTGCCCCGCCGGCGCTCCCGGTCGGCCTCCGCGCGCTCCGCGGCGACGAGCGCGTCCAGCTCCGCGTCGGTCTCCTGCGGCGCCGCGGGCGAGACGCCGGCGCGGGGCGCGGCCACCGGGGGCGCGCCCGCGGCGACGTCGAGGCCCGCCACGGCGAGCAGGAGCACCCAGGCGCTGCGCATCGGCTTCGGCACGGTTCGACTCCTCGGTTGGTTCGACCGCGGCGGTTGCCCGCGCGGCCCGGCTAATGTATCCCCGTCGCTCATGATGCGCCCCGACAGGCGGGAACTCGGTCGCGCGGCTCGCCCGGCCGCCGCGTGGGCGGTCGGCGCGCTCGCGCTGCTGCTCACTGCGTGCACGACTCGCTCGCCGCACCCCCAGCCCCGCCCCGGCGACCCGGGCGCCCCCACGTCGTCGGCGCGCTCGGCGGCGCCGGACTGGCGCTTCCAGGGCCTCTCCTGGGACAAGCTGGCCGCCATTGAAGAGTGGCTGGAGGCCGAGGGCGAGCGCGCCCAGGACTCCCTGCGCCTGGAGGGCGAGCTGCAGCTGGCCGAGGGCTGGATCGAGTTCACGCGGCGGGACCTGCGCGAGAAGAGCGTCCCCACGGAGAGCCTCGAGGTCCGGCTCGAGCGCGCCCGCTCCCTGCTCGAGGACGTGCTGGCCGACGCCCGCGCCACGCCCGGCCAGACCGCGCGGGCCCAGATCGCGCTCGACGGCAGCTCGGCGCTGCTGCGCGTGCCGACGTCGATCGGCGTCACGCCGATCCCGCGCTCGCGCTGGGGCGCCAGCCCGGCCGTGGCCGCGCGCATGACGCCGCTGCGCGGGGCCTGGAGCCGGATCACCGTGCACCACTCCGCGGAGACCGCCACCGACCCCGAGGGCGGCAGCCTGGACGAGACCGCGGCCGCGCTGCGCAAGATCCAGCGCCACCAGATGCAGAACCAGGGGTGGGGCGACATCGGCTACCACTTCCTCATCGACGCCAGCGGCCGCATCTACGAGGGCCGCACGCTCGAGTGGCAGGGCGCGCACGCCAGCGGCAACAACAACAACCAGAACATCGGCATCTGCGTGCTGGGCGACTTCAGCCGCCGCTCGCCCACGCCGGCGGCGATGAAGTCGCTCGAGCTGCTGGTGCGCGAGCTGCGCCGCACGTACCGCATCAGCAACTCGCGCGTGTACGCCCACAAGCAGTTCCGGCCCACGGTGTGCCCGGGCCCCGCGCTGGACGCGTGGGTGCGCGACCTGCGGCGCTGAGCGCTCAGCCGAGCAGCAGGGCCGCCACGCCGACGACCGCGCAGTAGACCGCGAACCAGCGGAAGGCCCCGCGCCGCAGGGTCGTGACGAGCAGGGCCAGGGAGGCCCAGCCGACGCCCGCGGCGAGCGCCATGCCGAGCAGGGCGCTGCCGCGCGAGCAGGCCTGGAAGCCCTCCTCGACCGCCCGCGGCAGCTCGAGCAGCGCGGCGCCGAGCACCACGGGCAGGCTCAGCAGGAACGAGAAGCGCGCCGCGCTCTCCGGCGACAGCCCGCGGGCGAGCCCGACCGCGATCGTCGCCCCGGCGCGCGAGATCCCGGGCAGGATCGCCAGGGCCTGCGCGCAGCCGATCCACAGCGCGTCCAGGAGCCCCGGGTCCCGCATCCCCGCCGGCCCCGGCACTCCCGCGGGAGGCGCCGCGGCGCCCGCCGCGAGCCGGCGGCGCGCCGCCTCGCCCCACACGAGCAGCCCCGCCGTGACGAGCAGGAACGCCCCCACGGGCCGGACGGAGTGGAACAGCGCCTCGAAGCGCCCCCGCAGCGCCAGCCCCACCACGGCGGCGGGCAGCGTGCCGACCGCCAGGGACAGCACGAGCTGGACGCGGCCGGCGAGCGCCTCGCGCACCAGGAAGGCCAGGTCGCGGCGGTAGTACGCGACGACGGCCACCAGCGTGCCCACGTGCAGCGCCACGTCGAGCGTGAGGCCGCCGCGGGTGAGCCCCATGGCCGTCTGGGCGAGCACCAGGTGGCCCGACGAGCTGATCGGCAGGAACTCCGCCAGCCCCTGGACCACGGCCAGGGCGAGCACGCCGGCCGGCCCGAGCCCCGGCTCGGCGCCGGCGGAGGACAGGTCGAGGGGAACGGGGGAGTCGAGCACGGAGGGCGGACCGGGCCGGATGGAGCTGGGGCGTACCGCGGAGGGCCGGGCCGGGCGAAGGTGGGGCGGACCGCGGGGGCCGCCTCGGCCCTTTCGGACGACGGGCGGGGCGGTCCTGAGCCGCGCGGCCCGGGATCCGGGGTGGCGGGGGTCGTGCGGTGGACGCGCCCGGGGCCCTCAGAGGGCCTCGGCGGCGGCCCGCGGCTCGACGAACTCCATCCCGAAGGTCTCCGCGACGGCCCTGCAGGTCACCTTGCGGGCCGCCACGTTGCAGGCGGTGGCGAGCTCGGGGCTCTCCAGGATGCCCCGCTTCGCGCCCAGCTCCGCCAGGCGCAGGATCCAGGGCAGGGTCGCGTTCGTGAGGGCGAAGGTGCTCGTGCGCGGCACGGCGCCGGGCATGTTCGCGACGCAGTAGTGCAGCACGCCGTCGATCTCGAACACGGGGTCGGCGTGCGTGGTCGGCCGGGCCGTCTCGACGCAGCCGCCCTGGTCGACGGCCACGTCCACGATGACGCTGCCGTTCTTCATGGTCTTCAGGTCCTCGCGGCGCACGAGCTTGGGCGCCGCGGCGCCGTGGATCAGCACGGCCCCCACCACGAGGTCGGCCCGCTCGAGCTCCTCGCGGATCGCGAACGGCGTCGAGTACACGGTGCGGCAGTTCTTGGGCATGACCTCGTCCAGGTACCGCAGCCGGTCCAGGTCCAGGTCGATGATCGTGACGTCGGCGCCCAGGCCGCAGGCCATGCGCGCCGACTGCGTGCCGACGACGCCGCCGCCCAGGACGAGCACCTGCGCGCGGTGCACCCCGGGGACGCCGCCGAGGAGGATGCCGGAGCCGCCGCGCGAGCGCTCCAGCCACTGCGCCCCCGCCTGGATCGCCATGCGCCCGGCGACCTCGCTCATCGGGGTCAGGAGCGGCAGCTGCCGGCCGACCTCGAGCGTCTCGTAGGCGAAGCAGCTCGCGCCGGTGCCGACCAGGGACTCGGTGAGCCGGCGGTCGGCGGCCAGATGCAGGTACGTGAAGAGCGTCTGCCCCTCGCGCAGCAGCGGCCACTCGCTCTCGAGGGGCTCCTTCACCTTGAGGATCATGTCGGCCTCCGCGAAGACGCCCTTCGCGTCGGGGAGCACGCGGGCCCCGGCCTCGACGTAGGCGGAGTCCTCCAGGCGACTCCCCACGCCCGCGCCCGCCTGCAGCAGGACCTCGTGACCCGCGGCGACCAGCCGGTCGCAGCCCGCGGGGGTCAGGGCGACTCGGTTCTCCTGGGGCTTGATCTCGGTAACGACGCCGACTTTCAACGGACGACCTCCGGGCGGACAGGGCGGAGCGCGGGCCCCGCGGGGAAGGGCGGCCGAGTGTAGCGGCGGACCGGCCCGTTGGCTCCAGCGGAGCGGCCCTCCCGGCGGCCCGCGCGCGGCCCGTTCGCCCGGCCTCGCGGGCCCCCCGAAAAAGGGCTCGCCCTCGGGCGTCCGGAGCCCTATCTTCCGCGGCCGCGGAACGCGAAGTGGGCCATTAGCTCAGGTGGCTAGAGCGCTACGTTGACATCGTAGAGGTCGGAGGTTCGAGTCCCCCATGGCCCACCACTCCGCGCCGCCCCCGGCTCCCCCCCCGGCTCCCCGGTGCCCCGCCCAGCGGGCCGGCGTCCGGACCCCCGGGGCCCGCCCGGCCGCGGCCTGCCGCGTGTCCCCCGCCGCGCCGACGACGCCCCGGCGGCCCTCCCCGCGCCCCTTCCCGCCCGGGCGTGCTCACGATCGGGCCCGCCCCGCGTAGCCCCTCCAGGCGCGCCCCGGCCCCGGACGACGATCCGGCGGGGCGGCGCTGCCCGGCCCGGCGGCGGCCGACCCCGCCGCGCAGACACCATGCACCCGGCCCGCACTCCCACCGCCGCGCTCGCCGCGCTGCTCGCGCTCGGCGCGACCCCGCCCGCCCGCGCCCAGGTCGACTCGTACCGCACGGGCAACCCGCGCATCTCGCCCGAGGTGCTCGTGGTCCGCGACGCCCGCGCCGCCGTGGTGTGCGTCGAGGCGGACCTCGCGGTCCACCAGGGCTTCTCCCTCGGCGGCGAGCCGCGCCACACCACGCGTACCACGACCGGCTCCGGCGTCGTGGTCTACGAGGACGGCTACATCGTCACGAACTACCACGTCGTGGCGGGCGCGGTCGGCCCGCTGCGCGTGCGCTTCGACCCGGAGGTGCACGAGGACGAGCACGAGGCCCGCCTGCTGTCGTTCGACGCGGACCAGGACCTCGCGCTGCTGAAGGTCGAGGTCGACCGCCCGCTGCAGACCGTGCGCCTGGGGACCTCGTCGGACGTGGAGATCGGCGAGCGCGTGCTCGTGATCGGGAACTCCTACGGCAAGGGCCTGAGCGTCTCGTCGGGCATCGTGTCCGGCCTGCACCGCAACATCTCCGCCGGGCAGGGGTTCCTGTTCAGCGACCTGATCCAGACGGACGCCTCGATCAACCCCGGCACGAGCGGCGGGCCGCTGCTGAACATGCTGGGCGAGCTGATCGGCATCACCACCGTCGCCAAGATCGGCGCCGAGAACATGGGGTACGCCATCCCCGTCGACACGGTCGCGCGGGTGCTCCAGGACCAGCTGCTCGGGGCCGCGGCGGCCCGCGCCTGGTTCGGCTTCGAGGTCGAGGCGGACGCCGAGGGCCTCCTGGTGGCGGCCGTCGTCCACGGCGGGCCGGCGGGCCTGGCCGGGCTGCTGCCGGGGGACCGCCCGGTCGCCTTCGCCGGCGAGCCGCTGCGCGACGGCCTCGAGCAGTTCCAGCGCCTCCGCGCCGCCCAGCACCCCGGGCGCCCCGTCCGGCTCGAGGTGGTGCGCGACGGCCGCCGGGCGACGGTCCGCGTGCAGGGCTGGAACCGGGTCGACGCCATCCTCTTCGAGCGCCTGGGCCTCGTCGTCGGGCAGCTCGCCATCGGCCGGCGCCCCTTCGTCCAGGTGCTGCGGGTCGACGCCGCCGGGGCCGCGGCCGAGCTCGGCCTGCGCCAGGGGGACGTGATCGACGCGGTCCGCCTCCAGGGGCACTCGCAGGCCTGGAGCGTGGAGTCGCCCCTGGACCTGGCCCAGCTGGTCGCCTCGGCCGAGCCCGGGACCCAGCTCAGCGTCGACATCCTGCGGGACGACAACGGCAACGGGCACCTGGAGTGGGGGGAGCTGTACAAGGGCTCGCTGGCGATCCGGTGAGGCCCTCCGGCGACCCGATGCTCCCGCCCGGGACGACCCCGCGACCGCGGCCCGGCCGGACGCCGCCGCACGGGGTAGGTTTTCCCGGACCGCGGGACCCGGGTCTGACGCCCGGTTCCCGCCCCCGCTATACTTCTCCGCTCCTCGCCGTCGATCCTGGCGTTCGTGCGGCCCGCAGCCCCCGCGGCGCGCGGGTGAACCCGGTCTCCGGCGGCCCCGCCGGCCGCCCCGGGCCGCCCCGCCCTCCGGCCCGGCCCCGGGCCGCCGCGCACCCCGTCCGGCGGCCCGACCGCCCACTCTCCTCTCCACCGTCCCGCCACCCTCGAGGTCCTTCACCTCCCCCCGCATGAAGCTCCTCATCGAGTTCACGGAGCGCTTCGGGAACATGCTGTCCCGCGTGCTCCTGACCCTGCTCTACTTCGTCCTCCTGGGACCGTTCGCGCTCCTCTACCGGCTGTTCGCCGACCCGCTGCACATCGCCAAGCAGGCGAACGGCAACTGGGTCACGTGGGAGGAGGACAACTCGACCCTGCAGGCCGCGCGGAGGCAGGACTGATGAACATCCTCGGGCTCTCGTTCTACTACCACGACTCCGCCGCCGCCCTCGTCCAGGACGGCGTCCTGGTCGCGGCGATCGCCGAGGAGCGCATCAGCCGTCGCAAGCACGACTCGGGCTTCCCCAAGCTCGCCATCGACTTCGTGCTGAAGCAGGGCAAGGTCACGATCCAGGACGTCGACTACGTCGTCTTCTACGAGAAGCCGTTCGTGAAGTTCGAGCGCATGCTCCTCACGGCCATGGCGACCTTCCCGAAGTCGGCCGCCGTGTTCCGCGAGTCGATGCAGCGGTGGATCTCGGACAAGCTCTGGATCAAGTCGATGATGTCCCGCGAGCTGGGCATCCCTGCGTCCAAGTTCCTGTTCGCCGACCACCACATGTCGCACGCGGCGTGCAGCTTCTTCACGTCGCCGTTCAAGGACGCCGCCATCCTGACCGTCGACGGCGCCGGCGAGTGGAGCACCGGCACCATGGGCGTCGGGCGCGACAACAAGATCGAGATCTTCAAGGAGCTGCGCTTCCCGCACTCCCTGGGGCTCCTGTACTCCGCGTTCACCGCCTACTGCGGCTTCGAGGTGAACGAGGGCGAGTACAAGCTGATGGGCATGCACCCCTACGGCAAGCCCACGATGGTCGACAAGATCTACGAGCTGATCGACGTCGCCGAGGACGGCAGCGTGTGGCACGACATGCGGTACTTCGCGTACCACTACTCGCGCGACACGACGCTGACCGACGCGTTCGGCGAGCACTTCGGCCGCCCGCCGCGGGACCCGAAGAAGAGCGACAAGTCGCTCGACCCGTTCTACTGCGACATCGCGGCGTCGATCCAGAGGGTCACCGAGGAGATCCTCATGAAGATGCACCGCTACCTGCACGAGACCACCGGCATGGACAAGGTGGTCATGGCGGGCGGCGTGTCGCTGAACTCGGTCGCCAACTACAAGCTGCTGCGCGACGGGCCCTTCGAGGACCTGTACATCCACCCCGCCCCCGGCGACGACGGCGGCGCGGTCGGCGCGGCCTACTGGGCCTACAACCACCTGCTCGACCAGCCGCGCGGGCCGGTGCTGGACCACTCGTACCTGGGCACCGAGTACACCGACGCGGAGATCGAGGACTTCCTGCGGAAGTACGAGATCCCCTTCGAGAAGATCGACGACGACGAGGAGTTCGCCGACTACGTCGCGCGCGCCCTGGTCGACGGCAAGGTCTGCGGCTGGTTCCGCGGCCGCATGGAGTGGGGCCCGCGCGCGCTGGGCAGCCGCTCGATCATCGCGGACCCGCGCAAGGCCGAGATGAAGGACAAGCTGAACGCCAAGATCAAGTTCCGCGAGGCCTTCCGCCCGTTCGCCCCCTCGGTCATCGAGGAGCGCGCCGACGAGTTCTTCGAGTTCCCGCAGGCCTCGCGCCACATCCCGGCGCGCTTCATGCTGTTCGTCGCGCCCGTGCGCGAGGAGAAGCGCGACGTGCTGCCGGCCATCACGCACGAGGACGGCTCCGGCCGCCTGCAGACGATCATGAAGGAGAGCGCGCCGGTCTACCACCGCATGGTGGAGCGCTTCGGCGAGCTGACCGGCGTCCCGGTCGTGATGAACACGTCCTTCAACCTGAAGGGCGAGCCCATCGTCGACCACCCCTCGCACGCCTTCAACACGTTCAGCCTGTCCGGCATGGACCTGCTCTTCCTGAACAACTACGTCGTCAGCGACAAGGCCAAGAAGAAGATCGCCGAGACGAAGTTCGTCCTGCGCCACGAAGGCGACACCGTCACCGAGCTCGTCAGCTAGAGGTCCCGCAGCCGTGAGAGCCATCAACGTCGTCCTGGCGATCCTCGTCAGCCTCCTCATGGGCCTGCTCGTCTTCGAGGGCGGGCTGCGCCTGATCGGGATGGGCCCGCCGCCCACCCGGCTCGAGCCGCACGCCCGCCTGGGCTGGCAGCTGGTGCCGGGCATGACCGGCAGCCGCAAGGTGCTCGGCACCTCCTACACCGTCGACTTCGCCATCAACTCCGACGGCCTGCGCGACGACGAGCGCCCCTCGAAGGTCAAGCCCGACGGCGCGTTCCGCGTGGTCATGCTGGGCGACTCCTTCACCCAGGGCTTCTCCGTGAACCGGCGCGACCTGTTCGTGGACCAGCTGCGCCACTGGTGGGCCGCCGAGGGCCGCGAGGTGGACGTCGTGAACGCCGGCACCGAGGGCTACTCGACCGACCAGCAGGTCGCCTGGCTGCTCGAGCACGGCGACGCCTACGACCCCGACCTCGTGCTGCTGTTCCCCTACGAGAACGACCTCTACTGGAACGGCCAGCTGACCTACGCCGGCGGCCAGGCGAAGCCCATGTTCCGGCCCGACGGCGGCCTGGCGACGGGTGAGCTCGCCGCGCCGTCCGAGAAGCCGTGGACGGACAAGGTCGCCACGCTGCGCCTGTTCTCCGGCGGCCAGGCGCCGGACGAGTCCTTCCTGTTCACGCCGGCCGGCGGCTCCCGCCCGATCCTGCGCGAGTTCGGCGCCGCGCTCGAGCCCGCGCCCGAGTTCATGGCCGACGCCTACGCCCGCACCGAGGGCGCGCTGAAGGCCCTGAAGACCAAGTGCGACGAGCTCGGGGCGGCCTGCGTCGTCGCGCCGATCCCCTCGCACAGCGTGGTCGACGCCGACTACGCCGCCGGCTTCGCCGCCGGCGCGCTGGGCCTGTCCGACGGCGCCGGCTTCGCGCCCGACAAGCCCGTCGACGACTTCCTGCGGATGTCCGCGGCCGCGGGCCTCGAGACGCTCGACGCCCGCTCGACCCTCAAGGCGCTGCAGCGCTCCGGCGAGGACGTCTACTACCAGCGCGACTGGCACCTGAACGCCGCGGGCAACCGCGCCTTCGCCTCCTTCCTGCACGACGAGCTCGACAAGCTGGGCGCCCTGGGCGACCGCACGCCGAAGCAGGTCGTCGCGCAGCTCCCGACGCCCCCCGACGAGGGCGGCATCCCCGGCTGGATGAAGCTCTTCGCCGTGCTGTGGGTCGCCCTGTCGGGCCTGTACATCGCGACCTACCGCGACGAGCCCGTCTGGCAGCCGCCGATCAAGGTCGGCCTGCTGCTCTCCGCGGTCTTCGCCATCGTCCTCGGCGGCGGCGCCCTGCTCGGGAACCTGCCGCCCGCCTTCTCGTCGCTGGTCGGGGTCCTGGCCGTCGCGGCCATCCTCGGCTTCGTCGCCTACAAGCTGGGCCGCCGCCTGCTCACGATCACCGAGCTGCTCAAGGCCTTCACCCTGCGCGGCCACTGGTACCTGATGCCGCTGGTCGTCGTGCTCCTGACGGTGGGCAGCCTGCTCGTCGTCGCGGCCAGCTCCCCGCTCGTCGCCCCGTTCATCTACACGCTGTTCTAGGACCGCACCGTTCCGCAACCGGCGCCACGCGCCCCGAGGCCCCCGCGATGGGCAAGTTCCTCAAGGAAAACTGGATTTGGATCGTCGCCCCGATCGTGCTCGTCGCGATCCTGCTCGTCGTCGTCGCCATGCTGGGCAGCGGGGACGAGTCGGCGCCGTTCATCTACAACATCTTCTAGCGCCGCCGTCGGCGGTCCCCGCGCGCGCGGCGCGGGGCCTCACTCCGACAGGTCGACGCCGAAGAGGCGCAGGAGGTCGAAGCCGCCGCAGGCCTCCGCCACGAGCAGGTGCAGCTGCGCGCCGTCGTCGATCATCAGGCGCTTCAGGCGGAACGGGTCGTCGCCGGGGCCGTTCGTCCCCGCGTGCGTGGTGACGGCCAGGTCGAACCCCGCGGCCCGCACGGCCTCCACGGAGGCGTCGTCGAAGTCCCAGCGGCGCCCGAAGGGATAGGCGAAGGCACCCGCGCGCGCGCCCAGCGCCGCGCGCATGTCCTCGGCCGCCCCGGCGGTCTCCGCGCGGAGAGCCTCGTCGTCCGCGGCCCGCGACAGGATCACGTGCCCGCGCGTGTGGCAGCCCAGCTCGCAGCCCCCGTCGCGCAGCTCCCGGGCCTCGTCCCAGTCCAGGTAGAGCTCGTCGCAGAGCGCGCGCTCGTCGCCGCCCAGCTCCGCGAACAGCGCGTCGATCGTGCGGTCGCGGTCCTCGGGGTCGGCGTCGTACTTCAGGTAGCGCTTGAAGTGGTAGTCGAACTTGAAGCCCGGCCGGACCATCGCCTCGAGCACCTTCAGGAGCCCCTGGCGCTGCTTCTTCGCGCAGGTCCGCCGGTAGCGGTCCAGGAACGGCTCCGGCTCGAGCTTGCCCGCGATCCAGAAGTACTTGTGCGTCCAGTTCACGCGCCGCTCGTCCAGCGGCCGCGTCTCGAGGAACACGGTCGCCGGCGCGCCCAGCCGCCGCAGCAGCGGCAGCATCGCGGTCGCGTTGTCGCGGTAGCCGTCGTCCATCGTCAGCGCGACGAGCCCGCGCCGCCCCTCGCCGGCCCGCAGCGCGCGCCAGCCGCTCGAGGCGGTGTGCAGGTCGTAGCGCCGGCCGAGCCACGTCAGGATCTCCTCCAGCCGCCCGCTCGAGATCTTCATGTCCGGCGGCAGCACCCCGTTCGAGCCCGGCCCGGCCACGCAGTGCCCGGCCAGGATCGTCAGCCGCCGCGGCATCAGCCGGTCGACGACGGCGTGGAGGCCGGTGTGGAACAGCGTGCGCGCGTACAGGTCGCGCAGGCGGGTCTTCAGGAGGTGCTTCACGGGGGGAGGTCCGCCGGGGGGTGCGCGCGGGAGCCGGGCTCGCGCCCCTATCCCATCGTCTCGTCGTCGCGGTCGCCGTCGGTAAAATACCAACGCGTCGCGTCGCGCGCGGCCACCGTCAGCCGGTGGGAGGCGTCGCCGGGGTGCAGGATGACGTCCATGGTGGCCTCGGGGCGCGACGGCGCGAAGCCCGCGCGCCGCAGGCGCTGCTCCCACCAGGACCCGACGATCGCCGTGGCCCGCACGGCGCCGGCCCCCGCCGCCTCCAGGGCCGCGAGGCCCGCGAGGACCGCCGCGTCGACCTCGGCGTCGGCCTCGGCGAGGACGTCCACCAGGAAGCCCCCGGCCTCCCCGGGGCGCGGGACCTGGACCACGACGTAGCCGCGCAGCTCGCCCGCGGCGTCGTGCAGCCCCAGGGCGCGGTGCAGGCCCGAGGGGCTGCGCAGGAAGCGCCAGTCCAGGTAGGCGGCGTCCCGGCGCACCATCCAGGCGAAGCGCGGCTCGACGCGCCGGGCCACGTCCTCGACGGCCGGCGGGAAGGCCCGCAGCGGACGCGCCTCCAGGGGCGCCGCGGTGCGCCGCAGCCGCGCGAGGGCCCGCCGGCCCGCCCAGGCCTCCAGCGGCGCGCGCAGCGCCCGCAGGCGCCCCTCGGAGCGCCGCAGGGCGGGCGCGCCGCGCAGCAGCAGGGTCCAGGGCCGGCACTGCCCGATGCGCTCCCAGCCGAGCTCCAGGAAGATGTGGGCCGAGCGGTGGTTGGGGAACCCGAACACCAGCGGCCAGCCGAGCCGCGTCGTCTCGGCCATGCAGGCCCGGTCGAGGCCGCTGAAGAGCCCCCGCTTGCGCCAGGCGGGGTCGGTCATGACGTCCCCCGTCTCGCCCACCACGGCGAGCGTGGCCTCGTCGCCGTGCGCCAGGGCCCGCCGCGGGTTGCAGGCGTAGCCGCTGACCGCCTGCTCGCCGTCCGGACGGCACACGAAGCTCACCGTCGCGCCGTGGGGGTTCTCGTCGTAGCGCCACGCGAGCCCGCGCAGGTCGATCGGCTTGCGGAAGCAGCGGTTGTACAGCGCGACCTGCTCGGCGCGCTCCGCGGGCCCGCAGGCCGCGACGGAGAAGCCCGCCGGGACGGCGGCGTCGGGCCGGGAGGTCGAAGCGTCCACCGCCGGGATCTTCCGGCCCGCGCGGCCCCGCCGCAAGCGCGCGCGGTCCGGGGCGCCGCACCCCGCGGCGGAAGTTCTTTCCACACGGCGCCGGCCGGCTTCCCGCGCGCGGCGGGTCGCGCCGCCGCGCGCTCCCGGGCGGGGTACGCTTGCGCGTGAGCAGCGCCGCCTCGTCCCCGACCCCCGAGCCGCGGCCCCCGCGGCGCGAGGAGCTCGTCTCCCTGGAGCAGGCCGCGCGGATGCTGGGCTGCGGGGTGCGCGAGGCGCGTCCCCTCCTGGAGTCCGCGGGCGTCGTCCTCCACCGCGTCGAGTGGGAGGGCCGCACCGTCGTCGCGGCCGTCCGCCGCGACGTCCTGGCGCTGCGCCCGCCGCCCCCGGAGCCGCCGCGGTCGCCTTCCCTGCGCGTGCGGGCCGCCCCGGCCGAGCCCCGCCCTACCGGCCGCGTGCTCCAGGGCCCGGCCCCGCCGGCGCGCGCGAACGAGGCGCTGGAGTCCGAGCTGCGCGCGGCCCGCCGCGAGCAGCGCCAGCTCGCCGACCGCCTGGAGGCCCTGGGAGCCGAGGTGCGCGAGCTGCGCGACGAGCGCGACCGCGCGCGCGCCGCCGCCGCCCACGCCGAGGTGCTGGCGGCGCGGGCCCAGACGGCCGAGACGCAGCTCGAGGCCGCCCGCCAGGAGCTCGACCTGCTCGAGGCGGACCTCGGCGCCGAGCGCGAGCGCGCGCGGCTGGCCGAGGACCTGCGCGAGGAGCTGCGGGTCCGCGCGGAGGAGCGCCAGCAGCTGCTGCGCGACCTGCGCGCCTCGCGCTCCGAGGCCGCCGAGCTGGCGCGCACGGTCCAGCGCCTCGACGGCGAGGCGCGCCGCAACGCCCGCTACCTCGACAAGCTCGAGGCGCGCCTGCGCTCGGCCCGCAAGGGACGCTGACGCCGGCGAACGGCCGTCGCGCCGGCCGTCAGGAGGCGATGCTGCCCGGACGCTCCGGCGGGGGCACCAGCCCGAGGGCCCGGCCCAGGCGCTTGCGCCCGAACTGCGGGTTCTCGAGGTAGTACAGCGTGCGCTCCATGAAGCGGCGCGCGCGCTGGCCGTAGCCGTAGTACCAGCGCTCGTAGGAGCGCACCATGTTCTTGCGCAGCTCCTCGAGCTCGACCTGGTTGAAGTGCTCGTGCTGGTAGGCCGAGCGGTTCGACGAGACGTAGTTCTCGCGCAGGTCCGTCAGGTCGATGTTGGCCTGGTAGTTGTCCCAGGACTCGGTCCCGATGAGCGGGTTGAACACCGACACGCGCACGAGGTCCGGGCCGGCGAGCTTCAGGACCTTCTCGGTCTCGACGATGTCCTCGGGCGTCTCGCCCGGGCTGCCGACGATCAGGTACACCTTGGCCCAGATGCCCGCGCGGCGGGTCATCTTGGCGGCCTCGACGATCTCCTCGGGCGTCAGGTCCTTCTTCAGGACGTCCAGCATGCGCTGGCTGCCCGACTCCCAGCCGTAGTAGATGCGGCGGCACCCCGCGCGGTGCATGTGCTTCAGCAGCGGGTAGTCGACGCAGTCGGCGCGCGTGTTCGCGATCCACTGGAACTTCAGACCCCGGCGCAGGATCTCGTCGCACATCTCGTGGATGCGCTTGCGCCGCAGGGTGAGGATCTCGTCCACGAACAGCACGACGCCGGGGTCGTAGGTCTTCACGATGTGCTCGAGCTCGTCGACGATCAGCTGCGTCGAGCGCACCCGGAACCCGCGGCCGGTCAGCTCCTTCTGGCAGAAGATGCATTTGAAGGGGCAGCCGCGCGTCGTGAAGATGTACGCCAGGCGCTCGGGGTTGTGCTTGAAGTAGGTCTCCATCGGCAGCAGGTGGCGCGCCGGCATGGGGACCTCGTCGAGCTTCTTGATCAGCGGCGGGGCGGCGTTGTCGATCCACAGCTCGCCGTCGCGCTTGGCCGCCAGGCCGGGGACGGCCTGCAGGTCCTCGTCGCGGCCGCCCTCGAGGGCGCGCACGAACTGGGGCAGGGTCTCCTCGCACTCGCCCTTCAGGACGTAGTCGAAGTGCCCGCTGTCGAGGAAGATGCCCTGGTCGACGGACGCGTGCGGGCCGCCCATCAGGGTGATCTTGCCCTTCTCCTTGGCGTACTTGGCCCACGCGATGGCGCGCCGGATGTTGGGCGTCAGGGCGCCGAATCCGATCACGTCGTTGCGCTCGATCGCCGCCTTCATCTCCTGGTCGTTCAGGATCCGCTCGTCGGCGAGCTCCACGGGCAGCCCCTCCTTCTCGAGGCTGGCGCCGAGGTAGGCGATGCCGAGGATCATCGCCAGGGGGTCCTCCTGGACGTGCGGCTTGACGTACGAGATCAGGGTGCTGCGCATCGGTGGTGTGCTTCGCGGTGAAAGGGCCGGGCGACCGGATGCCGCGGCGCCCGCGCGCCCCTGTATCGGCGGCTTACGCGAGCGGGAGGTTCGCGGATCCGGGATTCCCGGCGCGGTCGGGGGGAGACGCCCCCAAGTCTACCCCCGGGCGGGGTGCGCGCAATCCGCCCCGGCGGCCCCGCCGCGCCCCGGATCTCTCCGGGCGACCCGGCCCGGCCCGCCCGGGGCCCCCGGGGGCGGCCGCGCCCGCCGCTGCGCGGGCCCTCGCCCCCCGGGGAGGGCGCCAGGCCCTCGCGGGGCACCGGGACCCCTCGGGGCCTCGCCCCTCCGGCGGGCCCGGCTCAGGACGGTCCCGCCGCCTCGGCCGGCTCCGCCACCTCGCCGGCCCGGGAGCGCCGGAAGTACGTCGTGACGTACGCGAGGTGGACGAGCACCCAGGACATGTACAGCGCGATCCCCCAGGCCGCCCCGTGGTGCGGGAAGGCCCACACGAGCAGCACGTTGGTCGGGATCGTCAGCACGCCCCCCACGATCGTCAGGGTCAGGGCCACGCGCAGCCGGGCCGTGGCGACGTAGAACGGCTCGAGCGCCAGGGCGAAGGCGAAGGGCACGAAGCCCAGCGCCAGGATCGCCGCGTTGACGAAGACGGGCTCGGCGTAGTCCGCCGGGAAGACCAGGCCGACCACGGGCTTCACGAACGGCAGGCACGCCAGCACGGCCGCCGCGATCAGGCCGCCGCCCGCGAACGTGACGCGCGTCCACAGCCGCCGGAAGGCCACGGGGTCGCGGACGCCCTTCAGCTCGCTCAGGGCCGGCAGCATGGTGCGCGTCACGCCCTGCATCAGCGTCAGCGGCAGGCCCATGATGCGCTGGGCGATGTGGAAGTAGGCCACCCACTCCATGTCCGCGGCCGCGCCGATCATCAGCCGCGGCAGGATCGTCAGGACCATCACGTTCGTGTTCTTCACGAGCCCGACCCGCACCCCCAGGCGCATGCCCTGGCGCAGCGGGACGTCGCGGACGTGGGCCAGCAGGTCCTTCAGCCCGGGTAGCCACGAGCCCCCGTCCCGCCGGGCGGCGACGTACAGGTCGATCGCGATCAGGTTCGTCAGCACCGTGCCGGCGATCATCCCCAGCACGGCGCCGCGCGCCGAGCCGGTGAGCAGCGCCCCGAGGATCACCAGGAACGCCCGCAGCAGCTCCTGCCCGTTGTCCATGGCCCCCAGCGCCCGCATGCGCCGGGTGCCCTGGAACGCCACGACCGCGATCCACCGCGGCAGGTCCAGCAGGGGCATGGCGGTCAGCCACCAGGCCCACACGCCGAGCTCGCGGTCGGCGTAGAAGCGCTCGCCGGCGGTCGGCAGCACCACGTAGCCGACGGCGAAGATCAGCAGGCTGAACAGCAGCACCGCCTTCAGCAGGAAGGCCAGCCACTGCGTGACCTTGTCGTCCAGGCCGCGCGCGCTGGCCGCGGCGACCTGGCTGACGGTCGCGGGCACGAGGCCGACCGACACGACGAAGAAGGTCAGCGCCTGCAGCATCAGCGCCACGTTGAAGGCGCCCTGGCCGCGCGCGCCCAGCAGGTAGGCGATCGCGACCGAGGAGACGAACTGGCTGCCCTGGATCAGGACCCCGCTGGCCTGCAGGGTCACCACGTCGCGCAGGAACTTGCTGCCGCGGACGCGGTCCAGCGCCGACCCGAGGCTCAACGCAGGGCCTCGTCGTACAGGTCCAGCACGGCGCGCGCGTTGCGCTCCCAGCCGGCGGCGCTCGACCGCGCGTGCTCGCGCCCCGCCGCCCCCAGCGACGCGCGCAGCTCCGCGTCCCCCAGCAGCCGGCGCAGGGCGCCCTCGACGGCGCCCGCGTCGGCGGGCACCAGCAGCCCGGTGCGGCCGTCCACGATGGCGTCCTCGGCGCCGCACTCGGTCGTGCCGACGCAGGCGGTCCCGCTGGCCCCGGCCTCCAGGTACACGATGCCGAAGCCCTCGAACCCGCCGTC
>JAUIDW010000139.1 GCA_030428395.1 bacterium | reverse complement strand
GCGGCGGACACGTTCGCCGAGCACGTCGAGGCCGCGCTGGCCGCGCGCTTCCCCGACCGCGGCGTGAAGGTCGCCAACTTCGGCTGGACCAGCTCGTCGCCGCACCTGAGCCTGCGCCGCCTGCGCGACGACGGCGAGCGCTACGCGCCGGCGCTCGTGGCGCTGTTCGTCGACATGACCGACTTCCACGACGACGTGAAGTGGGAGAACATGCTCGCGCGCCGCGGGATCTACGCCTTCTACGACCGGCTGCCGCTGACGCTGGCGCTGCTCGAGGCGGTCGCCCCGGGGCTGTACTGGTCGTGGTGGCGCGCCTCCAACGACGGCCTGCCGCGCCAGCGCTACTTCGTCACCGAGCGGCCGCTCGAGGAGACGCGCGAGTGGATGCGCCCGCTGGCCGACAACGTGGCCGCGATCGACGCCTGGTGCCGCGAGCGCGGGGTCGCCTTCGTGCTGTTCGCGCTGCCGCGCTACCACCAGTACAGCGCCGAGGAGTGCCCCGACGACTACGAGCTCGCCCTGCCGGGCCGCGAGCACTCGGTGCTCGGGCCGCACGTGCTCGAGCCGTTCCGGTTCTTCGACGAGCTGGCCGCCGAGGTCGACTACCCGGTCGTGTCCCTCCTCGACGACTTCCGCGACACCGACGTGCACCCGCACTGCTTCCCCGACGACCCGCACTGGAACCCGGCGGGCCACGGGATCGCCGCGGGCGCCGTCGCGCGCGAGCTCGAGGCCCGGATCCTCGCGCTGGGACTGGCCGACGGCTGAGGCGGCGCGGCCCCCGGGGCGGGAGCTTCCCGGCGCGCCCGGCGTGGCGTAGCCTGCGGCCCATGGCGGACCTGACGCTGAACTCCCACGAGGCGCGCGTGCTGGGCGTGCTCGTCGAGAAGGAGATGACCACGCCGGACCAGTACCCGCTGTCGCTGAACGCGGCGACCGGCGGCTCGAACCAGAAGAGCAACCGCTCCCCGGTCGTCGACTACCTCGAGGCCGAGGTCGACGTGGCCCTGCAGGGCCTCGTGATGAAGGGGCTGGCGGGGCGCGTGGTGCCGGCGGGCAGCCGCGTCGAGAAGTTCCGCCACAACGCGCGCGAGCGCCTGAAGCTCGGCGACGTCTCGCTGGCGGTGCTGGCCGAGCTGCTGCTGCGCGGCGCCCAGCAGCCCGGCGAGCTGCGCGCGCGCGCCTCGCGCATGCAGCCGATCGCCTCGCTGCCCGCGCTGACCGAGGCGCTCGCCCCGCTGCTCGAGGCGGGCCTCGTCCGCCGCCTGGCGCCGGCGCCCGGCACCCGCGCGGAGCGCTACCAGCAGCTGCTCGCGCCCGAGGAGCTCGCCGATGCGACTCCGGCGAGTCCGGCGTCTCCGCCGAGTCCAGCGGCTCCGGCGCCCGCGGCGACGGCCGCGCCCGCGAGCCCGCCCGGCCCGGCGGGGGGCGACCCCGTCGAGGCGCTCGCCGCCGAGGTCGCGCGCCTGCGCGCGGGCCTCGAGCACCTGGCCGAGAGCCTGGGCGTCGAGCTGCCCGGCTGAGCGCCGCGCGCCGGCTCAGTCCCCGGAGGCCGCCGCGTCGGCGGGTGCCGCCTCGACCACCGTCTTCAGCTTCGCCAGGCCGCGGTCGAACATCTCGGCGATCGAGGCCTTCATCGCCAGGTTCATGTACCCGCCGACGACCGGCGGCATGAAGTCCCCGACGTCTCCGCGCATGCTCCACACGACCGTCGTGCCGCCGGCGGCCGGGCGGTAGGACAGGGCGCCGATCGACGGCGCGCGCACGTCGCCCATGATGAAGGCCATGTCGTAGGCGACGCCCGTCGCCGGGTCGCAGGCCGTGAACGTCAGCTCGCCGTCCCCGCTGTCGCCGGTCCACGTCTGGCTCGCCCCGACGCCCGTGGTCTGCTCGCCCAGGGTCACGCGGATGCTCGGGTCCTGCTCGAGCCAGGGTGTCCAGCCCGGCCACTGCTCGAGGTCGCCCACGTGCGCGTGCACGGCCGCCGGCGGGGCCTGGACGTCGATCGAGCGCTCGATCGAGTACTCCGTGGGCAGCAGCGCGCCGACGACCACGAAGACGACGATCAGGAGGAGGACGACGAGGAGAAACTTCTTCAGCATGCGGGGCTCCCGGGTCTGGGGTTGGAGCGGCGGCGCGCCGCGGGCCCCGGATCCTCGCCCGCCGGCGGGCCCGCGTCGAGGGCCCGTCCCGCGGAGGCGCGCCCGGACGCGCCTCGAGCGCGATCAGGCGCCGAGGAGCGCGATCAGGCGATCGACCAACGCCTGCACGAAGGCGGGGTGCTCGGCGTGGTGGGGGAGCTCCTCGAACTCGACCGTATCGGGGAGGTGGGTGCGCAGGGCTTCGCAGAAGGCGCGGTCGCCCGCGGGGTCGTGGAGCTCGCCGCCCGGGGCGCCGTAGCGGCTGGTGCCGGCGCCCGGGAAGAGGAAGCTCGCGCGCCCGCGCGTGTGCTGCAGGCGGCGGCCGATCTCGGCGGCCACCTGCTCGAGCTCGGCGGCGGAGAGGCGCGGCGCCAGGATGATCGGGTTGTGGAAGACGACGCGGTGGTCCTTCCAGCGCTCCGGGACCGTGTCGGGCTCGACGATCAGGCCCACGTGCTCCGCGCCGCCGGGGCACAGGACCTGGGGGAGGCCGAGGTCGCCCGCCACGGTCAGGCGCTCGGGCCCGCCCGCGCGCAGCCCGCCGAACACCTCGTCGGAGATCTCGCCCAGGGCGTAGTCGAGGACGGCGCCGATCAGGCCCTCCTTCATCATCTGCTCCATGGCGCGCCCGCCGGAGCCGACGGCGTGGAACACGATGGCCTCGTAGCCGGCCCGCTCGAGGAGCTGCAGCGCCCGCATCGCGCCCATCGTCAGCACGCCGAGGTTGGTCAGGCCGACGACCGGCCGGTCCCCGCGCGCGGCGGCCACCGGCACCTCGACGCGCGCCATGCCCACGGCCGCGCCGGCCGCGTTGGCGAGCACCCGGCGGGTGAACGGGTTCAGACCCAGCAGGTCGCCGACGGAGAACATCATGGTGACGTCCTTGATGCCCACGAAGGACGACGTGTCCCCCGAGGCCACGGTCGACACCAGGATCTTGGGCAGCCCGTAGGGCAGCGCCTGCAGGACCTGGGCGCAGTTCGACGTGCCCTGCGTGCCGCCCATGCCGAGGACCGCGTGCAGGGTCCCGCGGGCGACGCGCTCGGAGAGCAGCGCGGTGGCGCCGCGCACCATCACCGGCGACGCCGTCTGCCGCGTGGGGTTGCGCAGGAGCTCGTCGAAGGACGTCCCCCCGGCCTCGGACACGACCTCGCGCGGCAGGTCGGCCCGCGCCTGCGGCTCGCCCAGCACACCCATGTCCACGACCAGCGGGCGCGCGCCCAGCGCCTCGATCTGCTCGCGCAGGTAGCCGGCCTCCTGCCCCTTCGTGTCCAGCGTGGCGAGGACGGCGACGACGGTGTCCATGGGCTCCTCCTCAGCGCGACCAGCGCAGGCCGGCGAAGCGCTGGGCCGTCTCCAGGACGGCCTTCTCGATGGGGATGCGCTCGGTCGACGAGCCGGTCCAGATCCCGTGGCCGGACGTGTGGTCCAGCATGTACTGCGCGTCCTCCGGCGTCTCGAGGGCGGCGCCGTGGGCGATCAGCATCACGTCGGGGTCGATCGCGCGCACCTTGTCGTAGACCTCCTCGGTGCGGCGGGCGGTGTCCTCGATCGTCTCGCCCGAGTCGTAGCCGCGCAGGCCGCCCCTGGTCGTGCCGGCGTGGAAGCAGAACACGTCCGGGCGCGCGCCCTCGACGAGCGCCAGGCTGTCCTCCTCGTCGAAGGCCAGGCCGACGGTGACGTGGCCCATCTCCCGGGCCAGCTCCAGCATGTCGATCTCGTTCTGGAACGTGATGCCGCTCTTCGTGAGCACCCGGTAGATCTCCGAGTCCTTGTCCACGTAGCTGATCGACGGGCCGATGTTGGAGACCGAGCAGACGCCCATGTCCAGGCAGCGCCGCAGAACCGTGGTCATGTCCTTCAGCGGGTCGTTGGCGTTCAGGCACGCGCACACGAACGCGTCGCCGCGCAGGGCGGGCAGGATGTCCTGCTCGGTGTAGTCGAGCGTCTGGCGGTTCGAGTCTAGGATGGGCCACATCATCGCCATCGTGCCCATGCCGTTGGCCCGCAGCCGCGCGCCGGAGAACGTGTTGACGCAGTCCGCCCCGGCGCGCTCGAGCAGGCTCGCCACGAGGCCGCTGCCGGCGCTCGCGATGAAGAGCGGCACGCGCGCGGCGACCTTCTCGCGCAGCTTCCCGAGGATCTCCTCCCGTGACGTCCGGGGCACGATCATGTTCGCAGGGCTCCTTCCGCCGACCCCCGCGGGCCGGGACGGGGAGGATAGGGCGCGGCGACGGTGGACGCCACGGCCGCGGGTCGACGCTCCGCCGCGCGCGGTGGCCCGGCCGCTCGATCGCCGCGAGCTCGGCGTCGCCGGCCCGCGCGCGGCCGACGCCCGAGCGGGCCGCAGAGTGCGCCGGCTGCGTACTCGGTGCGCGGGACCTGCGCTCTTTCTCGACCGCGGATACGCCCAGGGGCGGACGGCTCGCGCGAGCGTCGGTGGGGCGCCGGCTCCGGCGGCCTCCGGTCCGTCCCGTACCGGTGCGGCGAGCGCGCCGCGGCACGGAGTCGTCCGCTGGACGCTCCCGCGGGCGCGTGTCAGAGTCCCCGTCCCCGCGGCCGGCGCACCGCCGCGCGGGGCCCGTCGAACCAGGAGGGACAGCGACCCCATGAAGACCGTCATCGAGCCCTACCGCGTGAAGATGGTCGAGCCGATCCAGCTCACCACGCGGGCGGAGCGCGAGCGGATGATCGCCGCGGCGCACTTCAACCCGTTCCTGCTCCGCGCCGAGGACGTCGTCATCGACCTCCTGACGGACTCGGGCACGAGCGCCATGTCGTCGGACGCCTGGGCGGCGCTCATGCGCGGCGACGAGTCCTACGCCGGCGCGCGCAGCTGGTACCGCTTCCGCGACACGGTGCGGGACGTGTTCGGGTTCGAGCAGGTCGTCCCGACGCACCAGGGGCGCGCCGCCGAGCGCATCCTGTTCGGCGTGATGGTCGGCCCCGACTCGATCGTCCCGAACAACACGCACTTCGACACGACGCGCGCGAACATCGAGTACTGCGGCGGCCAGGCGCTCGACCTGGAGTGCCCGGAGGCCGACGACCTCGACTCGCCCTACCCGTTCAAGGGGAACATGGACACGGCCGAGCTCGAGCGCCTGGTCGCCGAGCACGGGCCCGCGCGGATCCCGCTGATCATGGTCACGGTGACGAACAACTCGACCGGCGGCCAGCCCGTGTCCATGGCCAACCTGCGCGAGGTCAGCCGCATCGCCCGCGGCGCCGGCATCCCGTTCTACCTCGACGCCTGCCGCTTCGCCGAGAACGCCTACTTCATCAAGCGCCGCGAGCCGGGCTTCGCCGACCGCACGGCCGCCGACATCGCGCGCGAGATGTTCTCGCTGGCCGACGGCTGCACGATGTCGGCCAAGAAGGACGCGTTCGCCAACATCGGCGGGTTCCTCTGCACGAACGACGCCGAGCTGGCCCACCGCGAGCGCAACATCCTGATCCTGACCGAGGGCTTCCCCACCTACGGCGGCCTGGCGGGGCGGGACCTCGAGGCCATCGCCGTCGGCCTGCGCGAGATCCTCGACGAGCACTACCTCGACTACCGGTTGCAGTCGACCCGCTACGTGGTCGAGCAGCTCGCCGCGGCCGGCATCCCGGTCGTGCGGCCCGCGGGCGGCCACGCGGTGTACCTCGACGCGCGCCGCTTCCTGCCGCACGTCGAGCCGCTCCAGTACCCCGGCCAGGCGCTCGCCGTCGAGCTGTACCTCGAGGCCGGCGTGCGCGGCGTGGAGCTCGGCTCGGTCATGTTCGGCTCCGACCCCCACACGGGCGAGGAGCACCCCGCGCGCCTCGAGCTCGTCCGCCTGGCCATCCCGCGCCGCGTCTACACCCAGAGCCACATGGACTACGTGATCGAGGCCGTCGGCCGCGTCTGGGAACGCCGCCACGACGTCCGCGGCATGCGCATCACCGAGGCCCCGCGCTTCCTGCGGCACTTCACGGCGAAGTTCGAGCGCCTGTAGCGCGCCCGGCTCGCGGCGTGCGCGACCTTCTCCGCGACGGTCGGCGTCAGTGCGCCTCGAGCCAGTTGCGGCCCGCGCCGAAGTCGACGACCAGCGGGACGCGCAGCTCGACCGCGCCCTCCATGCGGCGGCGGACGAGCTCCTGGGCCGCGTCCAGCTCGCGCTCGGGCAGCTCGAAGACCAGCTCGTCGTGGACCTGCAGCAGCATCACGCAGGCCAGGTCGGACTCCGCCAGGTCGCGCTCGATGTCGATCATCGCGCGCTTGATGATGTCCGCGGCCGAGCCCTGGACCGGGGTGTTGACCGCGGTGTTCTCCGCCGCCGCGCGCATGCGGGCGTTCGAGGACTCGATGTCGGGGATGCGGCGCCGCCGGCCCAGCAGGGTCTCGACGTAGCCGAGCTCGCGCGCGCTCTCCAGCACGCCGTCGCGCCACGCGCGGATCTTGGGGAACGACTCGAAGTAGCGCTCGATGAAGCGCCGCGCCTCGGGCAGCGACAGCCCGGTCTCGCGCCCCAGCCGCTGCGGCCCCATGCCGTACATCAGGCCGAAGTTGATCGCCTTGGCGCGGCTGCGCATCAGCCGGTCGACCTTCTCCGCGGGGACGTCGAACACGATCTGCGCGGTGGACGAGTGGATGTCGTGGCCCTCGGCGAAGGCCGCCTGCATGCGCTCGTCGTCGGCGAAGTGCGCCAGGATGCGCAGCTCGACCTGGCTGTAGTCCGCGGCCAGCAGCACCCAGTCCCCGCGCTCGTCGGGCTCGCGCGGCACGAAGGCCTCGCGCAGGCGCCGGCCGCGCTCGGTGCGCACCGGGATGTTCTGCAGGTTGGGGTCGCTCGACGCCAGGCGGCCCGTGGCGGCCGTCACCTGGCTGAACGAGCAGTGTACGCGCCCCGTGCGCGGGTTGACGTACCGCGGCAGCGCGTCGAGGTACGTGCTCTTCAGCTTCGAGACCTCGCGGTACTCCAGCACGCGCCGCACGATCGGCACGTCGCCGTAGTTCGACGTCAGGGTCTCGTGGTCGGTCGCCCAGCCCGTCTTCGTGCGCTTCGGCTTCTGGACGCCGGCCTCGTCCTGGATGCGCAGCTTCTCGAAGAGGATCTCGCCCAGCGCCTTGGGGCTGTTCACCTTGAAGTTCTCGCCCGCGAGCTCCTGCACGTCGTGCTCGGCCGCGCGGATCTCGCCCTCGAACTCCTCGGCCAGGCCGGCGAGGTGGTCGACGTCGACGCGGATGCCGCGCTCCTCCAGGGCGGCGAGCACCGGCACCAGCGGCATCTCCAGCGTCTCGAACAGCTCGCGCGCGCCCTCCTCGTCCAGCTCCGCCTCCAGGCGCTCGCGCAGGCGCAGCGTGACGTCGACGTCCTCGCAGGCGTACTCGCCGACCTGGTCGACGGGCACCTTGTCCATCGTGATCTGCTTGGCCCCGCGGCCGATCAGCTCGGTCGTCGGGATCTTGCGCACGCCCAGGTAGCGCAGCGCCAGCGAGTCCAGGTCGTGGCGGCGCGTCGCGCCGGCGGTGCAGTAGCTCGCCACCATCGTGTCGAAGCGCGGCGGCGGCGTGCGGACCCCCGCGGCGGCCAGCACCAGGGCGTCGTACTTCCAGTTCTGGGCGCAGCGGTCCAGCTCCGGGTCGGTCCAGAGCGGGGCCAGGGCCTCGAGCAGCGCGGGCGGTCCGCCGGGGAGCACCGGCGGGTCCAGGTTGAACGGCACGTACCAGGCGCGCAGCGGCTCGGCGCAGAAGGACGCGCCGACGAGCTCGGCCTGCAGCGGGAACAGGCTCGTCGTCTCCGTGTCGAAGGCGAAGGCGCCCGCCTCGCGCAGCTCGGCGACCATCTCGTCGAGCTCGGCCTCCGTGCGCACGACGCGGTAGTCGCGCGCCTCCTCCTCCGCGGGGGCGTCGCCCTCGAGCTTCTGCAGCAGGCTCTGGAACCCCAGGCGCTTGAACAGCTCCGCCAGCTGCGCGCGGTCCGGGTCGGGCGGGCCGAGCGCCTCGAAGCCGGGGTCCAGCGGCACGTCGGTGCGCAGCGTGACCAGGTCCAGCGACATCAGCAGGTTCTCGCGGTCGGCCGCGAGCTTCTCCTTCGCCTTGCCCTTGACCTCGTCGAGGTGCGCGAGCACGCCGTCGACCGAGCCCCACTCCTGGATCAGCTTGATCGCGCCCTTCTCGCCGATGCCCTTGACCCCGGGCACGTTGTCCGACGAGTCGCCCATGAGCGCCAGCACGTCGATCACGTGCTCCGGGTCGGTGCCGAACTTCTCGCGCACCTCGTCGACGCCCTGCAGGACCAGGTCGACGTCCTTCTTGAAGACGTTGTAGAGGCGGACGTTCTCGTCCACGAGCTGCATGAGGTCCTTGTCGCCGGTGACGATCAGCACCTCGTACCCGGCTGCCTCCGCCTGCCGCGCGAGCGTGCCGATGACGTCGTCGGCCTCGTAGCCCTCGACCTCGAACAGCGGCAGCCCGTGGGCGCGCACGACCTCGCGCAGCCAGTCCAGCTGGGCCAGCATCTCCTCGGGCGCCTTCTGCCGGGTGGCCTTGTAGTCGGCGTACTGCTTGTGCCGGAAGGTCTTGCCGCGGGCGTCGAAGGCGACGGCGACGCGGTCGGGCGCCTCGGTCTCGAGGATCCGGCGCAGCGTCAGCGTGAACCCGTAGGTGGCGCCGGAGGGGTGGCCGTCCGGCGTGGTCAGCCCGCCGATGGCGAAGTGCGAGCGGTAGGCCAGCGCGGTGCCGTCGAGCAGGAAGCAGCGGGGCATGGCCGGCAGCATAGCCAGGGGCCCCGGGCGCCGCCGGCGCGATCCCGGTAAGATGGGGGAGCCCATGCGCCCGCTCGACGTGCGACTCGCTCCCTCCGTGCCGGAGCTCGGCGCGCTCGGGGTGGAGAGCGCCGAGGAGCTGATGGGCTGGGTCGAGCCCCGCGGCTCCCTGGCCCGCGGCCACGCGGAGCGCGCCGGCGCGTACGAGACGCGCCTCGTCTACCCGCTGCCGGGCACCCCCGACGAGAGCGGCCGCTTCGTCGAGCCACCGCGCGGCGCCGGCACCGGGCCGGTCGTGCTGCGGCGCTTCCACGGCGAGCCGCTCCGGCGGCGCCTGGCCTCGCGCCTCACCGCGCCGCGCAGCGCCAGCCGCGCCGCGCGCGAGTGGAACCTGGCCTGCCACCTGCGCGCCCACGGCGTCGTCGCGCCGGACCTGCTCGCTCTCGGCGAGCAGCGCGGGGGCGTCACGTCGCCGTCCTCGTTCCTGGTCCAGCGCGTGCCCGGCGACGTCCTGCCCCTGGCCGAGTGGTTCGCCGCCGAGCGCTCGCCCGACGAGCGCCGGCGCGGCCTGCGCGCGCTGGCCCTCGCGCTGACCGGGCTGCTGCGGTCGCGGACGGTGTTGCCCGAGCTCTCGCCCGACGACGTCCTGCTGGCCGTGCCGCGCGAGGGCTGCGGCTCGTCCGGCCCGCCGGTGGAGGGCCTGCGGGTGCGCAACCTGCCGGGCGTCGTGCTGCGCGACCTGCGCGGCGGGTCCATCGTGCGCACGCTCGAGCTGCCCCGGAAGGTCGCCATGCTGAAGGCGCTGTTCGCGCCCGAGCCGCTGCGCGCGAGCTTCCGCGAGCGCGAGCTGGCCGGCGTGCTCCTGCGGGTGCTGGGCGAGGACGTCCGGCGGCCCGAGACGCGCGCGGCCTGCGAGGAGGTGCTCGCGGGGGACGCGCCGGCGCCCGCGGGTCGCTGACGCGACGGCTCAGACGCGCTCGCCGCGGACGGCGCGGGCCACGGTCGCCGCCAGCTCCTCCAGCTGGTACGGCTTGGGCAGGAAGCCCAGCGCGCCGTCCTCCGCGGCGCTGCGCCGGGCGCCGACGCGGTCCCAGCCGCTGGTCAGCAGCACGCGCACGTCCGGGCGCACCTCGCGCAGGGCGCGCAGCGTCTCGCGCCCGTCCATGCCGGGCATCACGACGTCCAGCAGCACGAGGTCGACCGCCCCCGGCTCGGCCCGGAAGCGCTCCAGGAGCTGGGCGCCGTCGGGGAAGGCCTCGACCGCGTAGCCGAGGCTGCGCAGCAGCTCGGAGGCGGTGCCGCGGACGATGGCCTCGTCGTCGGCGATCCACACGCGCCCCGAGCCGCGGGTGGGCCGCGCGCCGGCCTCCTCGGCCGCGCCCTCGGCGAGCAGCGGCAGGGACAGGCGGAACGACGTGCCCTCGCCCGTCCGGCTGTCGACGTGCACGGACCCGCCGTGGTCGACCGCGATCCCGTGCACCATGGCGAGGCCCATGCCGGTGCCCTTGCCCGGCGGCTTGGTCGTGAAGAACGGCTCGAAGATGCGCGGGCGCACGGCGGGGTCGATGCCGGCGCCGGTGTCGGCGACCACGAGCTCGAGGCGCGGCCCGGGCGCCGGACCCTGGCCGACCTCGGCCGGCTCGTCGAGGACCTCGCGGCTCGCGAGCCGCAGCGTGCCGCCCCCGGGCATGGCGTCGCGCGCGTTCACGGCCAGGTTCATCAGCGCCTGGTGCAGCTGGCCGGGGTCGCCCCGCACGGTCGAGCGCGTCGCCGCGAGCTCGAGCGCGAGCTCGACGCCCGCCGGCAGCGCGGGGGCGATCAGCGCGGCCACCTCGCGGACGATGCGGTGCGCGTCGAACACCACGTCGCGCTGCTTGCCGCGCCGCCCGTAGGACAGCAGCTGCTGCGTCAGCTCGCCGGCGCGCTCCGCCGCGCCCTCGATCATCTCCGCCGCCGACCAGACCTCGTCGCCGGGCTCCGCGTCCTGCTTCAGCAGCGCCGTGTAGCCCATCACGCCGGTCATCAGGTTGTTGAAGTCGTGGGCGATGCCGCCGGCGAGCGTGGCCACGGCCTCGAGCCGGCGCGCCTCCGCGGCCTGCTTCTCGAGCAGCTCCTCCTGCTCGCGCGCGCGGCGCCGCTCGATCAGCGAGGCCACCGCGTGCCCGAGGGTGCGCGCGAGCGACTCGACCGCCGCGCGGTCCGCTGGCTCCTGCGGGCTGCCGAGGCACATGGCGCCGATCGCGCGGCCCCCCACGAGCAGCGGCGTGCACAGCACGAACCGCAGCGGCCCGGGGACGTGCAGGTGGCGCGGGCGCAGGTCGTCGCCGGTGACCACCACGGGCTCGCCGGTCGCGATGGCGCGCGGGCCGGGGCCGTCGCCGCCGGCGGGCAGCTCGACGCGCTCGACGCCCTCCGGCGCGAACGCGCCGCGCAGCGCCTCGACCACGACGACGTCGCGCGCGGCGTCCAGCATCTCGACCGTCACCACCGGGAACGACGTGGCCCGGGCGACCTCCGCCACGATGCGCGGGTACAGGGCGTCGTCCGGACCGTGCTCCTGCGCGATCCCGCCGATGGAGTTCAGCGCCTCGAGCTCGCGGTTGCGCGCCTCCAGGGTGGCCGCGGTCCGGCGCCGCTTGCGCTCCTCCACGGCGAGCGCGAGCAGGTCCGCGATCGTGCCCGCGAAGCCCTTCTCGTCCTCCTCCCAGCGCCGCAGGCTCCCGCGGTGCTCCAGGCAGACGACGCCGATCGTGCGGCCCGCGAGGCGCACCGCCGCGTCGAGCGTCGAGCGGATGTCCACGCGCTCGTAGTAGGCCCGGAACTCCGACGTGCGGGGGTCGGCCAGGGCGTCGTCGGCGTCGACGAAGCGGTTCTCGAAGAGCGCGGCGAAGTAGCGCGGGTGGTCGGCCACGGCGACCTCGAGCCGGCGCGGGCCGCCGACGCCGCGCGACCACGACGCCTCGGGGAGCAGCAGCGAGCGCTCCTCGTTGAAGAGCCAGACGTTGGCCAGGTCGACCTCGAGCGTCTCCGCGGCCATCTCGGCGATGCGCGCGAGCTCGTCGCCCTCAGGCGGAGAGGCGCTGCGCGCCAGCTCGACGACCGCGCGCGCCTGGCGCCGCAGGCGCTGGCCGCGCGCGCGCCGGCGCCGGGCGCGGCGCTCGCGGAGGAGCGCCCCGACCAGCGTCGCGGCGGCGATGCGCAGCTCGGGCAGCTCGCCGTCCGGCCAGGCGGGACCGCTCCGCGCCAGGGCGAGCACGCCCAGCCAGCGCCCGCGCGTGTCCGTGCTGCTGATGGGCAGGGCGACCACGTGCCGCGGGACCTCCGGCGCGCCGGCCGCGGCGCCCGGCTCGACCCACGTGCCGCGCGTGACCTCTCCGGAGAGGAACCCGCGCTCCGACCAGGGCAGCTCCGCCGCGCGCCGGCCGCGCAGGGGCCCCAGGGCCGGGGCCTCGGCGGACGCGCGCCACTCGACCACCTCGTCGACGGCGGCCGGGTCGCCCGCGAGGACGAGCAGGCCCGCGAGGTCGGCGCCGTGCAGGCGCGCCAGCTGCTCCAGCGCGGAGGCGAGCGCCCGCATCGAGCCGTCGCCCGGATCCTCGAGCAGGTGCGCGGACAGGTCCGCCAGGATCTCGGCGCTGTGCGTCCGCCGCGCGCGCCACGCCTCCGCGCGGCGGCGGTGCAGCTCGGGCTCGAGCCGCGCGGCGACCAGGCGCAGCGCCTCGGCGGCGAGCTCGGGACGCTCGAACGGACCGCGGGAGAGGGCCGCGACCACGCCGACCAGCTGGCCGTCCGCCGCGCGCACCGGCGCCACGGCGCCGCCGCCGGGCGCGAGCGGCCCGACGTCCGCGAACGCCGCCAGCAACTCGCCGCCATGGAAGCCGAACTCGAAGCACTGATCGATCGCAGCCGACGCCTCGACCCCGACCAATGCAACGACGGCGACATCTGCCAGATCCTCCGCCCCGGCTCAGAACGCTGACGACACGTGAACCGCGCTGGATCGGAACGTGTCCCTGAGTGGTCTCGTGGCCCAGGCCAGGCGACACGCAGATCCCGCAACTCGACCCGCTCAGAACATCAGCCGCCAGCCATCGCCCAACCCATCCGGTATCGGCACGTACTTCGGAGCGTTCT
>JAUIDW010000138.1 GCA_030428395.1 bacterium | reverse complement strand
GACGACGGCCGCACCACCGTGCCGTGGGAGCAGGTCGGCGTCCGCGCCCTCGACGAGGCGACGCTGCGGATCGACCTGGAGAGCCCCGCGCCGTACTTCCTGGGGCTGCTGGCGCACCACGCGCTGCTGCCGGTCCACCGCGCCTCCGCCGAGGCTGCGCGCGCGCGCTGGCCCGACGACTGGCAGCTGCGCTGGCTGGCGGCGGACCACATGGTCTCCAACGGCCCGTTCCTGCTGCGCGAGCGCCGCCTCCACGACCGCCTGCGCCTGGTCCGCAGCCCGACCTACTGGGACGCGGACCGCGTCGCCCTCCGGACGGTGGACATCCTGTCGGTCGAGCACACCAGCACCGCGCTCAACCTGTACATGGCGGGCGACATCGACTGGGTCGAGCGCGTGCCGACCAACGTCGTGCCGCTGCTCCTCGAGCGCGAGGACTTCGTCCCGGCGCCCTACCTCGGCGTCTACTTCTACCGCTTCAACGTCACGCGCCCGCCGCTGGACGACCCCCGCGTCCGGCGCGCCCTGGCGCTGATGATCGACCGCAGCGGGCTCTGCGACAACGTGCTCAAGGCCGGGCAGACGCCCGCGTACTCGTTCGTGCCGCCGGGCCTGGCCGGCTACCACCCGGTCGAGTTCGAGCGCCCCCGGACCGTGTCGGGCACCGTGCGCCTCGCGCGGCAGCTCCTCGGCGAGGCCGGCTTCCCGCCGGCGACGCACATCCTCCCCGAGCTCGAGCTGCACTACAACACCGGCGAGCTGCACCGCGACGTCGCCGAGGTCGTCGCGGAGACGTGGCGCCAGGCCATCCGCGTGCGCACGCGCTTCGCCGTGCAGGAGTTCAAGGTGTTCCTCGACACGCAGTCGAGCCTCGACTACGACGTCTCGCGCTCGAGCTGGATCGGCGACTTCGCGGACCCGATCAACTTCCTCGAGATCTTCACGAGCGGCAACGAGAACAACCGCACCGGCTGGGCCAGCGAGTCCTACGACCGGCTGATCGAGGAGGCGCGCGTGGAGCCGGACCCCGCGCGCCGGGCGAGCTTCCTGCGCGCCGCCGAGCTCGAGCTCATGGAGGCGCTCCCGATCGTCCCGATCTTCTTCTACGTCAGCCAGAACCTGATCGACCCGCGCGTGGGCGGCTTCCACCCGAACCTGCAGGACGTGCACCCGCCCAAGTTCCTGTACTGGCGCGACAACCAGGAGCTGCGCAAGCACCGGCGCGTGAACTCGCGCGCGCTCGCCGGCAAGGAGCAGGTCAAGGCGCGCGGCCCGGCCGAGGGCCTGTACCCGCCGGCGGGGCGCGACACGTGGGCGGAGCTGGAATGATCGCCTTCCTCGGGCGCCGGCTGCTGTGGCTCCTCGTCACGACGTGGATCGTCGTGACGGTGTCGTTCTTCATGATGCGCGCCGTGCCCGGGGGGCCCTTCGACCAGGACCGCTCGGTGCCGGCGGGCGTCGCGCGCAACCTCGAGGCGCAGTACCACCTCGACTGGCCCGCCTGGCGCCAGTACCTGCAGTACCTCGGGCCGCTGAACCTCGACCGCCACGGCCTGCTCGGGGACCGCTCCCGCGTGTTCGGCGGCCTGCTGACCGGCGACCTCGGGCCGTCGTTCCGCTACCGCGACTACGGCGTCAACGAGATCATCGCCGAGTCGCTGCCCATCTCGATCCTGCTGGGCCTGGCGGCGCTCGTGTGGGCCGTGACCCTGGGCACGACCGCGGGCGCGCTGTCCGCCTGGCGCCCCGGCCGCGCGCTGGACGTCGGGGTGCGGCTGCTCGTGTCCGTCGGCATCGCCCTGCCGAACTTCGCCCTGGCCGGGATCCTCATCCTGGTGTTCGTCTTCGCCGTCCCCCTGGCCCCCGTGGCCGGCTGGGGCACCCTGGCCCACGTCTGGCTGCCCGCGGTGGCCCTCGGCTCGCCCTTCGCGGCCTACGTCGCGCGGCTGACGCGCACCGGCCTGCTCGAGGTCCTGGGCCAGGAGTACATCCAGACCGCGCGCGCCAAGGGGCTGCCGGCGCGCACCATCCTGCTGCGCCACGGCATGCGCGGCGCGCTGCTGCCCGTGGTCTCGTACCTGGGCCCCGCCAGCGCCGGGATCCTGACCGGCAGCCTGGTGATCGAGCGCATCTTCGCCATCCCCGGGACGGGCTCGCACTTCGTCAACAGCGCGCTGAACCGCGACTACACGCTCGCCCTGGGCGTGGCGGTGCTCTACACGGTGCTCGTGTTCTGCCTGAACACGCTGGTGGACCTGACCTACGCCGTGCTCGACCCGCGGATCGAGCTCGAGGGATGATCACCGACCAGCGCGAGATGCGGTCCGGGGAGGACCGCCTCGACCCCGCCCAGGTGCTCGCCGACGCGCGCCGCATCCGCGGGGCCGGCCACTGGCGGCGGGCGCGGGCGCGCCTGCGCGAGAGCCGCACGGCGCGCTGGTCGCAGCGCTTCCTGGCGGTGGCCGTGCTGCTCAGCCTGCTGACGCCGCTGCTGCCGCTGCCGTCCCCCACCGCGCTGGACCTGCGCGCCCTGCCGCGCCCGCCGGTGGGCCCCTGGGTCCAGATCGGCGGCAACGGCTTCCGGCGGGAGTACTGGGAGCTCTCGGCCGTGGACTCCGCGCTGGTCGACGTCCGCGAGGCCCTGTTCGGCCGCTGGCAGACCGGGCCGTACCTGGGGACCGACTCGAAGGGGCGCGACCTCCTCTCGCGCATCCTGTGGGGCTCGCGCACGTCGCTGCTGGTGGCCCTGGCCGCGACCGCCTGCAGCCTGCTGATCGGCGTGACCTACGGCGCCTTCGCGGGGTTGATCGGCGGGCGCACCGACCGGCTGATGATGCGGCTGGTGGACGTGCTCTACTCGCTGCCGTTCGTGTTCCTCGTGATCTTCGTCCTGGCGCTGCTCGACGCCTGGCTGGACGAGGCGGGCGGCGCCAGCCGCGAGCTCGTGTTCTACGCCCTGGTCGGCGCCGTCACCTGGCTGACGATGGCGCGGGTCGTGCGCGGGCAGGTGCTCGCGCTGAAGAACGCCGAGTTCGTGCAGGCCGCCCGCGCGATGGGCGCCTCGACCTCCCACATCGTGTTCCGCCACCTCGTGCCCAACCTGCTGTCGGTGGTGATCGTCTACCTCACGCTGACGATCCCCTCGATCCTGCTGGTCGAGGCATTCCTCTCGTTCCTCGGGCTCGGCATCCAGCCGCCGCGGGTCTCGTGGGGCCTGCTCGCCGCGGACGGCGTCGAGGCCATCAACCCGCTGCACAGCTTCTGGTGGATCGTGGTGTGGCCGGCGGTCGCCATGGGCAGCACGCTGCTGGCGCTGAACCTGCTGGGCGACGGGGTGCGCGACGCCCTCGACCCCCGCGGACGCGCCGCGGACACCGACCGCCCCGCGCCGGGGCCGGGGGCCTGACGTGGCGCTGGTCGAGGTCCGCAACCTGTGGGTCGACTTCGAGACCCCCGAGGCGACCGTCCACGCGCTGGACGAGGTCACCTTCTCGATCGAGCGCGGCCGCACGCTGGGCCTGGTCGGCGAGTCCGGCTGCGGCAAGTCCGTCACCGCCCGCGCGATGCTGGGACTGCTGCGCAGCCCGCCCGCGGTCGTGCGCACCGGGCAGGTCGTGGTCGACGGGCGCGACCTGATGGCGATGGGCGAGGCCGAGCTGCGCGGCGTGCGCGGCCGCGAGGTCGCGCTCGTCCCCCAGGACCCGACCACGGCCTTCCACCCGCTGCTGACGGTCGGGCGGCAGCTGACCGAGGTGCTCGAGGTGCACGAGGGCCTGCGCCGCCGCGCCGCCGACGACCGCGCCGCCGCCGCGCTCGCCGAGGTCGGCTTCGGCGACGCCCGCGACGTCCTGCACCGCTACCCGCACGAGCTCTCCGGCGGCATGCGCCAGCGCGCGATGATCGCCATGGCGCTGCTGTGCCGGCCGAAGCTGCTGATCGCCGACGAGCCCACCACGGCGCTCGACGTGACGCTGCAGGCGCAGATCCTGCGCCTCTTCCGCGAGCTGCAGGACCGCCACGGCTCGGCCGTCCTGTTCGTCACGCACGACCTCGGCGTGGCCGCGGAGGTGTGCGACGACGTCGCGGTGATGTACGCCGGGCGCATCGTCGAGAGCGCGCCCACCCGCGAGCTGTTCGCGCTGGCGCTGCACCCCTTCACGCGCGGCCTGCTGCGCGCGCGCCCCCGCCTGGACGCGCCCGTCGACCAGGGCCTCGCGCCCATCCCCGGCCGCCACCCGGAGCTGCTCGAGCGCCCCCCGGGCTGCCCGTTCGTCGAGCGCTGCGAGTTCGCCCTGGGCCCGTGCCACGACCAGCGGCCGCCGTTCGAGCTGTGGAGCCTGGCCGGCACCGCCCGCGCCCTGCACGGCCGCCGCGTCGCCTGCTTCGAGGCCCGGCAGGTCGCCGCCGCCCAGGACCCGGCCGTCGAGCTGCGCCCCCAGTCGGCGCCGGGGGGTCGGCCGGCGTGAGCGCGCTGCTCGAGATCCGCGACCTCGCCGTCCACTTCCCGCGCCCGCGCCGCTGGCGCGAGCCGCCCGCCGTCGTGCGCGCGGTGGACGGCGTCGACCTCGACCTCCGGCGCGGCGAGAGCCTGGGGCTCGTGGGCGAGTCCGGCAGCGGCAAGTCCACGATCGCGCGGACCCTCGTCGGCCTGCAGCGCGCCACCGCCGGCTCGATCCGCCTCGACGGCAGCGAGCTGACCGGCCTCGACGCCCGCGGCTGGTTCCCGTTCCGCCGGCGCGTCCAGATGGTGTTCCAGGACCCCTACGGCTCGCTCGACCCGCGCCAGACGGTGCTGTCGATCCTGACGGAGCCGATGGAGATCCACGCGCTGCGCAAGCCGCGCGAGCGCCGGCTGCACGCGCTCGAGCTGCTCGAGGCGGTCGGGCTCAACCCCCACTACGCGAACCGCTACCCGCACGAGTTCTCCGGCGGGCAGCGCCAGCGCATCGCCATCGCGCGCGCCCTGACGGTACACCCCGAGCTCGTGATCTGCGACGAGCCGGTCAGCGCGCTCGACGTCTCGGTCCAGGCGCAGGTCCTGAACCTGCTGCGCGAGCTGCAGGAGCGCTACGACATCGCCTACCTGTTCATCAGCCACGACCTGGCGGTGGTGCGCAGCCTCTGCCAGCGGGTGTCCGTGCTGTACCTGGGCCGCGTCGTCGAGAGCGCGCCGCGCGACGAGATCTTCGAGGCGCCGCGGCACCCCTACACGCAGGCGCTGATCGCGGCCGTGCCCGACCCCACGCGCGCCGCCGCGCATCCGCCCGTGCTGCTGGAGGGTGAACCCCCCTCCCCGACGCGCCCCCCGCCGGGCTGCCGTTTCCACCCGCGCTGCCCGGCCCGCGCGCTCGTCCCCGACGACCGCTGCGCCCGCGAGGAGCCCCCGCTGCGCACGGACGGCGCGGCCCGCTGGACGTGCCACCTCGAGCCCGGTTCCGCGCCGGAGGCCTGACGGCCTGCTGTCCGGACCCCTACTCCGCTCCCGGCGGCGTCCCCGGCGCCAGGTCGAACACGACGACGTCGCGGTCCTCGAAGTGGGGCTCGCCGAGGCGCTCGCGGTACTCCGCGATGCGGTCGACGACGGGCTGGATCCGCGGCAGGTCGAAGCTGGTGCGCAGCTCGCCCTTCAGGCGGCGGTGCAGCACGACGTAGCGGACGCCGCGCGCGCGCAGGCCGTCGACGTCGCGCACGTCCACGAAGTTGCGGAAGGCGTAGCGCGGGTCGTCGAGGGGCAGCTCGTCGCCGGCGATCGGCTCGGCCGGCCGGCCGACGAAGCCGACGACGACGTGCTGGCGGTGCCGCTCCTGCGCCAGGTTGTAGAAGATCCGCGGCCAGGGGTAGTACCACGGCGCCTCGACCACGGTGACGCTGCCCGGCGGCAGCGCCGCCAGCTCGTCGTAGAACGCCGGCCACGGCTTGCCGCGCCGCAGGTAGGCGCCGTAGCTCGCGCGGTGCTCGTCGTCGTACTGGTGCTGGTACAGGCTGTGGTTGGTGAACGCGTTCGGACGGAAGTGGATCGACGGCAGCGGTCCGACCGACACGAGCGCCCCGACGGCGACGAGCGTCACGACGCCGGCGGGCGTCCCGCGGCGGGCCGCGAGGGCGTCCAGCGCGCCGAGGCTCGCGGCCGCGGCGAGCAGCGCCCACGGCAAGAGCGGCAGCGCGTAGCGCACGAGCGGCATGGGGTACTCGAGCGCGTAGGGGTTCGCGACCGCCAGCCCGGCGACCTGCGCGGCGGACGACACCGCCGCCAGCCCCGCCACGAGCGGCGCGGTGCGCGCGAGCTGCACGGCCCCCGCGACGACGCCGAGGCCCAGCAGCGCCAGCGCGGCGGGCCGCGCGGAGCCGAGGAAGAGCTGCAGCGCCGGCAGCCAGGTCTCCGGCTGGACGTCGCCGCGGCCGGACTTGTCCCCCAGGCTCCCGGGGTTCGCGAGCAGCGGCGGCCCGAGCAGCGCGGCCAGGCCCGCGGCGACGCCGAGCAGCAGCAGCGCGAGCGCTCCCCACCGCGCGCGGTCGCGGCGCGCCAGCGACAGCACCACGAGCCCGCCCAGCGGCGCCAGCACCGCCGGCAGCACCGTCAGGTGGAACCACGGCCCGAGCACCGCCGCCGCGCCCAGCGCCAGCGCGTCCCCCCGCCGGCCGCGCGTCCACCACGCCGCGGCCGCCAGCGGCGCGACGGTCGCGCACAGCAGCGCCAGGCTGTACGGCCGCGCGTAGCGGCTGAAGTAGACCAGCACCGGCGACGCCGCCAGCAGCCACGCGAAGGCCGCGGCGGTCGGCGCCCCGACGGCGCGGCGCGCGAGCCAGGGACCGGCGGCGACCAGGGCGATGCCCGCCGCCACGACGGGCAGGCGCATGCCCCACTCGCTCAGGCCGACGGTGTCGGCGAGCCCGCGGTACAGCAGCGTCAGCGGGATGCAGTGGTCCGAGACGCCGAGGTTCGTGAAGATCCAGCCGTAGCCGTGGAAGTGCAGCGCGCGCAGGGCGTGCCACTCGTCGTCCGCCAGCACCTGCGCGCCGAGCTGGTCCAGCCGGATGGCCGCGCCGGCGACGACCGCGAGCCCCAGCAGGAAGGCCCAGGCGCGCTCCGACCGCTCCCGCGCGCCGCTCCCGTCGGTGGCGGCCATCAGTCGCCCGCGACGTGCACGACGAGCCGCCGGCGGTGCGGCGCCGCGCGGTGCTCGGCCAGGTAGAGCCCCTGCCACGTCCCCAGCGCCAGCCGGCCGTCGACGACGGGCACGGTCTCGCTGGTCCGCGTCAGCACCGTGCGCAGGTGCGCGGCCATGTCGTCCGGCCCCTCGGCGGTGTGCGTGTAGCGCGGGTCGCCGTCGGGCGCGAGGCGCTCGAGCCACGCCCCGAGGTCGCGCAGCACCGCGGGGTCGGCGTTCTCCTGGATCAGCAGGCTGGCGGAGGTGTGCGCGCAGAACACGTGGCACAGCCCGGTGGTCACCCCGGCCTCCCCGACGACGCCGGCCACCGCGGCGGTCACGTCCGAGAGCCCGCGGCCGGGCGTGCGGAGCTCGAGCGTGCGCTGGTGCTGCTTCAAGGGACGCGGCCGGCCCCGGGCGCCGGTCGGGGGGGCGGTCAGCGGTTCACGAGGAAGTGCACGACGTCGCTCTCGCGCATCACGTAGTCGCGGCCCTCGACGCGCAGCTTGCCGGCCGCCTTGATGGCCGCCTCGGAGCCGTGCTGGACGAGGTCGTCGACGGAGTACACCTCGGCGCGGATGTAGCCCTTCTCGAAGTCCGAGTGGATCTTGCCCGCGGCGACCGGCCCGGTGTCGCCCCGGCGGACGGTCCAGGCGCGGATCTCCATCGGGCCCGCGGTGAAGAAGGTCTGCAGGCCGAGCAGCTCGTACGTCCGCCGGATCAGGCGCGGCAGGCCGAGCTCGGTGACGCCCAGGTCGCGCTGGAACTCGGCGCGGTCGGCCTCGTCCATGCCGAGCAGCTCGCATTCGATGTCGCCGCAGATCGCGATGGCGTCGCTGCCGGTCGCCTCCGCGTGGGCGCGCACGGCGGCGGCGCGCTCGCCCTGGCCCTCGAGGTCGTCGTCGCCGACGTTGGCCACGTACAGCATCGGCTTGGTCGTGATCAGGAACAGCGGGCGCAGGGCGGCCGCCTCCGCGGGCTTCCAGTCGAGCGTGCGCAGCAGCACGCCGTCCTCGAGCGCCGCCTTCGCGCGCGTGAAGACCTCGAGCTCGAACCTGGCCTCCTTGTCGCCGGTGCGGGCCTTCTTGGCCACCCGCTCGAGGCCGCGGGACACCGTGTCGAGGTCGGCCATCGCCAGCTCGAGCTCGAGCAGCTCCATGTCCGCCGCCGGGTCGATCGGCCCGTGGTGGGTCACGTCCGGGTTGTCGAAGCAGCGGACGACCTGGAGGATCGCGTCCGCCTCCTTCACGTGGCCCAGGAACTTGTTCCCCATGCCCTCGCCCTTCGAGGCGCCGGCGGCCAGGCCGGGGATGTCCACGACGTTGACCGTGGCGGGCAGGATCCGCTCGGTCTCGATGAAGCCGTGGATCGTCTCCAGCCGCTCGTCGGGGACCTCGACGACCGCGACGTTGGCCTCGACCGTGCTGAACGGGTAGGCCGCGCGGTCGGCGTTGCTGGAGGTGAAGGCGTTGTAGAGGGTCGACTTGCCGACGTTCGGCAGGCCGACGATACCGCAGGAGAGTGCCATCGTTCAGCGGGGTACGGCGCGGACCTCGTATCCGTGGACGCGGTACGCGCCCTCGCCGAGCCGGGCGCGTAGCCTACCGGAAAGGTCGGGGACGAGCAGCCTCCACCACAGGACGTTCACGCCCTTGCGCAGCGGGGCGACGAGGTGGCGGCTGCGCTGGGAGTACGAAGGGTCCGAGCGCGTCTGGAACTCCAGCGCCAGGGTGGTCGGCAGGGCGCTCTCGATCTCCAGCCGGACGACCGGCCAGGCGTCCGGCGGCACGGCGAACTCCGGCAGCAGGACGCTGGCGCCACCCGGCGTGCGCAGGGCGCAGTACGGGCCGCGGGCGTCGTCGCCCCAGCCCACCTCGGCGCCGCCCTCCGGGACCACGTCGGGCGCCTCCCGGGGCGAGCCGGGCGGCGGGAACAGGTCGACCAGGACCCGCTCGCTGCGCGCGAAGGCCGCCTCCAGGGTCGCGTCGTCGTCCAGCGGCGACACGGCCGGGCGGTGCGAGGCCAGGGCGCGCTCGACCAGCACGTGCAGCACGACGTCGGGCCGCTCCTCCTCGAGCACGTACGTGTCGAAGTCGGGGTCGAAGTGGAACAGCGTGCGGCGGAAGTGCTCGGCCACCAGGTCCTTCTGCATGTTCCCGAACGAGTCGTGGAACATCACCGCGCTCGGCAGGTCCGGGTCGTCGACCTCGCGCACCTCGGTCGGCACCAGCCGGACCATCTTGCGCAGGACCGTGCTGGCGCGCGTGGGGAAGCGCGGCACGAGCTCGACGTTCGTCTGGTGCAGCAGGTCCTCGAGGTACAGGCGCCGCCCCCAGTTGTCGCCGGGGTGCGGCGAGCGCTCGATGCGGAAGTCGTCGAGGCCGTGGGGCACGACGGCCGGGAACCGCTGCGCGACCTCGCCGAGCAGGGCCCAGTAGCCGGCCAGCATCCCGAACCGGTTCCAGTGCGTCCCGAGCGGGTAGTAGACCTCCTCCCCGGCCAGCTCCGCGCGGCGCTTGGCCGCCTCGAGGGGCTCGCGCAGGTCGAGGACGGCGAAGTCCGAGTGCCGCCGCATCCACGCGGTCAGCTGGTCCAGCCGCGACGGCCCGACGCGGTCGATGCGCGCCGGCATGCGCTCGGGATAGACCGACGACTTGTTCGGCGCCACGGCGAACACGTACTGCATGCCGCGCTCGGCGCACCAGTCGCGGCGGTCCTCCAGGATGCGCTGCCAGACGCGCAGCTCCTCGTCGGAGAGCGGGTCGAGGCCGCGGAACACCTCCACGCTGTGGTCGCGCGTCGTGAAGAGCCAGCCGCCCTCGCCCAGCAGCAGCTCCGGCGTGGGCGACACGCCGAGCACCTGCAGCTTGAAGCGGTTGTGCCACCGGATCAGCCGCCCGCGCAGGCCGAAGCCGTCCCCCAGGTACGCGTCGAACGCGTCGGGGAAGGCCCGCAGCGTGACGAGGTCGTGCACCGGCGCCGGCGGCGGCGCGGGCTTGCGCATCTCCTGCCGCGCCGTGTCGTCCTCCTCGCCCGCGATCAGGGGCGCCAGGATCAGCGCGAGGAACAGGACGACCAGCAGGGCGTCGGCCCCGCGCCGCCCGGAGGTCTCGGTGCGCTCGTCCATCCGCCGCCGTCAGAACCGGAAGTAGATGAAGGGCGAGTAGGTGCCCGCGGCCATCTGCATGGTCGAGGCGACGAAGAGCAGCAGCACGCCGACCACCGAGCCCACCTCGAGCACGAGGTCCAGCTCGGTCCGCCCCTCCTCGACGAGGCGCTCGCGCCAGCGGCCGAGGGCGGGCAGCACCGGGGTCGAGCCGACCGCCCCGACGAGCAGCGCCAGCCACACCTCGGCGTTCAGCCAGAGCCCGGGGTGGTAGCGCAGGCCGTCCCCCGCGCCGGCGCCGAACAGCGCCTGGACGTAGTCGGTGGCGTGCCCCAGCGTCGGCGCGCGGAAGAACACCCACCCGACCATCGCCACGACCAGCGCGTAGGCGTGGCGGAACGGCCCCAGGCGCTCGACGACGCGCCCGAGGCCGACGCGCTCGACCACCAGGAACGCGCCGTGGTAGAGGCCCCACACGACGAAGCTCCAGCTGGCCCCGTGCCACAGGCCGCACAGGAAGAACACCGTGACCAGGTTGAAGTACGTGCGCCCCGCGCCGCGCCGGTTGCCCCCGAGCGGGATGTACAGGTAGTCGCGGAACCAGCTCGACAGCGAGATGTGCCAGCGCCGCCAGAACTCGGTGACGCTGCGCGCGACGTAGGGGTAGTCGAAGTTCTCCAGGAAGCGCAGCCCGAACATGCGCCCCAGGCCGATCGCCATGTCGGAGTAGCCGGAGAAGTCGAAGTAGATCTGCAGCGTGTAGCAGGCGATGCCGAGCCAGGCAACGGGCGCCGTCAGGTCGCCGGTCGAGAGCGCGAAGATTTCGTCCGCCACGCGGCCCACGGTGTCGGCCACGAGCAGCTTCTTGCCCAGGCCGACGACGAAGCGGCGGATGCCGTGGGCGAACCCCGCGCGCGTCGCGGCCCGCTCGACGAGCTGCGCGGCCACGTCGCGGTAGCGCACGATCGGCCCGGCGATCAGCTGCGGGAAGAGCGAGATGTAGAGCGCGAAGTGGACCGGGTTGCGCTGGACCGGCCCCTCGCGCCGGTGCACGTCGACGACGTACGACATCGCCTGGAACGTGAAGAACGAGATCCCGATCGGCAGGTGGATGGGGTCCAGCTCGGGCAGCTGCGCCGCGGGGACGCCCGCCGAGCCGAGCAGCGACCGCAGGCTGTCCCACAGGAAGTTGGCGTACTTCCACCACACCAGCAGCCCGAGGTTGAAGACCACCGCGAGGCCGACCGCGACGCGGGCCCCGCCGCTGCCGCGCCGGCGCTCGACCATCAGCCCGAACGCGAAGTTCGCGGCGATCGACGCCAGCATGACCAGCACGATCTCCTTCTCGCCCCAGGCGTAGAAGAGCAGGCTGGCGAGCAGCAGGACCAGGTTCTGGAGGAACCGCCGCGGGAAGCCCCGGACGCCGGCGCGCGCGAGCGCGGCGTCCACCGCCGCCAGGCCGAAGTACAGGCCCAGGACGACGGGGAGGAAGTAGAACAGGAAGACCGGGCGGTCGAACCGCATGGGCGGTCAGACGAGCGCCACGCAGTCGATCTCGACGCGCGCGTCCCTGGGCAGCCGGGAGACCTGGACGGTGGCGCGGGCCGGCCGGTCGCCCGCCTCGAAGAAGCGCCCGTAGACCTCGTTGACCGCGCCGAAGTCGTCCATGTCGGCCAGGTAGATCGTGCACTTGCAGACCTGGTCGAGGCTGGACCCCGCCGCCTCCAGCACCGCGGCGAGGTTGCGCATCACGCGCTCGGTCTGGGCGGCGACGTCGCCCGGCTGCATCTCGCCCGTCTCCGGGTCGAGGGCGATCTGCCCGGAGCAGTGGACGAGCCCGCCGGCGACGATCGCCTGGCTGTAGGGACCGATGGCCTGCGGGGCACTCCTGGTGCGGACGGCGCTGCGACGCTCGGGCATGGTGGCCTCAGGGGGTCTCGGAGTAGGCGGCGCGCACGGCGCGCTCGACGATCGGCGGGACGAGCTTGGAGAGGTCGCCGCCGAGCGCGCCGATCTGGCGGACCAGCGTGCTGGACACGTGGACGAACTCCGGCGCGGCCACCAGGAACACGGTCTCGACGCCCGGCGCCAGGAGGGCGTTCGTGCGCGACATCTGCGCCTCGTACTCGAAGTCGCCCGCGTGGCGCAGCCCCCGGACGATGGCGTCCGCCCCCAGGGCGCGGCAGCCGTCGACCACGAGGCCGTCGAAGGCGGCGACGTCGACGTTCCCGAGCTCGGCGGTGAGCTCCCGCAGGAGGGCGGCGCGCTGGTCGAGGGGGAGCACCTCGCGCTTCTCGGGGTGCCGGGCCAGGGCCACGCTGACCCGCGGGAACAGCCGGGACGCCCGGCGCACGAGGTCCAGGTGGCCGAGGGTCGGCGGGTCGAACGAGCCGGGGAACAGGGCGTGTCGGGCCGCCGTCATGGGCGGGATTCTACGCCCCCGGGGGGGCGCGGTCTGCGGTGCGCCGCGCGCCGGCGCCCCGCGGAGGTCCCGCGCCGTCGATCCCGGGCCGCGGGAGGACGCGCGGCGCGCGTGCACTCCGCGGGCCGGGTCCCGCCGCCCGCGCGGAACTTCCGGGGCGCGAAGCGCAACCCGCGGCGATCCGCGCGGTCCGTACGGCGTGCTCGACCCGGGAGGGAATCCGCGGCCCCCGCGGCCGCTCGTCGCCCTGGCGGTGGCCCTCGTGGTGGGCTCGGCCGTCGGCGGAGGCTGGCCCGACCCGGCCGCGACGCCGGCGGCCCCCTGGGGGCTCGCGGCC
>JAUIDW010000137.1 GCA_030428395.1 bacterium | reverse complement strand
TGGCTCGGGAAGTGGTTCACCTCGACCCAGCGGTGGCCGACCGAGACGAACACCGCCGCCGTGGCGCCGAACAGCAGCGCCAGCAGCACGCGCGCGGGCAGCGGCGTCCGCGCGGGCGCGGCGGCGGGGTCGGCGGCGCGCGCCCGCACCGCGCGGATGCCGTGGGCGACCATGGCCGCCAGGCAGGCGGCGATGCCCAGCAGGCACAGCGCGTTCGTGCCCCGCAGCCAGACGGCGGAGTCCGGCAGGTTGGGGGCCGTCCAGTTCAGGGACTCGATCCAGGCTTCCCAGGGAACTCTCACGCGTCCCTCCCCTGGCGCAGGGCCAGGCCGATGGGCTTCACCACGAACGCGAGCGTCGCGCCCGCGATCACGATCCACATGCCGGCGAGGACCCAGGGAATGCCGGGGTCGTAGACGACGCCGATCCCGGAGTACGTCGGGAATTCCGGGTTCGCGTTGGTCTGGAAGAAGCGGTAGCCGCGGTAGTACAGGTAGTCGTTGACGCGGATCTCGCGGTCCTTCTCGCGCCCGACGGGCACCTGGACCAGCTCCCCGGTCGGGCCCGGCTCCCAGATCGAGAGCACGCTGCGCCACTCGTACGGCAGCATCTTGTCGTTCTCGAAGAACCGCAGCGCCACCCCGCCGTCGTCGGCCACCCACGTGTCGTGGAGGTCGTAGGTGACCAGGCGCACCGTCTCGCGCGTCTCCCCGGGGGTCCCCGGGTCGCGCACGACCTCCAGGGTCACGCCCACCGGGTCGGTCGAGTAGAAGTCGGCGTCGAAGCCGGTGTCGTCGTCGATGCGCGGCGGCGGGAACTCGATGCTGGGCTCGAAGCCGGCGTCGTGCACGAGCTGCAGCGGCACGACCTCGCCGTCCAGGCCCGGCAGGGGCTCGCCGACGACCACGGGGGCCTCGCCGCCGTCCTCGTCGAGCAGGACCGGCGACTGCCCCACGGCCCAGTGCAGCGCGTAGCGCTTCGGCCCCGGCGCCGTCCAGGAGTTCCAGCGGAAGCGCAGCACGACGTCGCTCAGCGGAAAGCGCTCGTGAAAGCCGTAGTCGCGCCAGTCGACGCCGTCGAGCAGGAAGCGCTCCTCGGGCGGCTCGCCGGAGTCGGTCTCGATCGTCACCCACAGGGCCGGCGCGGCGGGCGGCTGCTGCGCGAGGGGGCGCGGGTCGCGGATCTCCTGGCGCGTGTTCGGGTCCAGGCCGAAGTTGGCCGTCGCGCGCTTCACCGTCACCCGGAACCCGCCGGGCAGCTCGAACGAGTCGCCCAGGCCGAACTCGACGACCTCGGGCTCGAGCTCGCCCTGCGAGGCCACCTGGAGCTCGAGGGTGCCCAGCGCCCGGTCGTCGGCGGGGAACACGTCCAGCGGCAGCTCGCCGTGCAGCACGCGCAGGCGGAACCGCAGCGCCGGGTCGAAGTACAGCTGGTTGCGCCCGCCCGGGGCCATGTGCGCGCGCCGGGTCGGCCCGCCGGGCGCCGCCGGCGGCGCGTCGAAGTCCGCGTCGGGCACCTGCATCTCGGCGACGGGGAAGAGCTCCCGCTCCGGCCGCGGGCTCTCCGGGTCGAGCTCCTCGCGGATGATCGGCACGTCGACCAGCGCGCGCTCGTGCACGTCGACCACCCGCAGTTGCAGGGTGGGCCGCGGCACCCCCTGCGCGTCCGGGCGGAAGTCGAGGTCGATCACCCGGTCCTTCCACAGCGTGTAGGACGGCGGGGCCGACGTGAAGTGCTCGTCGGGGAAGTGGACCTCGACCTGCTTCCAGTCGCGCCGCGCGAAGCGGTCCAGCTTCACGTGGAACGGCATCCGCATCTTGCGGTCGAGCCTGGAGTGCTGGAAGTACTCGTCCTGCGGCGCGTCGCGCAGGTCCAGGTGCAGGATCCCGCGGTCGGTGCCGAGCTTGCTGCGGCACCCCCCGACCAGCAGCAGCGCCATCCCGAGGTGGGTGACGACGAAGCCCACCTTGTGGATCGAGATCCAGCGCGACGGCGAGCCCTTGAACGTGTTGAGCAGCACGCCGACCGCCAGCAGGCCCATGAGCGTGGCGAACCAGTTCGACTTGTACGTGCGGTTCAGGTGCAGGGTCGTGGCGACGTCGAAGTACTCGCGCAGGGCCGCGTCGTGCCGCTCGACGAACTCGCCGATGGCGCGCGTCTTCTCCTGCCCGGAGAGCGCCGCCACCATGCGCTTCTCCCGGTTGCTGCGCTCCTCCTCGCCGTAGCGCGCGCCGAAGCGGTCGAGCCCGTCGCGCATCGGCGGCGGCAGCTCGGCGGTCGGCAGCCCCGCGCCGAAGGGGTGGCTCAGGTGGTACAGGAAGTAGCCCTGCGCCCAGCGGAACTGCTTGTACTGCTGCTCGTAGTTCTCCGCGGTGATGCGCTGCGCGGGGTCCTCGAAGCCGTCCATCTGCGGCACGAGCACGCCGGCGGTGACGGCCACCGTCGACCACACGACCAGGGCGACGCCGACCTCCATGCTGCGGAAGAAGCGCTTGACCGCCGCGCGCTGCAGCCAGAGGTACGCGACCGCCGAGACCAGGAACGCCGTGAACAGCCAGTCGCGCGCGGCCAGGCTCCCCGGCAGCCCCGACAGCTCGGCCCCCGCCGCCCCCCACTGCCCCAGGGCGACCGCGGCGGCCAGGCGCTGCGGCGGGTAGTCGGCGAGCAGGACCCCCACGGCCTGCCCGACGACCATCAGCACCAGGACCGCGAGCGCGGCGCCGGCGAAGCCCCAGCGGAAGGGGCGTCGGGCGGGGGCGCTGTCCGGGGAGGTCTGGCGGGCCATCGGGGCGAGGGCGGCGCAGGTCGGGCCCGCCCGGGGGGGGTCGTGGGCTCCGGCCCGCGGGGCGTCGGTCCGGGACCCTGGGATTGTAGGGCGCCCCCGTGGCCGGTGGGCTCGGTGGGGTCGGCCCGCGGCCCGTGGGGACGCCGGCTGGATCAGAACCGGCGCTCGAGGACGAACTCGCCGATGCCCTCGAGGGCCTGCCGCGCGGGGCCGGGAGGCAGCGACGCCAGCCGGCCGAGGGCGGTGCGGACGAGCTCCTCCGCGCGCTGGATCGCGAACTCCACGCCCGGCTGCAGGTCGCAGACGTCGGAGAGCCGCGCAGTGCGGTTCTCGATGCCCGGCATGGTGTAGGCGTCGCGGATGCGCGCCTTCAGCTCGTCGGGGGCGTTGCGGTAGACGTGCAGCACGGGGAGCGTGACCTTGCCGTCCTCGACGTCGCGGCCGATCGTCTTCCCGACCTCGGCCTCGTCGCCAAGGATGTCGAGGCAGTCGTCCTTGATCTGGAAGGCGAGCCCGAGCTCCCAGCCGAAGTTCCACATCAGGCGGCCGACCTCCTCGTTGCCGCCCGGGTAGCGCGCCCCCAGCTCGCACGCGGCGGCGTACAGGCTGGCGGTCTTGGCGCCGCACAGCCGCTCGTACTTCTCCTGCGAGATGTCGAAGTCGTAGCGGCTGGTGGACTGCTCGATCTCGCCCACGCAGATGTCGCGCGTGGTGTCGGAGAGCAGGCGGCTGCAGAGCCGCGAGGACAGCGCGGTGGAGAGCGCGAAGGCGCGCGCGTACAGGAAGTCGCCGAGCAGCACCGCGACCTGGTTGTCCCAGCGCTGGTTGACCGAGGCCACCCGGCGGCGCACGAGCGCGCCGTCCAGGATGTCGTCGTGGACCAGCGTGGCCAGGTGGATCATCTCGACGATCGCCGCCACGCGGACGTGCTCGTCGGTGGTGTTGCCCGTCGCGTCCCCGGACAGGAGCACGAGCGCCGCGCGGAGCTGCTTGCCCCGGAAGCGGCTGACGTGGTCGGTCATGTCCCGCACGGCGGGGGACGCGCTGCGGACCTGCTCGAGGAGCACGTCCTGCATGCGGTCCATGTCCCCGGCGATGGGCGCGAGGAGCTTCTGGAGCCTCGTCGACGCTTCCATGATCGCGCCATCTATAACCTATCGAGGGCCGGATTCCCGCCCTTCCCCGGGGGGAAGCGGCCGCTCGAGCAACTCCCGCTCCAGCTCCGCCGGAGTGTTCAGGTTCCGCGCCGCCTCGGGGCCGGCCCCGAGCTCGCCGGGGTCCAGCGCCCGCACCCGCAGGGGCCGCCCTTCGACGCTGTCGGCGTGGAAGGCGACCATCCGGCGCTCGCCCGCGTCGAGCGCCCGGCGCACGGCGGGCAGGCAGCGCGCGGCGTACACGCCGAGCAGGGGCTCGACGCCCCGCTCGGTGCGAACGAGCACGACGTCGAGGTCCTCGTCGCGGGAACGCGCCAGCAGCGCCCCGACGAGCCGCGCGTCCACGCGCGGCATGTCGCAGGCCACCACGGCGGCCCGGACGCAGCCCCGCTCGCTGGCCTCGGCCAGCGCGGCCTCCAGGCCCGCCAGCGGCCCCGCCCCGGGGCGGGCGTCCCCGATCTCCGGCAGGCCCTCCGCCGGGTAGCGGGGCGGACGGCCCGAGGCGAGCACCACGGCGTCGGTCAGGCCGCGCAGGACGTCGGCCGCGCGGCCCACGAGGGTGCGCCCGTCGGCGAGCCGCAGCGCGCCCTTGTCGGAGCCCATGCGGCGGCTGTGCCCGCCGCAGAGCACGACGCCCAGGCTGCGCTCGCGGGGTCCGGCGGCCTCGCGCCGGTCGCCGCGGTCCCCCCGCTGCGACGGGGCGGCCGTCACTCCTTGGGGGAGCTGTCCTGCCCCGAGCCCTCGGTCAGCTGGTCGGCCGAGTCCTCCTCGCGGAGGCCCTTCTTGAACTGGTTGATGCTCGACCCCATCGAGCGCGCCAGCTCCGGCAGCTTGCGGGCGCCGAACAGCAGCACGACGACCAGGCCGATCCAGACCCACTCGATCCCTCCGGGCATTCCGATGGCGAGCTGGAACATGGGTGCGGCGTGGCTCCTTGCGCTTCGGGTCACCGGACCGACGTCCCCACGGACGCCGCGACCGGTCGGCCTCACCCCCGATTCTAGTCTCCGCCGGTGCCGCTCTGCACCCGCCGGCCCGCGTCGGTCTCGGGCCGGGGCCCCTCCCCCGCGTCCAGGCGCTCCACGCGGCGCGCGAGCTTGCGGGCCGTCCGCCCGTCGAAAGCGCGCGGGGGAGCCGCCCCGCGGACGGCCACCGTGCCCCCCGACTTCGTCCCCACCCGCGGTCCCGGGCCGCAGGCGAGGCCCGCCCGGACCAGCCGCGCGCGCACCTCCAGCGAGCTGGTGTAGGTCGAGAGGATCGCCCCGGCGGCCATGCGGGACGCGAGCGCGGCCAGGAACGCGCCCTCCCAGAGGCCGGGCTCGACCGCCGGCGAGAACGGGTCCAGGAACACGGCGTCGCAGCGCGCCCCCGGCGGCAGGTCCTCGATCCGCTCCCGCGCGTCGCCCAGGTGGAGGCGGAGGAGCCCGCCGGACCCCCCGGGTCCCAGCCCCACGCCCGCGGCGGGGTCCTCGGCCTCCAGGGCCTCCGCCAGCGCCGCGCAAACCCGCGCGTGCCACGGCTCGGGGCCCGCCGCCTCGGCGCCCCCGGTCAGCCCGGTCAGGCCGGCGCGCGCCGCGCGGGTCTCGACCGCGGCGCGCAGCACGTCGGGGCGCGCCTCGAACGTGTCGACCTCCAGGCACCCCCCGCCCGCCCGGGCCGCGCGCAGCGCCGCCGCCACGTTCAGGCCCAGGCCGGTCCCCACGTCGAGCAACCGGACCGTGCCGCGCCGCCGCGCCGCGTCCTCGATCCCGCAGGGGAGCGCGTACCGCTCGACGGCCTCGCCCCACGCGCCCGCGCGCGAGTGGCAGGCCTGGCCGTGGCCGGGGTGCACCAGCGTCCAGGAGCCGTCCGCGGTGTCCGCGACCTCCCAGGTCCCCTCCTCGTCTCGCTCCGCCGGCGTCACGCCCCCAGCATACGCGCGCCCGCTCCCTGCGAGCGCGCCCCCCCGGCCCGGGGGCCGGAGGGGCGCGCGCGAAGCCCGTCGAGACCGCCCCGTCAGGGCGTGGTGCTCTCGTTCGTGTCCGGGCTCATGTAGCGCTGGAACCAGCCGTCCTTGTCCCCGTTGTAGCTCGGGTCGTAGGTGCTCGAGTTCTGCGTCGCCAGGTTCTGGGACGAGAGCGTGTAGCCGATCACGAACACCGAGCCGCGGTCCAGGGCCACGCTGCGGCCCCAGTCGTCCCCGTTGCCGCCGATGTACGTGGCGTACTGCAGCGTGTCCGCGGCGTCCGGGGCGAGCGGGTTCAGCACGACCAGCGTCGCGTCGCGGCCCCCGGCCTTGCCGCCCTGCGCGGCGTCCGGCGTGGCCGGCCAGTCGTTCGACTTCGTGTGCCCGCTGACGTACAGGCGCCCGTCCTGGTCCCAGGCCACGCCCTCGTTGTTGTCGTGCTGCGTCCCGCCCATGTAGGAGAGGAAGCGCAGCGACTGGAGGTTGCGCTCGAACACGGCGATGAACCCGTCCCCGTAGGGGTTGCCGCTGTTGGGGTCCGAGGCCGGCGAGCCGCCGTTGAACTGGGGCCGGAACGCGTTGGCCGTCACCGGCATGTCGTGCGAGCTGGTCCGCGCCGCGAGCGCGACGTGGCCCCGGTACACGCCGATCGAGTGGGTCTCGCTGTCGTCGTAGCTCGACCCCCCGAGGTACGTGCCGTGGTCCAGGCTGCCGTTGCGCCCGAGGCGCACGAGGTACAGGTCCGTCAGGCCCGCCAGGCTCGGCTGGAACGCGTCGCCGGTGATCGGGAAGTCGTCCGAGTCGGTGTACCCGGCCGCGTAGACGTTGCCGATCCGGTCGGTCGTGATGCTCGTCCCCTTGTCGTCGCCGCTACCGCCGACGTGCGTGCAGAAGAACACGTCGGAGAGGTCGCGCTTGAACTTCGCCACCACGGCGTCGATGCCGCCCGCGTGGTGCGGCTGGAACGCGTTCTTGACGTGCGGGAAGTCGCGGTGGACCTTGATCAGGGTGACCACGGCCTGCCCGCGTCGCTTGCCGTTCTTGCGGCGCGCGAGCTCCATGTTCCGGATGACGGCCCGGTCGTCCCCGCCGAAGTAGGTCGACGCGACCAGGGTCGTCAGGTCGGCGTCGAGCACGGCCAGGAAGCCGTCCTGCTCGCCGTACGCGACGTCCGGGAAGTCGGACCCGGCGAAGCTCGGCTGGATGACGCCGGCGGTGGTCGGAAAACCCTGCCCCGCGCGGCCGGCGATGTACACGTTGCCCGTGCCGTCGTCCACGTCCACGCTGTACGTGCGGTCGTACCCCGGGCCGCCGACGAACGTGGACGCCAGCAGCTGCCCGGACGGGCTGAACCTGGCGACGACGACGTCGAAGTCCCCGTTGAACGAGCGGTCGTACGCGCCCGGCGTGGTCGGGAAGTTCGACGAGGCCGTCCCCCCGGTCACGTAGACGCTGCCGTCCGGTCCGACGGCGACGTCGCGCATGACCTCCTTGCCGCCCCGACCCAGGTAGGTCAGGAACTGCTCGGTCGGCGACGCCATCTGCGCCGCCGACGTGGTGGTCTGCGTGTCCTCTCCCCCGGAGGCCGCGCCCAGGGCCGCGCCGCCACCGGCGCCCCCACCGCAGCCCACGAGCAGGAGGCCGAGGCCCCCCGCGATCCAACTCCTCATGACGCCCTCCTCAGCGCTCTCTTCCGAGCCCCCACGGCTCAGGCGCTTCGATCGCCCGGCGGGACGGCGGGCCTTGAGGGCGGCTCGGGTTCGTCGGCGTCGCGCCGGCGCGGGCGCGGGGCCGGCGGCCCTGGCAGCGCCCTGGGCCCGCCCGGGGGGACGGACCTTGCAGAGGGGTTACACGGGGAGGCAGACCGGCGCGCCGGGCCGGGAGGAACGCCGGCGCCTCGCGCCGGCTCGCTGCAGCGACCTCCGGCGGCTCAGGCGGTCAGCGCCGCCGTGAGGCCCGCGTCGCGCAGCGCGGCTTCCATGAACTCGCCCAGGCGGGCGGGGCTCGGCGTCACGCGGACGCCGGCCTTCTCGAGCGCGGCGATCTTCTCCTTCGCCGTGCCCTTGCCGCCGGAGATGATCGCGCCGGCGTGCCCCATGCGGCGACCGGGGGGCGCGGTGGCGCCGGCGATGAAGCCGACGACCGGCTTCTTCACGTGGGCCGCGATGTACTCGGCGGCCTCCTCCTCGGCCGTGCCGCCGATCTCGCCGATCAGGATCAGGCCGTCGGTCTCCTCGTCGGCGTTGAAGGCCTCGAGGCAGTCGATGAAGTTCGTGCCGTTCACCGGGTCGCCGCCGATGCCGACGCACGTCGACTGGCCGATGTTGCGCGTCGTGAGCTGCCAGACGGCCTCGTACGTCAGCGTGCCCGAGCGGGACACGACGCCGACGCGGCCGGGCTTGTGGATGTAGCCCGGCATGATGCCGATCTTGCACTGGTCGGGCGTGATCACGCCGGGGCAGTTCGGGCCGATCAGGCGCGAGCCCGACGACCGCACGGCCTCCATGACGCGGGCCATGTCGAGCACCGGGATGCCCTCGGTGATCGCGACGATCAGCTCCACGCCGGCCTCGACGGCCTCGAGGATGGCGGCCGCGGCGTACGGCGGGGGCACGTAGATCACCGAGGCGTTGGCCCCGGTGGCCTCGCGCGCCGCGCGGACGGTGTCGAACACGGGCAGGCCGAGGTGCTCCTGGCCGCCCTTCTTCGGCGTGACGCCGCCGACGAGCTGCGTGCCGTACTCGAGCGCCTGCTGGCAGTGGAACGTCGCGGTCTTGCCGGTGAAGCCCTGGCAGATCAGGCGGGTGTCGCGGTCGACGAAGATGCTCATCTCAGGCTCCTTGGAGGGCGGCGCAGGCCTTCTGGGCGGCGTCGTCGAGGTCCCCGGCCGTGGTCAGCGGCAGGCCCGACTCCTCGAGGATGCGCTTGCCCTGCTCGACGTTCGTGCCCTCGAGGCGCACGACCAGGGGCACGTTCAGCTCGACCTGCTCGACGGCCTCGACGACGCCCTGGGCGATGACGTCGCACTTCATGATGCCGCCGAAGATGTTGATCAGCACGCCCTTCACGTTCGGGTCGGACAGCAGGATCTTGAACGCGGCCGTGACCTGCTCCGCGTTCGCGCCGCCGCCGACGTCCAGGAAGTTGGCCGGCTCGCCGCCGTACAGCTTGATGACGTCCATGGTCGCCATCGCCAGCCCGGCGCCGTTGACCATGCAGCCGATGTTGCCGTCCAGGGCGATGTAGTTCAGGTCGTGCTTCGACGCCTCGACCTCGAGCGGCTTCTCCTCGTGCTCGTCGCGCAGCTCGAGCAGGTCGGGGTGGCGGAACAGGCCGTTGTCGTCCAGGTTGATCTTGGCGTCGAGCGCCAGCACCTGGCCGTCCTTCGTCGTCACGAGCGGGTTGATCTCCGCCAGCGAGCAATCCAGCTCGACGAAGGCCTTCGCCAGGGCCTGCATCAGCTCGCACGCGCGGTCGACGAGCTCCGCGGGGATGCCGATGCCCTGGGCCAGGCGGCGCGCCTCGGCCTCGGGCAGCCCCGCGGCCGGCGAGAACGCGGCCTTCAGGATCTTCTCCGGCGTCTTCGCGGCGACCTCCTCGATCTCCATCCCGCCCTCGGACGAGGCCATCATCACGGGCAGCTGCGTGCTGCGGTCGACGACGATGCCGAGGTACACCTCGGAGGCGATGTCCGAGCCCTTCTCGACCCACAGGCGGCGGACGAGCTGACCCTCGGGGCCGGTCTGGTGCGTGACGAGCTTGCGGCCCAGGATCGACTCCGCGGCCGCGCGGGCCTCCTCGGCCGACCGGACGACCCTCACGCCGCCGGCCTTGCCGCGCCCGCCGGCGTGGATCTGGGCCTTCACGACCGTGACGGGGGTGCCCAGGCGCTCGTGCGCCTCGGCCGCGGCGTCGGCCGTCGTGCACTCGATCCCCTCGGGGACCGCCACGCCGTACCGGCCGAGGACTTGCTTCGCTTGGAATTCGTGCAGCTTCATGGGGGTTCTCGGGCGGAGGAGTCTAAGGGCGCGCGCCGCCGAGGGCCACGCCGGAACGGGGAACCGGAGGCCCCGGGCGCGGCTCCACCGCGCCGCCGCGCGCCCGCCACGGGCCGCCCGTCCCTTGCCGCCCGGCGCGGATCGTGCACCATGCCCGGCCCGTGACGCCCCCGGACCCGCCGACTCCCCCGCCCGCGCGCGGCTCGCTGCTCGTCGACCGCGAGCTCGCCGGGCTCGTCGCCCGCGGCCGCGTGCGTCCGGCGGAGGGCGCCCCGGCGATCCGCGCCGACGCCGACGGCCAGCTGCAGTGCGCCAGCCTCGACCTGCGCCTGGGACCGCGGATCGCCCGGCTGCGCGCCGGCTTCCTCCCGGGGCGCGCGCCGCTCGAGGAGCGGCTGGCGGAGCTCGCGCTCGAGCACGGCTCCCTGGAGGGCGAGGGCACCGTGCTGGAGCCCGGCGCCGTCCACCTGGTCCGCCTGGACGAGGAGCTCGACCTCCCGCCGGACGTCGCCGCGCGCTTCAACCCGCGCAGCTCGACCGGACGCTGCGACGTCTTCACCCGCGTGCTGGTCCCCGGGCACCCGCGCTTCAACGAGGCCCCGGCGGGCTACCGCGGCCCGCTGTGGCTCGAGATCGCGTCCCTCTCCTTCCCCGTGCGCCTGCGCCGGGGCGACCGCCTGTGCCAGATGCGCCTCCAGCGCGGGGACCCCGCGCTGACGTACGCCGAGCTGGTGGAGGAGCACGCGCGCACGCCGCTCGTGCTGGACGACGAGGGCCCGCTGCCCCCCCGCCGCGTGCGCTTCGCGCCCGACGGCTCCATCGAGCTGCACCTGGGCCTGGCCGGCCGCGAGCCCGCCGGCTGGCGCGCGCGCGCCGGCACCGGGGTGCTGGACTTCGGCGCCGAGGGGGCCCACGCGGCGGCGGAGTTCTTCGAGCCCGTCCACGCGCGCGACGGGCACTGCATCCTGCCCCCCGGCGGGTTCACGATCTTCGCCAGCCGCGAGCGCGTGCGCGTCCCGCCCCACCTGGCGGCCGAGATGGTGCCCGTGGACGTCGAGATCGGCGAGCTGCGCAACAACTACGCCGGCTTCTTCGACAACGGCTTCGGCTGGCGCGACGACGACGGGGCCGGGCCGGGCGGCACGCCGGCGGTGCTCCCGGGCGGCACGCCCGCGGTGCTGGAGGTGCGCGCCCACGACCTGCCGTTCCTCGCCGAGGAGGGGCAGGTCTTCTTCCGCCTGCGCTTCTTCCGCGCCTCGTCCGTGCCCGACCGCCTGTACGGCGAGGGCCGCAGCGGGAGCTCGTACCAGGCGCAGGACCTCACGCTGGCGCGGGTGTTCCGCCCGGGGTGAGGTCGCGGTCGCCGCGGGGTCACGCCGGCGGCGCGGGCCGGGCGGCGTGGCTCAGAACGAGCCGTGGCGGGCGCGCTGGCGGCGGTTGACCTTGCGGCCGCCCGCCGTCTTCTGCCGGGTGCGGTAGCCGGTCTTGCGGGCCCGCTTGGTCTTGCTGTTGCGGATGCGGATCTTCATGGCGGTCGGGGCTCCGGGCGGCCCCACGCCGGAGCCGAAGCGCAGCAGGGTAGGGCCCGCGCGCCCCCGCGCCAAGCCCCCGCCCGCGAATCCCGGGGCCGCGGCGCCGGCCTGCGACCCGGTCCGGCCCGCCCCGCGCCGCCCGGGTCGGGGGTCGGCCTCACTCCACGTAGCCCAGCTCCCGCAGGTGCAGGAGGGTCCCGCGGTCGGCGCGCGCCGCGGGGCCGGCGGCCGGCTCCACCGCCTCCAGCCAGGCCCGCAGGCGGCCGAGCAGGTCCTCGCCGCGCCCCTCCTGGCCGCGCAGGTCGTGCTCCTGGGCGGGGTCCGCCGCGACGTCGTAGAGCTCGGCCTCGCCGCCGGCCGTCGCCAGCAGCACGTGTCCGTCCGCGTACAGCGCCCGCTGGGTCCGCGCGAAGCCCGGGCCCAGCAGCGCGACGTTGGGGTACGACTCGGCCACCACCGCGCGCCCGGCGAGCCCGGTGGCGGCGGCGGCGGACAGGAGGTCGATCCCGGGCAACCCGGGCGGCCCGGCGCACCCCGTCGCCGCCAGGATCGTCGGCAGCAGGTCCACGGCGCCGACGGTCGCCTCGACGCGGGCCGCGGGCACTCCCCCGGGCGGGCGGATCAGGAGCGGCACGTGCACCTGGTCCTCGTACGCGGACACCGCGTGCCCGACCAGGCCGCGCTCGCCCAGCGCCTCGCCGTGGTCGGAGGTGATCACCACCAGCGTGTCGCCGTCCAGCCCGAGCTCCGCCAGCCGGTCGACGAGCGCGCCGACGCGGTCGTCGACGTAGGCGATCGCGCCGTCGTACTGCGACACGGTGTGCGCCCGCTCGGCGTCGGTCACCGCCCGCTCGCGGCGCTTCACGACCTCGCGCACCATCCGCGCGCGGTCGCCCGAGTCGAAGCCCGGGTCGCGCCCGGGGAAGCGCTCGCTCCACGGCGCCGGCGGCACCGTCGGCCAGTGCGCGTCCATGTAGTTCACGAACAGCAGGAACGGCTGCGGCCGGGCCCCCAGGCGCTCGAGCCAGGCCGACGCGCGGTCGGTGACCTGCGCCGCGGAGCGGTAGTGCCGCTCGCGCGCCTCCGGCGGCGCGAGCCCCGCGGCGAGCGCGTGCAGCGAGCGGCGGGGGTACGCCGGCGAGACGTGGCCCAGCCGGTGCAGCAGCTCGTACTCGACCGGCGCGCTCGCGTCGAAGCGCTGGAAGCCCCGCTCGAGGCCGTGGCCGGTGCCGAAGAACGCGTGGTTGGCGCAGACCCCGACGGTGGCGTAGCCGGCCTCCCCGAGGAGCTCCGCCAGCGTCGGGGGCTCCGGCCCCAGCGGCCGCCCCAGCCCGCGCTCGTCGAAGTGCGCGCCGTGGCGCCGCGCCGGGAGGCCCGTGAACAGCGACGCGTGCGACGACAGGGTCATGTCCCCCGCCGAGACCGCGCGGTCGAACACGAGCGCGCGCCCCGCCAGCTCCTCGAGGCGCGGCGACGTGCGCCGCGGATAGCCGTGCAGGGAGAGGTGGTCGGCGCGGACCGTGTCGAGCACGACCAGCAGGACGTTCGACCGCGGGCCGGCGGCCGCCGCGGCGGGCGGCGGCAGACCGGGGAGCCGCGGCACGGCGAGCGCGAGCGCTCCCAGCGCGAACGCCGCGAGCCCGGCGGAGACG
>JAUIDW010000136.1 GCA_030428395.1 bacterium | reverse complement strand
TGCGCTGCGTCGAGATGGGCGCGGAGCAGCTCCAGCAGCCGGGCCTCGACGAGGACCAGGTGTTCGAGCTCGAGAACGCCTGGGGCGACGCGTACCAGAACCTCGGCGTGCTGTACCTCGAGGTCGAGGACGACCCGGCCAGGGCCCTGCCGTTCTTCGAGAAGTGCGTCGAGATCGGGCCCGAGCCGCGGCCCCAGGTGACGATGGAGTACCTGCCCCGCTGCCGGGCGCTGATCGCGGAGCGCGGCGGCGCCGCGGAGGCGCCGGCCGAGCCCGGCTCCCCCGCCGAGGGCGAGCCGAAGCCCCCCGCCGGGAACGGCGAGGCCGGCCCGCCCGAGGGCGGCGACGAGGGCGGCGAGGGCTCCTGAGCCCGGAGCGGCGCGGCGACGTGGACGGCCTGGACCTGCCCCTCTGGATCCTGCCCGGCGACGAGTCCGAGGCGTGCGCGGAGCCCGTGCTCTGCGTGGACGGCGTGTTCGGCGACCACCCGCTGCACCTGTCGCACTGGCCCGGCAACCGCACGCCGGCGGACCTGCGCCACGACCTGTCGACCGGGTCGGCGCTCGCCTTCTCGCGGCTCGACGACGGCGAGCGCGCGCGCCGCACCGCCGGCCTCGTCGCGGCCGCGAACAACCACTTCGACACCGACGGCACGTGCGCGGCCTGGGCGCTCTACCACCGCGCCGACGCCCTGGCGCGCGCCGACGCGCTGCTGGCGGTCGCCGCCGCGGGCGACTTCTTCCACCTGCCGTCGGAGGACGCCTTCTGCGTCGACCGCGTCATCGGCCACGTCGGCGACGCGCGGCGCTCGCCGCTGGCGGCCGAGCTCGAGGGAGCCGGCGACCGCGTCCGCTACGAGCGCGCGACGGCGTTCCTGTTCGAGCACCTCGCGGGGCTCCTGGACGGCGACCTGGCGCCCTTCCGCGACCTCTGGGAGCCCGAGCTCGAGGACCTGCGGGCCGACCGCGCGGACCTGAAGCGCGCGGCGCGCGAGGACCTCGTGCACCTCGAGTGGACCTGGTGGTCCGCCCCCGACGGCGCGCGCTCGACCCGCGGCGCCGACGTGTTCGACCCGGGCCGGCACGCGCTCTTCGGCACGACGCCGCACGACCGCGTCCTGGTCGAGGGCCCGGGCGCCGGCGGCACGACGTACCGCTTCCTGCTGGGCACGCGCTCGTGGTTCGACCTGGTGTCGCCCCCGCCGCTGCCGCGCCCCTCGCTGGAGCGCCTCGCGGAGCGCCTGAACGAGCTCGAGGGCTGCGACCCCGCCGCGGAGACCGCCTGGCGCGCGCAGGCCGACGCCGGCGCGTCCCCGGAGCTCTGGTTCGGCACGGCGGACCACGAGACGTTCGCCGAGCACGCCGCGGGCTGCCTGCGGCCCAGCGCGCTCGCGCCCACGCGCGTGCGCGCCGAGATCGCCGACGCGCTGCGCGCGGCGCTGGTCCTGCCGGAGTGAGGCGGCGGCCCTAGAGCGACCAGCCGATCGTCAGGAAGACGCGGTTGTTCGCCTGCTTGAAGCCCGGGGCCGGCTGGCTGTTCCAGTCGAGCACCCACTGCAGGGCCGCGTACATCTGCTCGTTGAGGTTGACCTTGCCGGTCGTGTCCAGCTTGGCGTAGCAGTCCCAGTCCGCGTCGAAGCCCTCGATGGCGGGCAGGGCCTCGCCGAGGTGGAGGATCTCGTAGCGGTCGTTCGGCGTCCAGTGGCTGCGGTACGCCAGGCGCGCGGCCCAGTACTCCTGGTCGGGCGCGCCGTCGAGCTTGGTGACGAAGTAGCTGACACCGGCCTCGCCGCTGAACTTGTAGGTGTCCTTGTCGACGAACTGGTGACCGATACCGGGGCCGACCGTCCAGCGCAGGTCGACGCCGGCGGCGAGGTCGCTCTCGATCAGGCCGGTCAGGTAGACGTACGTCTCCTCGCTCATGAAGTAGTCGTACTGCGCCGAGCCGCCGATCCGGCGCTGCGCGACCTTCGGGTTGGCGTTCTCGTCCTGCTGGTAGTTCCACCAGCCGCGGAACGTCTTGCGGTCCTTCTCCTGCGTGTCGACGGCGTCGAGCGCGGCCGAGGCCGACTGGGTCTCCACGCTGCCCGTCGTGAAGCCGGCGCCGAGCTGGAAGCTGATCTCCCAGCCGTACTCGGGCTCCTCGCCCTCCTCGCCATCCCCCTGGCCGTAGGGGGACACGAGCGCGGCCGGCGCGGCGGCCACGGTGTCCAGGCCGAGGTCGGGGGACACGGTCGGGCCGGCGGGGGCGTCGGCGCCGGGGGCGGTGGGAAGGGCGAGGGCGAGCAGGGCGAGGGCGTGGATCATGGGCCTGGACTCCAGAGGGGATTCGGTCGCGAGGCAGGGTTTTCCTGGATCGCGTCGCCGATTGCAATCCGGCGCCGCACAGGGTGAGCGAAATTTCAGGTTCGCGCGCGGGCTGCCGACGAGCCCCTCTGCGCGCCGCGGGAATCCGTTCCAGGACTGGGATAGGGTACGGTCCGCGCCCGCGACGCCCCGCTGTCGCGCGCCCGCGCTCCGCACCGATGCGAACGCTGAAGAAGCTCGGCCTGGCCCTCGCCGTCCTCGTCGCCCTCGCGCTGCTCCTCGAGGCCGCCGCCCGCGTGCGCCACCGCGTGCAGTACGGCACGTTCCGGCGCGTGTACCTGTACGAGCGCGACGCGGCCACGGGCCTGATGACGCCGGTGCCGGGCCACACGACCGACCGGCTGCGCATCGACTCGCGCGGGTTCCGCAACCCCGAGCTCGACGTCCCCAAGCCCGAAGGGCGCACGCGCATCGCCTTCCTCGGCGCGTCGACGACGTTCTGCGCGGAGGCGACCGGCGACGAGGCCACCTGGCCGCACCTCCTGGTCGAGGCGCTGCGCGCGGCGCGGCCCGCGCTGGACCTCGACTACGTGAACGCGGGCGTCGGCGGGTACACGATCGAGTCCTCGCGCAAGAACCTCGCGCTGCGCGTCGCGCCGCTCGAGCCCGACCTGATCGTCGTGTACCACGCGGTGAACGACATCTCGAAGGACACGCGGCTGCTGGCGCAGGAGCAGGGCGTGTACACCGAGCACGCCGACTCCGACAGCTGGCTGTCCCGGGTGTCCCTGGCGTGGTTCCTGGTCGAGAAGAACCTGCTCCTGCGCGCGCGCCAGAAGGCCGCGGTCGAGCGCCCGGCGAACGGCTCCGCCCCGCGCCTGGAGGCCGACCCCGAGGCCCTGGCGCAGGCGTTCTCCGGTCGCCTGGCGACGCTGCTGGAGGAGTGCCGCGCCACCGGCGCCGACGTCGTCGTGGCGACCTTCAGCCACCAGGTCCGCGCGGAGCAGGACGCGGCGCGTCGGCTCGAGGCGTGCAACACCGCGCTCTACTACATGCCGTACCTGGACCCGGACACGATCCTGACCTTCTTCGACGCCTACAACCGCGGCGTCCGCGCCGCCGCGGCCGCCACCGGGACGCCGCTGATCGAGGGCGAGCTCGACATCCCCGGGGACACCGCGCACTTCAACGACTCGGTCCACTTCAAGGACCTGGGCTGCGAGCGCATGGCCGAGCGCATGACCGCCGGCATCCTGGCGCTGGACCTGCCGAGCCTCGCGGCCCCGTAGCACGACCGTGGGGCGCGGAGCGCGGGGCGCGGGTCACCAGGTCCCGACGCGCTCCCACTGGCCCAGGCGGCGCACGACGGGCTCGATCACCGCCCACCCGGCCCGGCGGCTCATCAGCTTCTTCATCCAGCGCGTCGAGCGGAACCCGCGGTACTTGTGGCGCACCGCCCGCTCGTACGCGGCCAGGTGCCCGCGGTCCCCGGTGCGCAGGAGTTCGGCCACGGCCTCGGCCCCGAGCCGGCCGCTGAGCAGCGCCTGGGCGATCCCCTCCCCCGTCATCGGCTCGACCAGCCGCGCCGCCTCGCCGACGAAGACGGTGTCGCCGCGCGCGAGCGTGCCGACGCGGTAGGAGTAGTGGATCGGGAAGCCCCGCGGCTTGCCCACGGGCTCCGCGCCCTCCAGCACGCGGTCGAGGTACGTGTCGCGCACGTGGGCGAGGCCGTCGCGCAGCGCGGCGCCGGTGCACTGGCCGTCCTCGAGCGCGACGCCGACGTTCACGAGCCCCTCCTCCTCGGGGAAGATCCACCCGTAGAGCGGCAGGAAGGCCCGGTCGTAGAACATGTACGCGGCGTGCTCGCGCCGCAGGCGGCCGCGGTACCAGGCGAGGTACGCGCCGATGCGGTCCGTGCCCGCCTCCTCGCCGCGGAACGTGTGCGCGTGCGCGCCGGCCGCGACCACGACCGCCCGGGCGCGGAGGCGCTCGCCGCCGGCCAGCTCGACCCCGGCGGGCTCGCCGTCGGCCCCGTCGAGCACCGCCTTCACGGCCGCTCCCTCGCGCAGCTCGGCGCCCGCGCCGCGCGCGTGCAGGGCCAGCAGGTGGTCCAGCTCGCGCCGGTTCAGGACCAGCATGCTCGGCCTCCGGCTGTGCCGCGCGACCTCCGCGAACACCGACCCGCGCGGGGTGACGACGAACGTGCGGGGGACCTCGTACGCGCGCTCGCGCACGCGGTCGAGGAGCCCCATGCCCTCGAGGTAGCGCTGGGCCTTGCGCGTCAGGGCGCTGCCGCAGGGCTTGTCCCGCGGGAAGGCGGCCTTGTCGAGCACGAGCACGCGCTCGACGCCGAGGCGCCGGAGGTGCCAGGCGGCCGAGGCCCCCGCGGGGCCCGCGCCGACCACGATCGCGTCGAGCTCGGGAGCGGCCATCGCCCGCGCGACCCGCGGGCCGCGCCGACCGAGCGTACGCTCCCCTGCCGGGCGCGCCCAGGGTGCGCCCCGGGTGCGCCCCGGGTGCACGGGGGGCCCGGACCCGGGCCTACCCGTGGGCCGGCTCGGGCTCGGGCGCGGAGCTCCCGTTGCCGAGCCGCCGGCCGGGCCGCGAGCCCGCCCCGTCGCGGTGGACGGACACGACCGGGCGCGGGCTGAGCTTCTCGACCCCCGCCAGGGCCAGGACGCGCTCGAGCAGGCGCACGCGCTCCTGCATCGGCAGGCAGTCCACGGGCACGTAGGGGACGTCGAACATCTCGAGCAGGAGCTTCACCATGCCGTCGATGCGCAGGACCTCCTCCCACTCGACGCCGGCGCGCACGCCGTCCTCCACCACCAGCGAGCGGTGCGGGCGGACGTAGAACACGAGCCCGGCGCGGACCGAGCGCATGTACTCCTCGAAGCGCGGGTCGGCCGCCAGCCGCGGGAGGATCGTGGCGTGGTGGGCGGCGTAGGTCAGGTTGCAGAAGGCGCGGTCGCTGACGAAGGACCCGGGCTGCTCGGCCTCGGCCTGGATCTGGCGCTCGAAGACCTCGGCCTGGTAGCGGTCGACCACCTCCAGGCGGGAGCGGATGCCGTCGAGGTGCTCCTCCATCTCGGCCAGGACGCCGCGCGCCACCTCCGAGATCATCGGGAGGCCGTAGCGGTCCCGGATCCAGCGGGCCAGGGTGGTCTTGCCCGTCGAGTGGGCGCCGACGAGGTAGATGCGCAGCGGTTCCTTCACGGTCTTCACCTCCGAGCCGCCCACGCTACAGGTTGGGGTCGGGTCCGCAAGGACCCCTACCGATTGTGGAGAACCCGGTCCCCGTCGGGGCGGTCCGGGCTCCCCGGAGGGCGCGCGGGGAGCCCCCGGACCGCCGCCCGCGCCCCCCAGGCGGCTCCCAGGACGAGCAGGCCCCCCAGGGCGTAGAGCCCGCGGATGCCGACCAGGGCGCTGGCGGCCCCGCCCAGCGAGGCGGCCACGGCCAGGGCCAGCGCGCGGGCCGAGAACACGACCCCGAAGGCCCCGCCGCGCCGGTCCACCGAGGTCTCGGCGGCCGCGACGCCGAAGGCCAGCGGCCCCGTCCCCGCCGTGCCCGCCCCCAGGATCGCCCGGACCGCGATGAGGGCGCCCGCCCCGGGCACGAGCGCGTGCAGGAGCAGCGCCAGGGCGCTCCAGACCGCGCAGCGCACCAGCATCGGCCCGTGCCCGCGCCGGTCGCCGCTGCGACCCCAGAGCGGCATGGCGACGACGTTGGCGACGGCGGCGGCGCTGAAGGCCGCGCCGGTCCACATGGGGACGAGGTCGGGGTCGCCCGTCCACAGGTCCTCGACGTACAGCTCGAGCAGCGGGTTGGTGGAGCCCATCCCGAGCTGCACGACGAACAGCACGATCAGAGCGGCCCGCAGGATCGGCAGCCGCGCCATGCCGCGCAGGTCCTCGACCGCCGCGCCCAGCACCGCCGAGGGCGCCAGCGAGCGCGCCCGGGCCGGCACCGCGGTCGGGGGCTCGGAGGCCAGGACGGCGACGAGCAGGGCGCTCAGCAGCGCCGCGGCGGACACGCCGAAGTAGACCTCGCGCACCCCGGCGGCGGCGCGCACGAGCCCGCCGATCACCGGGCCGACGATCGAGCCGCTGGCCATGGCCATCTGCAGCGAGCCGGAGATCGCGCCCTGCCGCTCCGCGGGGGCGCTCACGCTGACGAGCGTCATGCTCGGCGCCAGGAACCCGGAGAAGAGGCCCTGCAGGATCCGCAGCGCCAGCAGCTCGCCGGGCGTGCGCGCGAGCGCCATCAGGCCGACGAAGACCGCGATGGCGAGCATCGCGCGCAGCACCATCGCGCGCCGGCCGACGCGGTCCCCCAGCGACCCCCAGAGCGGCGCCATCAGGGCCGCGGACAGCGGCGCCGCGCCGTAGACCACCCCGGACCAGGCCGCCAGCGCGTCGGGGTCCTCGACCCCGAGCAGGCGCAGGTGGCCGGGGAAGAACGGCAGGAAGCTCTGCATCCCGACGGCGGTGACGAAGTTCGCCACCCACACCGCCCAGTACGTGCGCCGCCAGGCCTCCATCCGGCCGAGCTTGTCGCGGCGCCGCGCGCGCTCCAAGGGCGCCCGGCGGAGAACATCGTCTCCACACGCTCGCGCGCCATCCCGCGGGTCGCGACGCCGCGCGCGTCAGCAGGCGCCGGTCAGCTCGGGCGGCAGCGGCGAGGTCGGCCCGTCCGCGACCGGGTCCGCCAGCCGCGCGCGGATGGCGTCGGCCTCCTCGGCGTGCTCGAGGAACGCCGCGACCGCGTCGGGGTCGAAGTGGCTGCCGCCGCGCTCGCGGATCCAGTCCAGCGCCCGCGCGTGCGGCCACGGGTCCTTGTAGGGCCGCGCGCTGGTCAGCGCGTCGTAGACGTCCGCCAGGGCCAGGATGCGCGCCGCCAGGGGGATCTCCCGGCCGGAGAGCCCGCGCGGGTAGCCCGACCCGTCCCACTTCTCGTGGTGGCACCAGGCGATCTCCATGCTCATGCGCAGGAAGCTCTGGCTGCCGTGCGTCGCGATCACGGCGCGCAGCGTGGCGGCGCCGATCTCGGTGTGCGTCTTCATGATGCGCCACTCCTCCTCGTTCAGGCGGTCGTTCTTGAGGAGGATCGAGTCGGGGATGCCCACCTTGCCGATGTCGTGCATCGGCGCGCAGCGGTAGATGTCCTCGACGAAGCGCTCGTCGAGCACGCCGGGCTCGCAGCCCGCCGCGCGCATCGCCCGGGCGATCAGCTCGCAGTAGCGGCTGACGCGCTCGAGGTGCTGCCCGGTCTCCTGGTCGCGCCGCTCGGCGAGCTCCGCCAGGGCGAAGATCGTGGCGTTCTTGGCCTCGTCGCGCTCGCGGCGCCGGATCTGGCTGTGGGCGGCCACGCCGGTCGTCTGGGCGATGGTGTTCAGGGCGCTCAGCTCCGACTCCGAGAGCTGCATCCCCGACACGCGGATCGTGCCCAGCTCGCCCTCGTCGGTCTGGACGGCGATCTCGTGGGCGTCCGCACCGACGCCACCGCGCTGCGCCGCGAGCCGCGCGGCGTCCGCGGAGAAGCGCTCGCGCAGCTCGACGCGCACGCCCGGGGCCTCGAGCACGTCCGCGATCGCGTCGGCGGCCAGCTCGGCGATCTCCCCCAGCGTCCCGAGCGGGTTCAGGTCGACCGCGAAGCGGTGCAGGCGCGCGAGCACCTGGGCGTGGCGCGAGACGCGCTCCTGCAGCTGCCCGGCGAAGCGCTCGAGGTCGTCGTGCGACGACTCGAGGCGCGCGTGCCGCTCGCGCTCGCCGCGGCGCACCTCGTGCTCGGCCACCGCCGCGTCCAGCGCGGACCAGAGCGCCTGCGCGGCGCAGGGCTTCTGCAGGAAGCGGAAGATGCGCCCCTCGTTCACCGCGCGCACCGCGACGTCCATGTGCAGGATGCCGGTCATCAGGATGCCGACCGTCTCGGGGCGGCGCTCGTGCAGGCGGCCGAGCAGCTCCGTGCCCTCGATGCCCGGCATCTGGTGGTCGCTGAGCACCACCGCGAAGTCCGCGTCGTCCGCCAGGCGCGCGAGCGCCTCCTCGCCGCCGGCCGCCGTCTCGACGGCGAAGCGCCGACCCAGGAGCGCGGCGTAGCGCTCCCGGATCTCCGGCGCGTCGTCGACGAGGAGGATCCTGGCGGTCACGGCGGAAAGAGCCCGGTACCAGGCGGATCGGCCGCGCCACGCGGGGGCTTGAGGGGATCGGTCGCGGGCGCGCGCGTCGCCCGCGGCGGCGCGCCCCGGTCGGAGCGAGGCCGCCGCGCCGCGCCATTACGGGATTCCCCGGAGTGACCGGCCCGCGCGGCTAGTTGCGGTAGCCCTGGAGCGGCGCGGGGACGCGCCCGGCGCGCTCGACCAGTCCGCGGCAGGAGAAGGCGCCCGGATCCTGGACGATGGCCGTGCCGAGCAGCCCGCCCAGCTCGACCGTCTCGCCCGGGCCGCGCCCGGGGATGGGCATCAGGCGGACCGCCGTCGTCTTCTGGTTGATGACGCCGATCGCCATCTCGTCGGCCACGATCCCCGCGATCGTCGCCGTCGGGGTGTCGCCGGGCACCGCGATCATGTCGAGGCCGACCGAGCACACGCTCGTCATCGCCTCGAGCTTCGCGAGCGACAGCGCGCCGTCCGCGGCGGCCGCGATCATGCCCGCGTCCTCGGAGACCGGGATGAACGCGCCCGACAGGCCGCCGACGCTGGACGAGGCCATCGCGCCGCCCTTCTTGACCGCGTCGACCAGCAGGGCGAGCAGCGCCGTCGTGCCCGGCGCGCCCGTGCGGTCCACGCCCATCAGCTCGAGGATGTCGGAGACCGAGTCCCCCACCGCCGGCGTCGGCGCCAGGCTGACGTCGACGATGCCGAAGCTCGTCCCCAGGCGGCGCGCGGCCTCGCGGCCGACGAGCTCGCCCATGCGCGTCACCTTGAAGGCCGTGCGCTTGATGGTCTCCGCGACGGCCAGCAGGTCGGCGTCCGGGCCCAGCCGCTCGAGCGCCGAGCGCACGGCCCCGGGCCCCGACACGCCGACGTTCAGGACCGTCTCGGGCTCGCCCGGCCCGATGTGGGCGCCGGCGACGAACGGGTTGTCCTCGACCGCGTTGGCGAAGCAGACGAGCTTGGCGCAGCCGATCGCGCCGCGGTCGGCGGTGAGCTCCGCGGTCCGCGCGACCACCTCGGCGAAGCGCACGACGGCGTCCATGTTGATGCCCGCGCGCGTCGACGCCAGGTTGACCGAGGCGCACACGTGGTCGGTCTCCGCCAGGGCGGGGGCGATCGAGTCGAACAGCGCCGCGTCCGCGCGCGTGAAGCCCTTGTGGACGTAGGCGGTGAACCCGCCGATGTAGTCGACCCCCACCGCGTCGGCGGCCGCGTCCATCGCGCGCGCGAGCGGGACGAGGTTCTCCTCGCCGCAAGGGCCCGCGATCCAGGCGGCGGGCGTGACCGCGATGCGCTTGTTGACGATCGGCACGCCGTAGTCCGCGGCGATCGACTCGGCGATGGCGACCAGGTCGCGGCCGTGGTGCACGATCTTCGAGTACACCTTCTCGCAGGTGCTCTCGAGGTCGGGGTCGGCGCAGTCCAGCAGGTTGATCCCGAGCGTGGTCGTGCGGATGTCGAGCGTCTCGAGCTCGACCATCCGGATGGTCTCGAGGATCTCCTGGTCGGTGAAGGCCATCGCTCGCGCTCAGACGCGGTGCATGAAGCGGAACACGCGCTCGTGCACCACGCGCACCACGTAGTCGTCGGGGCCGCCCATGCACTCCAGGCGCGACTTCAGCGCGCCGAAGTCCTCGCCGGGGGGCAGCTCGACGGTGAGGATCAGGTGGAAGTAGCCCTCGATCAGGCGCTGCGAGATGTCGTGCACGTTCGCCCCCGCCTCGGCCAGCGCGGCGGTCAGCTCGGCCAGCACGCCGCGGCGGTTCTTGCCGACCACGGTCACGACGACGCCGGTCGCGGCCAGCGCGTCCTCGCGCGGCTCCGGCAGGTGCGGCAGCGCGTACGCGGCCCGGGCCGCGTCGGGCCCGCGGTCGGGCGGGGGCTCCCGCCAGGGCCCCGCGGGCGTGCGGATCGCGACGCCGGCCTCCTGCGCCGCGCGCAGCGCCTGCGGCGTCACCACCGTGGCCTCGTCCACCACGATCTCGCGCCCGCGGGCGCGGTGGACGTCCTCGACGGTCAGGAAGCGGCGGGGCACGGGCGGCTCCGGTCTAGAGGTGCGCGACCAGCTCGGGGTGCGGCCGCGGGATGACGACGTCGCGGGCGAGCAGGCCGCGCTCCTGGGCCGTGCGCGCGCCCGCCGCGACGGCCGAGCGGACGTCGGAGACCTCGCCGGTCAGCGTGAAGAAGCTCTTGCCGCCGAGCCCGTTGGCGATGCGCAGGTCCAGCAGGTCGACGGTGGCGGTCTTCAGCGCCTGGTCGGCGGCGATCACGGTGGACGCGACGGTGGTCGTCTCGACCAGGCCGATGGCGTCCAGCTCGCCGTTCACGACCCCGCCGCGGCGGCGCAGCATCGGCACGACCTGCTCGTGGATCTGCGGGATCACGAGCTGGTCGACCAGGTCGCCGGCGGAGACCTCCGAGCCGCGCGCGGCGGCGGCGCGCACGTCCTGGACGGAGCCCGAGAAGAGCAGCACGTACTTGCCGGGCTGCACGGGCGTGGCGAAGAGCATCTCCACCCGGGCCTGCCACAGGACGGCGTCGGCGACCTCGACGCCGCGCGCGACCGAGCTCAGCTCGAGCAGGCCGATGCAGTCGTCGAGCGGCGCCTCGCGCAGCTCGGGATTGTGGTCGTTGCGGTTCATGTCAGCTCCGTTTGCGGTCCTGCCTCCGCGGCGCGCGGCCCCGCGGCGTTCGATCCGGGCGCGCCGCGGGTCCGTTCCCGCGGTCGCCCTCGAGCTCCACCTGGTCCACGATGCCCACGACGGCGGCCTGGAAGCCGACGTCGTGCCCGCGCCCGATGGCGTGGCGCGCGGCGCGGCCGACGGCCACGAGCACGCGCTCGCCGATCCCGGCGCCGAGCGGGTCCACCGCGACGATCGTCTCCGCCGTCCCCCCGTCGCCCAGCGTGAACGGCTGCACGACCAGGAAGCGCAGCCCCTCGAGGGTCGGGTCCTTGACGGTGGACCAGACGCTGCCGACCACGGTGCCGACGAACATCAGGCCCCTCCCCCCGAGCCCGGCGGGCCGGTCCGGCGCGCCGGCGTCAGGCGCCACTCCGGCGGCGCCGAGGGGACGTCGAAGTCGTCGACGACGCCGACGATGGCCGCCTCGAAGGCGTAGTCGCCGTCGCCCCCGCAGGCCACGCGCGCGGCCTTGCCGAAGGCGACCACCACGTGCTCGCCGATCCCGGCGCCGATGGGGTCGGCGGCCACCACGGGGGTGACCTTGGGCGCGGCGGGGTCGCGGCGCTCGTCGAGCGCCTCGACCACGAGCAGCCGCTTGCCCTCGAGGTCGCGCGCCTTGCGCGTGGCCCAGACCTCGCCGACGACGCGTCCGAGGAACACGGCCTAGCGGTCCTCCCCGCCCGGCGCGGCGCCCGCGCGGCCCGGGGCCGCGGAGAGCGCGCGGTGCACGGCGCCCACGGCCTCCTCGATCGCGGCGTCGCTCCCCGCGAGTCGCAGGCGGCCGACCGCGCCGTTGTTCTCCAGGCCGACGATGCGGACGGGCGAGCCCTTCTCCGCCTCGTTGGCCGCCAGCAGCGCCCACACGGCGGGCCGGACCTCGAGCGTGTACAGCGTGTCGTGCGCCAGCAGCAGCATCCCCGAGCGCGTGCGGTTGATCAGCATCGCGTGGTGGGAGTCGACCTGGCGCACGATCTCGTCGGTCAGCACCGCGGGCTTCAGGCCGTCGTCGTACCCCACGCCCGCCGCGCGCAGGATGTGGTCGCCCGCCTCGCGCACCTGGCCCTGGTCGGGGCCGTGCACCTCGAGGGTGCCGTAGGCGCGCTCGGTGATCAGCGCGCCCGGGCGGACGTCGCAGGCCTTCAGCGCGGCGTCCAGCAGGCGGTTCACGACGATCCCCGGCTCGACCTCGAGCCAGAAGGCGCTCTCGCCGACGACCGGGAAGTAGCCGTCCGAGTTCGCGGCCACGACGGCCGCGAACTGGGGCTGCATCTGGTCGATCACGAGCGCGCCGCGCAGCGCGATCGGGGCGGTTGCCGACGGGGACATGGCGGAGCCCGCGCGGGGCGCCGGCTGGCGCTCCGCGGACGCGGCGGCCTACTTGGAGTCTTCGGGCGCCTCGGGGATGTACGTCTCGAGGTCCACGGCCGGGCGCGGGATCACGTGCACCGACTTGAGCTCGCCGACGCGCTTCGCCGCCGTCTCGCCCGCGGCCACGGCCGCCTTCACGGCTCCGACCTCGCCGCGGACCATCACGGTCACCAGGCCGCCGCCGGAGATCTCCTTGCCCAGGAGCACCACCTTGGCCGCCTTGCACATGGCGTCGGCCGCCTCGACGGCGCCGACCATGCCGCGGGTCTCGATCAGGCCGAGCGCAATCATGCTGTCCATCGGATTCGTTCTTCCTCGTTGAGGGGGTTCTCGGGGAGCCGGCCGCGCTCAGGCGGTGCAGGCGCCGCTGCGGGCGTCCAGGTGCGGACAGCCCTGGCAGGGCCCGAGCGGGCAGCCGCTGCCCGCGTGGCTCATCATGGTCTGGATCTCGGAGGGGCTGAGGGCGCCTCCGACGTACGGGGAGGGACGCGGCCGCGCCGCCGCGGCGGGGCGCGGGCGGGGCTCGCCGGGTCGCGTGAAGCTCGCGGGCGCCGCCGGCGCGGACGCCGCGC
>JAUIDW010000135.1 GCA_030428395.1 bacterium | reverse complement strand
CGAGCACCTGCTCGCGATCGCCGACGGCTTCCCGGTCGTGTCGACCCCGCTCGCCGGCACGCCGCCGTGGGCCGTGCGGGTGACCGCCGCGCGCGGGGCGGGGTCCACGTCCGCGGTGGCCAGCGCGCGGCTGCCGCTGGAGGGCCGCGCCGGCCCGGTCGCGGGCGGGCGCCTGCAGCTCGCGGTCGGCGGCGGCTGCCAGCCGGACTGGCTGCCGGCCTTCGGGCCCTTCCCCGGCGTGACCGGCGACGTGCGCGCGCTCGCCGTGTTCGACGACGGCACCGGCGCGGCGCTGTACGTCGGGGGCGCGGTGCTCTCCGCCCCGGGCGTGACCGTCTCGAACCTCGCGCGCTGGGACGGCGCCGCGTGGACGGACGTCGGAGGCGGCACCGACCTCGTGGTGCGCGCCTTCGCGGTGTACGACGACGGCCTCGGGGGCGGGCCGGCGCTCTACGCGGGCGGCAGCTTCACGACGGCGGGCGGCGTGGCCGCCAGCCGCGTCGCGCGGTGGGACGGGACGAGCTGGACCCCGCTGGGCGCCGGCGTGGACGGCACGGTGCGCGCTCTGCACGTGCACACGCCCTTCGCCGGGTCGCCCGGGCTGTACGCCGCGGGGAACTTCACGAGCGCGGGCGGCGCGCCGGCGAACCGGATCGCGCGGTGGGACGGCGCGACGTGGTCGCCGCTGGGCGCGGGGTTCGACACGCAGGTCTTCGCGCTGGCCACCTACTCCAGCGGCAGCGGCCCGGAGCTCTACGCCGGCGGCAACTTCTCCGTCGCGGGCACCGTCGCGACCAAGGGCCTGGCGCGGTGGGACGGCCTGGCGTGGTCGGCCGTCGGCACGGGCGTCGCCGGCGGGACGTTCGACGTCGTCAACGCGCTACACGTGTTCGACGACGGCGGCGGCAACGCGCTGTACGCGGGCGGCGACTTCGCGACCGTCGACGGCGTGGCGGCCCCGGGCGTGGGGCGCTGGGACGGCGCGACCTGGAGCGGCGTCGGCGGCGGCACCGACGCGCGCGTCCGCGCGCTGCTGGTCCACGACGACGGCCTGGGCGGCGGGCCCGCCCTGTACGCCGCCGGCGACTTCACCACCGCCGGGGGTGCGCCGGCCAGCCGCCTGGCGCGCTGGGACGGCGCGGCCTGGAGCGAGGTCGGCGGGGGCGCGAACAACTCCGTCCACGCGCTGGCGAGCTTCGACGACGGCACGGGCCGCAACCTGATCAGCGGGGGCCAGTTCGGCGCCTCCGGCGGCGTGGGGACGGGCACCGTGGGCCGCTGGGACGGCGTCCAGTGGCGGACGTTCGGGTCCGGGCTCGCGACGCCGGTGCGGGCGCTGGCGGTGCACGACGACGGCGGCGGGGCGGGGCCCGCGCTCTACGTCGCCGGCCCGGGCTCGGCCGGGGACGTCGCGCTGAACGGCATCGGGCGCTGGGACGGCACGGCCTGGACGCCGGTCGGCGGGGGCGTGGACGACGGCTGGATCAGCGCGCTGCACGTCCACGACGACGGCGGCGGGCCCGCGCTGTACGCCGGCGGCACGTTCCGGTCCATCGGCGGCGTCGCGGCGAACCGCATCGCGCGGTGGGACGGCACCGCCTGGTCGCCGCTGGGGAGCGGCATGTCCGACGGGTACGTGCGCGCGCTGGGGACCTGGGACGACGGCACCGGGGCGGCGCTCTACGCCGGCGGGCTCTTCGCCGCGGCCGGCGGCGTGCCCGCGAGCAACGTGGCGCGCTGGGACGGCGCGTCGTGGTCGGACCTCGCCGGCGGCGTCGCGCCGGGCACCAGCTCGGGCCAGGTGTGGGCGGTGCACCCGCACGACGACGGCAGCGGCCCCGCGCTGTACGTCGGGGGTCTGTTCGACGACGCCGGCGGCGTGGCCGGCACGGGCGGCATCGCGCGCTGGGACGGCAGCGCCTGGAGCTCCGTCGGCGGCGGCGCGAGCACCGTGACCTCCCTGGCGACCTTCGACGACGGCTCGGGCCCGGCCCTCTGCGCGGGCGGGCAGTTCGCCTGGATCGGCTCGGTGGCGGCGAGCAACGTGGCGCGCTGGGACGGCGCGGCCTGGAGCCCGCTCGGCGCGGGCACCGACAACCGCGTCACCGCGCTCGAGGTCCACGACGCCGGCAGCGGCCCGAACCTGTTCGCGGCCGGGCTGTTCTCCTCCGCGGGCGGCGCGGTCGTGAACGGGACCGCGCGCTGGGACGGCGCGACGTGGCGCGCCCTCGGCAGCGGCGTCGAGTTCTCCATCAGCCAGGACGCGCTGGCCGTGTGGGACGACGGCGCCGGCAGCGGCCCGCTCCTGTGGGTCGGCGGCGGCCTCTCGGTCGTGACCGACACGGGCGACGCCTACCTCGGCCGCTGGGGCGGCTGCGCCGCGGCGCCCGCCAGCACGTACTGCACGGGCAAGACGAGCTCCGTCGGCTGCGTCCCCTTCCTGACCTTCGCGGGCGCCCCGAGCGCCAGCTCCACCGCGACGTTCCCGATCACGGCCCACGACGTGGTGCCGTCGGAGTCGGGCTTCCTGATCTACGCCTTCAAGAAGTCCAACCTGGCCTACCACGGCGGGAAGCTGTGCGTGAAGGCGCCCTTCGTCCGCACCGCCGCCAAGGCCCCCAAGAGCGTCGGCGGCGGCTGCTCCGGCTGGCTCCTGCGCCGCGACTTCAACGCCGTGATCCAGAACGGCGGCGACCCGGCCCTGTCCGTCGGCGCCACGGTCTTCACCCAGTGGCGCCAGCGCGACCCGCTCGACCCCGCCGGCTTCGCCGACGGCCTCTCCAACGGCCTGCGCTTCACGATCGCGCCCTAGACGCGTGCGGTGCGCCCGGCTCGCGCAACCGGGCCTCGTGGTTTAGGGTCAGCGTCCCGAGATGCCCATGCTCTGCCGCGTCCTGCTCGTCACGGTGGCCGTCGCGGCGGCCCGAGCCCACGCCCATGCCGGGGCGCAGACGTTCGCGTCGTGCGCCGAGGAGCGCGCGGTTCTCCAGCCCACCACCTTCGCAGGACCGGGCTTCGGTCGGTCCGTGGCCCTCGACGGAGACACTCTCGCGCTCGGCGGGGTGGGCCTCTTCGGCATGCCAGAGGAGGTCGTCGTCTTCAGGCTCGAGGGCGGGACGTGGCGGGAGGAGGCCCGGCTGCGAGCCAGCCCTCCGGTCGACTCGACGCTCTTCGGCCACGCGCTCGCGCTCGACGGCGACCGGCTCGCCGTCTCGGCCCCGCGGGTCGAGCAGACCGTGGGAGCGGTCTACGTGTTCGAGCGGACCGGGACTTCGTGGACGCAGCAGGCGCGCCTGGTGCCCGGGATGATGGCGGGGGGCTTCGGCAGCTCCCTGGCGCTCGGGGGGGACACGCTCGTGGTGGGCACGCCCGAGGTGTTCGCGGACGAGGGCCTCGTCGGAGCGGCGTTCGTCTTCCGCCGACGCGCGAACGGGTGGGCCCGCGAGGCCGTTCTCCCTCCCGCGGGCGCCGCGCACGGTGCGCGGGCCGGCGACGCCGTGGCCCTGTGGGGGAACCGTCTCGCCGTGGGCGCGCCGCGGATCCTGAACAGCGGAGGGACGCCGGGACAGGTGGCGCTCTTCACCCGCAACCCCGACGGCTCCTGGGACCAGGAGGCCATCCTGTCCTCCTCGGACCCGCTGTCCGGCGACGGATTCGGGCGCGCGATCAGCCTCCGCAACTCCGAGCTGATCGTGGGATCCCCGTGGCGCGACGGGCGGCAGGGCAAGGTCTTCCTGTTCCGCAGGGTCCAGGGGCAGTGGACGGAGACCGGCCAGCTCGACCCCGAGGGCACGACCCCCACGCGGGACTTCGGGACCTCGCTCGCGGTCGACGGCGACCACCTCCTAGTCGGGGCGAGCGAGGGGTTCGGAGCGCCGGGCACGGTGCACTTCTACCGGCGCGAGGGGGACTGGACCTCGCTGGCCCGCATCCGCCCCTCGACGACGACCATCGGCGGGGAGAAGTTCGGCTGGTCGGTCGCGCTCGAGGGGAGCACGGCCGTCGTGGGGACCCAGCTCGGCGACGGGACCTTCGTCTTCGAGCTGGGGCCGGAGTGCCCCCGCGCGTTCTGCGTCGCGAAGCTGAACTCCCTGTTCTGCTATCCGGTGATCGAGTCCCAGGGCTTTGCGAGCGCGTCCAGCCCCTGGGCCTTCCGGATCGTGGGCCGCGACATCGTGCCCGGAGAGACCGGGGTCCTGCTGTACGGACTCGGCGGGCGCGGCAACCTGCCCTTCCACGGGGGGCGGCTGTGCGTGCGGGCGCCGTTCGTGCGGCTGTTCCCGGCGCAGAGCTCGGGAGATGGCGGTTCCGGGCTGTGCGCGGGCGTGCTCCGGACCGACTTCAACGCCCGCATCCAGGCGGGCGTCGACCCCGCGCTCGAACCGGGAGCGCGGGTCGTCGCGCAGTGGATCTACTCCGACCCGGCCGTCGACCCGTTCGGGGACGGCCTGACAGAGGCGCTCGAGTTCGTCGTCGGACCCTGACGGGCGCGGCGCTCCCGGCCCCCGTGTTGGCGCGCCGCCGCTATCCTGGGCGACGGACCGCGCGTGGTCCGGACATCGGAGAAGCCATGCACCGCGAGATCGTCCTCTTCGTCCTGGCGTCGCTCATGCTCGGCGACCCCGTCGCGGCTCAGTCCCGGTTCACGACCTGTGCGGCCGAGCGCCAGGTCCTCGGGGTCCCGGGGCCCGCACCGCAGCTTCCGACGGTCTCCATCCAGGGCGATCGCATGGCGATCGGGTCGTGGTGGAATGGCGGGAGCCCGTTCGAGGAGGTGACGCTCTACCGGTCCGGCCCGACCGGCTGGACGGAGGAGGCCCGGCTCGCGCCCACGCCCGCGGCCCCGAACCTCGGGTTCGGTTGCAAGATCCTGCTCTCCGGCGACACCGCGCTCGTCGCGGCGCTGGAGGATCCCGACTGGACCGCGCGGCTCGGCGCCGTCTACGTGTTCGACCGCAGCGGGACGGGCTGGCACCAGACGGCCAAGCTGTCGGGCTCCGTCCTGAACGGGTTCTTCGGCGTCGACATCGACTTCGACGGGCGGTTCCTCGTCGTCGGCGCTCCGCACGTCGACGGAACCGGCGGCGCGTACGTCTTCGAGCGCCAGGGCTCCGGCTGGTCGCTGGACGCCCTCCTCCAGGGGCAGAACATGCCCCAAGGTTCCGACCTGGGACGGGCTGTCGCCATCGACGGGGAGTGGCTGGCGATTGGGGGTCCGGCCCACGGACATCACTCCATTCAGTCGCGCGTCCTGATGTACCGGCGCGAACCGACCGGAGCCTGGGTGCTCCACGCCGACCTCCACTCCCCCGGCTCCGGGGACGAGTTCGGGGCCGCTCTGGCGCTCGAGGGCAGGCACCTGGTCGTGGGGGCCCCCGAGACGGGGACGAAGCGCGGCAGGGTGCACGTCTACGGCCGGCTCCCCGGCTCGAACGACTGGACCCCGCTCCAGGTGCTGGACCCGCCGAACGTCCCGCTGTACCCCGGCTTCGGCTACTCGCTGGCGCTGGATCGCGGCGTCCTCGCGGTCGGATCCCCGGAGGGCTGGGGACGCCCCGGCACCGTCTATCTCCACGCCCGGGGCGGGTCCTGGTACGAGCTGGCCAGGCTGCGTTCGGCGACGGCCGGAGGTCCCTGGCAGCAGTTCGGGTCCAGCCTGGCCCTCGACGGATCGACCCTCGCCATCGGCGCGATCGACGGTCAGCAGGTCTTCGTCTACGACGTCGGTCCCCAGTGCCCCGAGACGTTCTGTCAGGCGAAGATCAACTCGCTCTTCTGCTCCCCGACGATCGAGGCGGACGGCCTCGCGAGCCTCACGACGGATCAGCGCTTCGAGATCACCGGGCGCGACGTCGTCCCCGACGAGACGGGCATGCTGCTCTACGGCACGAGCGGGCGCGGGAACCTCCCGTTCCACGGCGGCAAGCTCTGCGTGAAGGCGCCCCTCGTGCGTGTCTTCCCCGCCAAGAGCTCCGGACACGCCGGCCCGGGCCTCTGCTCCGGGGTCTTGCGTACCGACTTCAACGCCCACATCCGGAGCGGCGCGGACCCCGCGCTCGAGCCCGGTGCGCGCGTGGTGGCCCAGTGGCTGTACCGCGATCCGCCCGTGGACGCCTTCGGCGACGGGCTGACCGCGGCGCTCGAGTTCGTCGTGGCTCCGTGAGGCGTTCGTTGCGCCGGCCCCGCGGCTGTCGCACGATACCGGGGTGAGCGAACCGAGCGCAGCCGCGCCCGAGGTGGTCGGGGCGCCCGACCGCGGGCGCGTGGTCGTGCTCGCGCCGCACGCCGACGACGACGTGATCGGGTGCGGCGGCACGGCGGCGCTGCACGTGGCCCAGGGGGACGAGGTGACCGTCGTGGTCGCGTTCGACGGCGTGCTGGGGGTGGACGACCCGGCGCTGGACGAGGCGGCCAGGCGGGCGCTTCGCGTGGACGAGGCGCGCGCCGGGGGGGCGGAGCTCGGGGTGCGGCGTTACGAGTTCCTGGGCCACCCCGAGGGGCACGAGCCGACGGAGGCAGAGCTCGACGCGGCGGCCGCCCAGCTCGCGGAGCGGCTGCGCGAGCTGGCGCCCGACGTGTTGTACGCGCCGTGGCCGGGCGAGCAGCACGTCGACCACCGCTCGCTGTCGCGCGCGGCCTCGGCGGCGCTGGCGTCGCTGGGCTTCCGCGGCCGCGCCTGGGCCTACGAGGTGTGGACGCCGCTCGTCCCGACCCGCGTGGTGGACGTGACCCGGGTCTACGACCGCAAGGTCGCCGCGCTGCGGGCGCACCACTCGCAGCTGGCGCACACCGACCTGCTGCACATGGCGCTGGGGCTGGCCGCGCACCGCAGCCTGTTCCTGGGCGGTTCCGGCCGCTACGGCGAGGCCTTCGCCCCGCTGGAGCTCGCCGCGCCGGGGGCCGGCGGGTGAGGGTCGTCCTCCTCGCGCCGCGCCTCGCGCCCGAGCTCGAGGGCGGCACGGAGCTCGTCGCGCGCGCGCAGGCCCGCGAGCTCGCGCGCCGCGGCCACGACGTCCGGATCGTGTGCGGCAGCGACGAGCCGGGCCCGCCGGAGCCCGAGCGCGGCGAGGTCGACGGCGTGCCCTTCGCGCGCCTGCGCCCGGCGCCGGACGAGCGCTACGACCTGCGCCTGGCGCACCCCGGGCTGACGCGCCGCGTCCTGGCCGAGGCGGAGGGCGCCGACGTGGCGCACGTGCACCACTGGGCGACGCTCTCCAGCGACCTCGTGCGCGCGCTGTCGGTGCGGATGCCGACAGCCGTCACGCTGCACGACCACCTGGCGTCCTGCCCGCGCTTCTTCCGCGCGCCGCCGCGGCCGTCGATCGTCTGCCCGCCGCCCGGCGAGCGCGCGCCGTGCGTCGCGTGCCTGCGGCCCGACGCGCCGCCGGGCACGGACCTCGAGGCCGAGCTCGACGCGCGCGCGGAGGACTTCGCGGGCGAGCTCGCCGCCGCGGCGCTGCTCGTCGCGCCCAGCCGCCACCACGCCGCACGCTGCGCCGCCACGCTCGGGCTCGAGCCGGGCGCGCTGCGCGTGGTGCCCCACGGCCTGTGCCGGCCCGCGCCGCCCCGCGCGGATGCGGAGCCCTGGCGGGGCGAGCGTCCGCTGCGCGTGCTGCACCTGGGCAACCTGGGGGACGCGAAGGGCACCGGGGACCTGGTCGCGGCGCTCGCCGGGCTACCGGCGGGGCGGGTCGAGCTGCTGCTCGCCGGCCGCGTGCTGGACCCCGCCGACGAGGCGCGCTGGCGCGCGGCGGCGGGCGACCTGCCCCTGCAGCTGCTGGGGCCCTACGCGGACCTGGCCGGGCTGGTCGGCCGCGCCGACCTCGTCGCGCTGCCCTCCCGGCTGGAGGAGAGCTACGGCCTGGTCGTGGACGAGGCGCGCGCCCTGGGCCTGCCCGCCTGGGTCTCCGACCGCGGGGCGCTGCCCGAGCGCGTGGGGGAGGCCGGCCGCGTCCTGCCGGCGGAGGACCCCGCCGCCTGGCGCGCCGCGCTGGCCGAGGTGCTGGCGGACCCCGGGCGGCTCGCTCCCGAGCGCCGGGCGGCGCGGGAGGCCCCGCGGACCGCGGCGGAGGCCGCCGCCGAATTGGAGTCGTCGTACGAGCGCCTCCTGGCCGAGAATCCCGGGTAGCGCTTCCCCGGGGCGTCGCCGCACCGGAGGATCCCCCGACCCCGCCGGCCGCCGTGAACGAGCTGTTCCCCCCGCTCCTCGACCTCGCCGCCCTCTCCGGGCGCGTGCTGTGCCTGGCCCCGCACCCCGACGACGAGGTGCTGGGGTGCGGCGGCGCGCTGGCGCTGCACGCCGCGCAGGGCGACGCGGTGCGCGTGGTCCTGGTCAGCGACGGGGGCGCGGGCGGGGACCCGGAGGCGCGCCTGGCCGAGTCCCGCGCGGCCGCGGCCGAGCTGGGCCTCGACGACGTGCGCTGCCTCGGGCTCGCCGACGGGCGCCTGGGCGCGGCCTGGGACCTGGTGCAGCGCCTGCGGGAGGCGATCGACGAGCACGCGCCCGACGTGGTGTACGCGCCCTCGCCCTTCGAGCACCACCCCGACCACCGCGCCGTGTCCGCCGCGGCCATGGCCGCGCTCGCCGCCGGGCCGCGCCGGACGGTGATGCTCTACGGCGTGAACGCGCCCGTGCCGCACGCCGCGCTGGTCGACGTCACCGCGGTGGGGGCCCGCAAGCGCGCCGCGCTCGAGCGCTTCGCGTCCCAGCGGGGCGCCCGCGACCTGGTGGCGGTGGCCGAGGCCGGCGACCGGGCCCGGACGGTGAACGTGGACGACCCCGCGGTGGAGCTCGCCGAGGGGTTCGTGCGGCTCGAGAGCGACCGCCTGCCGAGCTTCGAGGACCGCGCCCGCCGGCTGCTGGCCTGCCTGCAGCCGGGCGCCGAGCCGCGCGAGGCCGACGCCGCCGCCGCCGACCCCCGCGCCGGCCGCGCGGAGGGCCTGCCCGCGGCGACCGCGGTCGTGTCGACGTGGAACAAGCGCGACGACGTGCGCGCGAACCTCGAGGCGCTGCGCGCGCAGACGCTGCCCTTCGCCGAGATCGTGGTCGTCGACAACTGCTCCGACGACGGCACGGCGGACATGATCCGCGCCGAGTTCCCGGAGGTCCGGCTGATCGTGATGCCGCACTCGCGCTACGGCGCCTGCGAGACCTTCAACGTCGGCTTCGCCTCCAGCCGCACCGAGCTGACCGCGATCCTCGACGACGACATCGTGATGCCGCCGGAGTGGCTCGAGAAGACCACGCACCGCCTGCTGGCCGAGCCGGAGACGACGGCGATCCTGTCGACCAAGGTCGTCGAGCCGGGCACGCCCGACAGCTACCGGCTGTCGGAGGCCGTGAACCGCGAGCGCTACATGAGCACCTTCCGCGGGTGCGCCAGCCTGGCGCGCACCGAGGCGCTGCGGCGCGCGGGGTACTACGACGAGCGCCTGTTCATCTACGGCAACGAGCGCGACCTGACGTGCCGGCTGCTGAACCTGGGCTACCGCGTGCTGCAGTACCCGCAGGTCGAGACGTTCCACCGCACGCCCTTCGGCATCAAGATGGGGCGCCGCAGCCTGTACTACCACTCGCGCAACGTGTGGCTGACGATGCTGAAGTACGCCCCGCTGCGCGACCTGCTGCGCCTGCCGTGGCTGGCCTTCACGCAGGTCGTCCTGCGCTCCGGCTCGCGCGAGTCCGACGGCGAGGTGACCGACGCCACGGGCACGATCGGCATCGGCCGCTCGCTGCGCGAGACGCCGGGCGGGTTCTGGATCGTCGCGCGCGCCGGCCTGTCGGTGCTGGCGAACGTGCCGTACTGCCTGCGCCGGCGCCAGCCGGTCACGTCCCCCGACTTCGAGCTGCCGCTGCGTTGAGCGCGGCCAGCCGAGAGCCCGGGCCCGCCGGGGGACCGTCCCCGGCCCGCGGGGGCGCCTCCCCGCCGGCGGCGGGACCCGTCTCCGCGGTGGTCGTCAACTACGAGGGCGAGGCGTACCTGCCCGAGTGCCTCGACGCCCTGCGCGCCCAGACGCGCGCGCTGGACGAGCTGATCGTGGTCGACAACGCCTCGACCGACGGCAGCCGGGCGCTGCTCGCCGAGCGCTACCCCGAGGCGCGCGTGCTGGCGCTCGACACGAACGACGGCCCGGCGGCGGCGCGCAACGCCGGGCTGCGCGCCGCGCGGAACGGGCGCGTGCTGCTGGTGGACAACGACGCGGTGCTCGACCCCGACGTGCTCGACCGGTTGCTGGAGGCGCTCTCCGCCGCGGGCCCGGAGCCCGCCGCGCTCGTGCAGACGCGCAACGTGCTGTACGACGAGCCCGACCGGGTGCACTACGACGGCGGCGCGTTCCACTACGTCGGGCTGCTCGCGCTGCGCAACTTCTACCGCCCCCTGGCCGAGGCCGAGGGCCGCGGCGTCGTGCCGGTGGACGGCGCCGTGTCGGTGTGCCTGCTGGTGGACCGCGACGCGGTGCTCGGCGCGGGCGGGTTCGACGAGCGCTTCTTCATCCTGTTCGAGGACCTCGACCTGTCGCTGCGCCTGCGGCTCGCCGGGTACGCGGTGCTGTCGGCGGAGGACGCGCGCGTGCGCCACAAGGCGGGCACCCCGGGGATCAGCTTCCGCGAGGCGGGGCGCTACCCCGGCTCGCGGGTGTTCTTCCACTCGCGCAACCGCTGGATGTTCCTGGCCAAGAACTACCGCCTGCGGACGCTGCTGGTCGCCGCCCCGGGGCTGCTGCTGTACGAGCTGGTGTGGGCGCTCTTCAGCGCGCGCCAGGGCGGGCTCGGGCCCTGGCTGCGCGGCAAGGGGGCCTTCCTCGCGACGCTGCCGGGCACCCTGGGACTGCGCCGGCAGGTGCAGGCCGCGCGCCGCCGCCCGGACCGCGAGCTGCTGGTCGGCGGCCCGCTGACCTTCGCCCCGCACCTGCTCGGCAAGCCGGGGCCCGCGCGCCTCGCGCGCTGGCTCGACGCGGCCCTCTCGGCGTGGTGGCGCTGCGCGCGCGGCCTGGCCGGCTGAGGGCGCGCCCGCCGTCCTGCTAGAGTCCCCTCGAGCCATGCGCGTCCTGCTCGTCGCCCACAACTTCCTCCCGGCGCACACCGGCGGGACGGAGGTGTACACCCTCCAGCTCGGCCAGCACCTGCAGCGCCGCGGCCACGACGTGCAGGTCTTCACGGCGGAGAAGGACGTCGGCCTGCCCGACCTGACCCTGCGCGAGCGCGAGCACGGCGGGCTGCCGGTCACCGAGCTGATCAACAACCTCTACTACGACGACTTCCGCCAGACCTGGGACCACCCGGAGATCGACCCGATCTTCGGCGCGGTGCTCGACCGGCTGCAGCCCGACGTCGTGCACTTCCACCACCTGCTGTACCTGTCGGTCGGCTGCGTGGAGGAGGCGGCGCGGCGCTTCCTGCCGGTCGTGTTCACGCTGCACGACTACTGGCTGCAGTGCGCGCGCTACGGCCAGCGCGTGCACGCCGACGAGAGCATCTGCCACGACATCGACACGGCGCGCTGCGCCGAGTGCCTGGCGCAGTTCAAGTTCTCGCAGACCCGCCTGGAGCGCGGCACCGGGCGCCTGCTCGCCGGGCTGCACGACAAGACCGGGATCGACCTGGGCCCGGCGGCGCGGCGCGTCTCGCGCTCCGCGCTGAAGCCCTCGCGGCAGGTGCCCTTCGACCGCGCGCGCCTCGACCCCGTGCGCGTGGCCCGGCGCCGCGCCGAGGTCGAGCAGCGCTCCGCGGAGCTGCGCGAGCGACTGCAGGCGGCCGTGCACCTGTTCCTGTCGCCCAGCCGCTTCCTGCGCGAGCGCATGGTCGAGTGGGGCCTGCCGGCCGAGCGCGTGCGCTTCCTGCCGACGGGCGTCGACCTGTCGGCCTTCCAGGCGCGGCCCAAGACGCCCTCGGAGCGCCTGCGGGTCGGCTTCCTGGGCAGCCTGATCCCCGCCAAGGGGGCGCACGTGCTGCTCGAGGCCTGGGGGCGGCTGCCCGCGGAGCTGCGCGCGCGCGCGCGGCTCGTGCTGCACGGCCCGCGCCGCCACCACCCGCGGTACCTGCGCGAGCTCGAGTCCGCGGCGGCCCGCGTCGGGGCCGAGCTGCGCGGCGAGCTGCGCCGCGACCAGGTCCCCGGCGCCCTGGCCGAGGTCGACCTGCTGGTCGTGCCGAGCGTCTGGTACGAGAACTCGCCGCTGGTCATCGCCGAGGCCATGGCGACCGGCACGCCGCTGGTCGTCAGCGACATCGGCGGCATGGCCGAGCTCGTGCAGGAGGGGCGCACCGGCTTCCGCTTCGCCACGGGCGACGCCGCGGACCTGGCGCGCGTCCTCGGCGAGCTGATCGCCGACCCGGGGCGCCTGCGCGCGCTGTCGATGGACGGCGGCATCCACCGCGTCGAGGTCGACGCCGAGCGCATGGAGGCCGTGTACTTCGACGCCGTCGACGCCCTGCGGGCCCGGCGGCTCGCGGAGGACGACGCGGGGTGAGGGTCGTCCTCGTCGCTCACGGCTACCCGCCGGAGCTCGTCGGCGGCGTCGAGCTGACCGTGCGCGACCAGGCCCGCGCGCTGGCCGGGCGGGGCCACGAGGTCACCGTCGTCGCCGGGACGCTGGCCCGGGCCGCGGCCGCGGACGGCGCGCCCGCGGCGAGCGTGGCGGAGGCCGCCGACCGCGACCCGGCCACGGGGCGGGCGCTGCGGGTGCTGCGGATCGCGCGCTCGGACCTCTACTTCGACCACTGGCAGAAGAGCCTCTTCCCGCCGGCCGCCGCGGCCCTCGCCGGGGTGCTGCGCGACGTGCGGCCCGACGTCGTGCACGTGCACCACTGGATCCGGCTGTCGCGCGACCTCGTGGCGACGGCGGCGCGCTGCGGCGTCCCGGCCGTGGTCACGCTGCACGACGCCTGGACGAGCTGCCCCGTGGCCTTCCGCCTGCGCACCGACTCGGCCGAGCCGTGCGACAGCGCCGTCGGCGTGGTGCCGTGCCTGGCCTGCGCCGGGCGCGTGCCGCCGCGCACCCCGTGGGTGACGCCCGAGGCCGCGGCCATGCTGCTGGCGGAGCGCCAGCGCGACCTCGCGGCCGAGCTGGACCTGGCGCGCGCGCGCCTCGTGCCGAGCGCCGCCCACGGCCGCCGCCTCGAGCGCGACCTCGAGCGCGCG